>CAYWTX010000434.1:0-31707 GCA_964461295.1 uncultured Planctomycetaceae bacterium | reverse complement strand
GCCCCTTAATGTGTAGCAGAATCGCCCTCTCCCCACGCGGTTTTCCCTCCACTTTCCGCCTCCTCGCGCGGTATCGTTCCACCCGCCAAATGCCCCTCACCGTTGATACCGACATCCCGGCCGCGCTGAATGCACGCAAAGGAGACAGACGTGAACGTGGACTTCCCGAACTTTCTCAGGATGCTCCTGCACCAGTTCCCCACGCTGATCCTTTACGTCGTCGGCATCATTCTCTGCATCGTCTCCTAGCGACGAACGCCCCTCGCCTGCGGGCTGGCGCTGGGGGGACTGATGACGCTCCTGTTCTCGGCGCTGTCCTGGGCCTTCTTCCGGCACTACACCATGCCGCCCCCTCCTCGCCGAACTACTCAACGCTTATGACGGTAGGCCAGGTAGCCAATGTGGTTCTTCGTAGCGTCGGCTTTGGCCTGGCCCTCGCCGCGGTGTTCGTCCGGCGCCCCAAGCCACCACCCATTCACTAGACAGGAAAGTTGCCATGGCTCTTGTTCCGCTCAAGGCCCACGTGCCGACCGATGAACGGCCGATCGCCAATATCACTATCGTGGCGGCGACGATCCTGCTCAGCATTGCAGGCTTCCTTGACGACGGCTTCCTCTACAAGATGATGGGCGTATTGCCGCCGAGCAACGATCCCCTGGCTCGGCTGATGGGGGAGGCGGAGGTCGTCCGGACCATGCCGGCGTGCGTATCTTCTGTGAGTTCCGCGTTTGTACACATTGGGATAATTCATCTCACGGGGAATATGATCTTCCTGTGGGTGTTCGGCAACGCGGTCAACTACAAGTTCCGCCATCTGGGGTACATGGCCCTCTACGCCTTGGCTGCCTTTGCGGGCGGGATGGCGCATTACCTGTTCAACGGCACCCCCGTCCTGGGCGCATCGGGGGCCATCTGCGGCATTATGGGAGCGTTCCTCGTGTTCTTCCCCCGGAACGACGTCACCTGTGTCTGGCTGTTTGGCATCTTCGGAAGTTCGTTCACCCTTTCCAGCGGATGGATCATCCTCTATTGGGTGGTATGGGATGTGGGATGCCTGGCCCTGGGCTCCAGTCACAACGTAGCGTACTAGGCCCACGTTGGCGGCTTCCTGGCCGGCTTCTTCGCGGCTTTCCTTTGCGCCTTCACAGGCATCCTCCGACCGGAGGAGGACGAAGAAACGCTCCTGCGGGTCCTGGGCATCGGGAAGCAGTAGGTCTGTTACCCTTCCCCTACAGCCAACCCTTCGCCTTCCAGTGGTCGCGCTCGTACGCCCATTCATCCTTACGGAAGCCGATCAGCATCTTCATCCGCTCGAAGAACGCGTCCCGCTCCGCCACCTGCTCGGGGTATGTCTTCTTCCGCGTGATCGCATCCACCAGCGCGCGGCCCAGTTCGCCCGCGGCCGCGAACGCCGCCTGTCGCCGCGCCGCGTCGGCCAGGCCGATGCCTGTCGCGCCGATGCTGCCGACCGTCCAGCAGCCCATCATCCGCTCCACGCGGAGCATGTACTCCCGCACGCCCTCGCCGCCGGCCCCGCCGGATGTCTCCACCGCCACCGCGTACTTCTCCCGCAGAAGGATGCAGTGCAGCGGGCCGCACCACCGATCCAGCAGCGCCTTCATCTGCGCACTGACGCTCACGATGTAGTTCGGGCTGGCCAGGACGATCCCGTCGGCCGCCAGCATGGCCGTCTTCACCGTCTCGAAGCCGTCGTTCTGCGGGCATTGGCCGACCTTGTGGCATGCGTCGCACGCCCGGCACGGATTCACCACCAGTTCCCTCAGGGAAAGCACGTCCACGTCCGCGCCGGCCTCCCGGCAGCCGCGAACCACCTCCGCCATCAGCGTGCCCGTGGCGCCTTTCAGCCCGTGCGGGCTTCCCAATACCGCCGCAATTCTCATCGCCAGTCCTCTACTACCCCCGCGCGTCAACCGGAACATCCGCGATCCCTCGCGAAGCAACTCCTCGGACGCCCTTGCCTCCTGGCGGTTCTTCTCCCCCCTACTTCTCCACCTTCACGCTCTCGATGCGGAACTGTCCCAACGTGCCGATGGCGCCGAAGAACTCGCCGGGGTCGCCGTCGCCGGCCATCAACGCGATGTGCCCGGCGTCGAAACGCCGCAGCGCCGCATCATAGTCAATCCACTGCCCCCCGATCCACGCGCGGAACCACGCGTGCGGCACGAACACGTTCTTGCGGCCCGCGAACTCGCCCACGTACGCCAGCCCCGTCACCACCTGGGCCGGTATCCCCGCCGCCCGGCACATCGCCGCCGCCAGCACCGCGTGTTCGGTGCAGTCGCCCTGCCGCGCCGTCGCGACCTCCGCCGCCGTCGCGTACCCCACCGTCATGTCCTTCTTCCTCACGTACGTCGCCACGAAGTCCTGGATCGCCTTCGCCGCCCCGGCCGCGTCCTCCTGCCCCGCCGTCGCCTGGCGGGCGAGTTCCTTCACCTTCGCGTCGTCGCTCTGAAGGAACCTCGCCGGCTTCAGCGCCGACAGCGCCTCGGCGGCATCCCCCTTGTACGGCAGCGCCGCCCCCTTCGCCGCCGCCGCCGGCGCGACCGTCACCGTGACCGCCCCGCCGGCGCCCGCCGCCACCTTCTGGCTCGGCCCGCCCAGGAACTTCAGGTCCGCCTTCTCGCCCACGGGGCGGATGCTGTACGTGACGCTCCTGGCCGCACCCGCCTCGCCCAGCGCCGCGGGGCACGTCACCAGCATGTTGTCGAAGAAGTCCATCGGCTCGCCGGGCGCCGTCGCCACTTCCTTGCTGCACGCCAGCATCTCCATCGTCATTCCCATCATCGGCACGATGATCTTCAACGCGTCGCACTTGTCGTCCACGTAGCTGGTGCTCTCCACCTTGCCCGTCGGAGCCGCGATCACCGTCTTCACCTCCGTCAACCGCACGACCCGCCCCAGCAGGTCCACGTCCTTTGCGGCGCCCACCGTGGATGCGCCGTCCACGGCCATCTGCATCCCGACCGAGTATACCTTGATCGTGTACTTCGTCCCTTCCGTCAGCCCCTCGGCCACGGTCCGCAGCCGCGCCCCCTCCATCATCACGGCGTCCCTGGGCCAGTCGACCGTCTGCTTCCGTTCGGTCTTGCCCTGCCTTGTGGTGACGTGCAGCTTCTCGCCCTCGACCTGCCCCTCGATCACCTGCCGCGCGATCCCCATGTCCTGCTCGCACGCGAAGCCCAGCGGCTTGCCCTCAGCCGTCTCCGTGCACTTCTCCACGATGCGAATCGACAGCGGCACGGTCCCCCGCATGAGACTGATCGCTATCTCCTGCGAAGTGACGACCTTGCCGTCGCGGGCCTGCCGCGTGTACACCTCGTAGCCCAGCTTCCTGCCGTTCACCATCACAGCCATGTACTGCCTCTGGGCCTTCGCGGCCTCGCCGGCCTCGCCGGCCTGAGCAAGCGCCGGAGCAAGCGATAGGGTCAGGAGCGACCAGACGGCAACAAGGCTTCTCCGCGAACTTGGCATGTGGTTTCCTTCCCGGCATCCGGAAACCACAGCATATCCCGAACAGCCGCCCGGCAATAGAAGGATTCGGGGTTGCCGAGTTGCCGCCCTGGCGCGGGCGAGAAAACACCAGCCCCGGGCGCCGCGCACGAAGGACCTGGGGCGCCCCGAATTGGTTCGTCGCAGCCCCAGGAACAGGGTACAATCCCGCAGACTGGCGACAGCGGGCGTCGACAGGAATGCGTACGGGAGTACCGGGTCAGCCATGCGATCCCCCACCAGCCAAGTGCCTGTGCCGATGCCGACGCAGGCAACTGCGCCGGGAGAACGCGTCGGTTGCCTTGCGCGTCGACGCCGGCAGGGGCTCTGGACCTTCTTCCTGCTGACGTATCTTGCACTGCTGCTCAACATGTCGCCGTACCTCTGGCAGACGCACTGCGTCAGCGTGATCGCGGCCGTCTTTGCCGGCGCGGTGTTTGTGACCTACCCGCTGCTGTTCCTGCTTCCGGTGATGGTGCCGGTGTTCTCGCTGGAGCGGCTCTTGAGTTGGGGCGCCGGCCGCCGTTCATCCCGGCGGCTCACGTGGTTGCACCCGGTGCTGGTCTGCGGACTGGCCATCCTGGGATGTGGCGCCATTCAGGTCTTCCTGACTGCCGACGCCACGGTGTACCGCATGTTCCGCTGGCACCTGAACGGGTACGTCTGGGTTCTGCTGACCACCCCGGGCGGCATCGAATCCATGGAAATGGGCAGCCAGGCGATTCTGTACTTCGCCCTCCTGATCGCCGCCCTCGTCGCGGGCCAGGCGGTGCTGCTGCTGGTGGCCGTGAAGGTGCGCCGCCTCCGGGAACTCCTGCGGCGCGTGCTGAACCGGCCCGTGCGGATCGCGGCCCTTGCCGTGCTGTTCGCGGCGGCGACGTTCCAGGCCCTGGCCCACGCCGTCAGCGACTCGCAGGCCTATGCGCCCATCCTGCGAACCGCGGAGGCGTTCCCGCTCTACCTGCCGCTGACGATGAAGGAGATCCTGACGCGGCTGGGGCTGCCGCCCGCCGGCGACAACGCCTTCCGGATGAAGACGAACCCCCTGAGCCTCCAGTACCCGCTGCATCCCCTGAACCTCCAGCCTGTTGACAAGCCCTGCAACCTGGTGATGCTGGTGGCCGAAAGCTGGCGGGCCGACATGGTCGATCCGAACATCATGCCCGCCACGTGGGCCTTCGCCCACCGGGCCTCCTGGTTCCGCCGCCACTACAGCGGCGGGCACGAGACGCGGATGGCCCTGTTTGGAATGTTCTATGGACTCTACGGGCCCTACTGGTTCGCTTTCAAGGACGAGTGCCGAGGTCCCGCTCTGCTGGACGTGCTCCGGCAGAGGGACTACCAGATGTTCGTCTACAGCACGATGACGTTCACCTACCCGGAGTTCGACCGGACGATCTTCGCCTCGCTGCCCAAGAGCCAACTCCACGTGTTCGACGCCAACGGGATGACCTGGCAGCGCGATCGCCAGTGCACCAGCCGGATGCTCGCCGCCATCGAAGCGAGGGATCGGTCCCGCCCGTTCTTCGCGTTTATGTTCTTCGACTCGCCCCACGCCCGATACTACTTCCCCGACGAGTGCGCGATCCGCAAGCCCTACCTGGAGACCGTCAATTACGCCACGCTCGACACGAAGAGAGACATCGGCCTGATCCGCAACCGCTACGTCAACGCCTGCAACCACCTGGACACCCAGTTGCAGCGCGTGCTGGCCTACCTGGAGTCCAAGGGCCTTCTGGACTCCACGGTGATCCTGGTCGCCGGAGACCACGGCGAGCAATTCATGGAGCAGGGCCACTGGGGCCATGCCGGCGGGTTCGAGGAGGGCGAGATCCGCACCCCCCTGATTCTTCACGTGCCCGGCCGAGCCCCCCAGCAGGTGACGCGGATGACCAGCCACCTGGACGTCCCCGCGACGCTGCTGCCCCTTCTGGGCGTGACCAACCCCGCCGAGGACTATTCCTTCGGCCACAGCCTCTTGGGCCCCGTTCGGCGCGATTACGCCATCGCCAGCGGGTGGGATACGCTGGCCTACGTCGATTCGCAGTACAAGGTGGTGTTTCCGCTCAAAGGCTACAGCGTGGGGCGGCAGATCGTCAAGACCGCCGACGACGTCGAAGTCCAGGACGCCAGGGAAGTCTATAGCAGCCGTCGCGCCGCGCTCATGCAGGTCCTCAGGCAGCTAGGCGCGTTCAGCAAGTGACCCCCGGTCCCCCAAGCATCCCCTTCCCTGCCCATCTCCGTCGGCACGCGCTAGCGGCGTGGAGCGGCGGGCGTGGCGGGTGAGGAAGGTGCCGTGCCTTGCGTCAGGTGACGGGGCGGGCGCCAGCCGTTGCCGCCGGCCAGTTGCTTGAGGTACTCGATGTACGGGGCAGTCATGTTCTCTTTGTACTTCGCGGCCTCAGCGATCGCGGCATCGAGGGTCCAGCCATGGACCACGATGCGGTAGGCGGCCACGGCCACCCCGGTCCTGGACTTACCCAGTTCGCAATGGATGAAGACCGGGCGGCAAGCGGGGGCGCCGACGGTCTCGACGATCGTCCGCAGTTCGGCATCGGTGATCCCTTCCGACCCGACCGGCAGCTTCACATAGCGGATACCGTTTCGGTCGCAGAATTCGCGTTCGGCAACGGCCCAAGGTTGGCTGGACCGGTCTTCGCGGAGGTCGATGACGGTGCGGATGCCGAAGTCGTCGCGGAGCCGGCGCCAGCCGCCGGCCTCCGGTTGGGCGCCGCGGTAGAAGGCGTTCTTCTCGACCACGCCGAAATGCCGGACGGGGTAATCGCGGTACCATAGCACCGCAAGCGTGATCGCCGTTGCCGACAAGGCAACGACGGCGGCGAGGAAGATCTTTCTGGCTTTCGTCAACATGAACGCTCCCTGCAAACTGCCGCATTGTCAGGGCGCAACCTGAAGCAAACGTGAAATCGCTTCCGGGTGACGCTCCGGGCGTCAGTCTGCCGCGGATGGGACGGTTCGCTCTCCAGGCTCAAGGGGCCAAGGCACAACTACCGTCGTGCACCCCCATCCGCCCGGAAGGTTGTACTGACGCTGGAAGAGAACTACAGTGTGTGCACGTGAGCGGCCCGGTGGCGGAATTGGCAGACGCAGGGGACTTAAAATCCCCTGACCCAGAAGGGTCGTGCGGGTTCAAGTCCCGCCCGGGCCAATCGTATCGCCGATCGCCGATAGCGGAACGCCCCCTTGGAGTCGATTGCCGGCCTGGTCCATTGGGGGGTGACACTCTTCGCGTCGGCCTGTCTTCTGTCGCCCCTCCGAGGCTGTGCGCTTACTTGTTTGTCTACCGGGGGCGAATCGGCAATTGGGGATTGGGGATTGGGGATTGGGGATTGGGGATTGGGGATTGGGGACATCTACAGCAGCTTGAGCCACTCCTCGATCTTCTGAAGCCGCTCAGCCGTCGGGGCCTTCACGTCGTAATTCGTCAGCTTCGGAGCGACCTGGGGCAGGACCTCCAGCACGGCCTTCTCGGCGTCGGTGTTCGGCTTGGCCGAGCCAGCCAGCTTCTGCAGTTCCAGCACGAGCGGCCTGGCCGCCCGGTCGCCCATCGCCTTCAGTTCGCCCACAGCCGCGGCCCTGGCGGCCGCGTCCGTCGCGTACAGTTGCGCCGCCAACTTGGCGACTCGGTGGCGGTCCTCCGTCGCCTGGCGGGTCCGCGCCTCCTCCAGCACAGCCAGCACGGCCTGCTTCTGCTCGGCGTCCAACTTGCCGTTGAGTTGCCGCAATCCCTCGCCGGCCAGCAGCACCGCCGTCGAGTGGCGCCCATCGGACATCAGCGATGCCAGGAACGCGATGAAGTGCTTCAGCCCTTCGGCCGGGGCCTCGGCCTTGGCGTCGGCGATCGCCTTGAACACCCCGAGGTCGCCGGCCTGGAGCATCGCGTCGACCCACTCCAGCCAGACTGCCTTGACGTCGGGGTTCTTCGACGCCGCGTGCAGCGAGTACACCTCGCCCAGCAGCGGGGCCGCGTCGGCGGCCCGGCCCGCGGCCGTTAACGTCGCGGCGAGCTTCCGCTGTGCGGCGGGAAGCTTGACGCTCTTCTCGGCCTTCAGGGCCGCCACGAGCATCTGGCGGATCTTGATTCTCTCGGCCACGGCATCCTTGCGGTCGGCCAGCATGTCGCAGACTTCCTCCAGCGAGCCGGAGGCCCCCGCGGCCAGCATCGCCATCAGCACGGTCCATGCTTTCTGCCGCACGCCGGCGTCCGGCTCGGCGGCGGGATCGGTCCGCTGCAGCACCGTCTGGGTCTGCTTGATCCCGCCTAGGGCCTCCAGGGCCTCGACGACCGCCTGCCTCACGCCGCGGTCCTCGTCGCCTGCCAACGGCACGATCGCGTCGGCCAGGTCCGCGTCGTGGTACTTGGCCACGCCCTTGACGGCCGCCAGACGCACTGTCGCGGCGGGATCCTTCAGCCCGCGCCGCAACGCGGGCAGGAAGGGCTTGTCGGCAAGCGTGCCCATGGCGGTAAGCAGCGCCTCGCGAAGCGCGGCGCTCTCGCCGTTGCCGCCCTGCCCGTGGCATTTCAGCAGCGTCTTGACGGCCTCGTCGCGGACCTTGCCCGCCAGCGGATTCCTGGCCGCCACGCGGGCCAGGGCCTCCGTTGCGGCCACCGCCACGGCTTCGTACTTGCTGCACACCTCGCCCATGATGGGATCGACGGTGTTCGGGTCGGCGAACTGGCCCAGGGCCGTCAGCAGCGACTGCTTCACGGCCGCAACCTCCTCGGTCTTGAGCTGGGCGACGATGACGGGCACCGCCGGGGCGTCGCCGCTGGCGGCCGCCAATGCGGCCGCGGCGCCGCGGACGTCGGTCTCGCTGTCGGCCAGAAGCGCCCGCACCTGCCCGCGCAGTTCCAGCCCCACCTTGCCGCCGGCGAAGACCCGCTTGTCCGCCAGCCGCACGCCCACCACCCGCACGTCGGCCAGCGGATCCTTCAGCAGCGACAGCAGCAGGCGTTCCTGCTCGGCCGCCGGCGTCGCGGCGTACAGGTCGGTCATCGCCGCCGCCAAACGCCTCCGCAGCGCCGAATTCTCCGTCTCCAGACGCGTCTTCTCGCGCCCGAGGCTGTCGGCGAGATCCGCCAGCCACTCCGTGGCGGGCTTGTTCTTGTTCTGGTCCCACCACTGGCGCCACTTCTTGGCGCTGGTTGCGAACGCCCGAATGTTCGTCATCCGGGCCAGCGTCTCCGCTGCCGCGGCGCGAATCTCCACATCTCGATCATCCAGCAGCGTGACCAGCGCGTCCACGGCCCGCTTGTCCAGCAGCCAACGAAGCGAAGAGATCGCCACCAGCCGCACCGCCTTCTCCGCCTTCGCGTCGCGCGCCACGCCCAGCAGCTTCTCCATGACGCCGTCGTTGCGGTACGTCATGAGGGCCCTGGCGGCCGGCTCGCGCACCGACGCCTCGGCGCCGGTGAGCATGGCTATGAGCGGCTCGATGAACTCCGAAGCCCCCCCGCCGTGCCGTGCGACGGCTTCGGCAACGGCGATCTGCGCGGGGCGATTGGCGCTGTCGGCCAGGAAGGCCCGCAGGGCTTCCGTCGCCTGGGCGTACGTGCGGGTCAGGAGCAACTCGGCCGCGTCCTGTCGCGTCTTGGCCTCCCGGTCGCCATCGCCGACCATGCCGGTCAGCATGCGAAGCTCGAGCTCCTCGGTGGGCTGGAGCGGACGGTTGCCTTTGGTGGAAGGCGGGGAGGCGTACGACGCGGACACGGCCAAAGCGGCCGCCACGCCCGCCAACCAGACTCTTCCCGTCACTCGCGTCACAGCCGCACTCGCTTCCCGTTCAGCCCACTGCTGCCCCGCCCCCGCACGCACACGCAACGCGACAACCTCCGCGGGCCGGGTCCGTGTAGTGATCCAGACCACAGGATCCCACTATTGAAACGCCCGCAACCCAGCCAAGTTCGCCCGCAAAGTCACAGAATAGCGAAAAAGGTCTCCTCAACCAACAAGACATTGGTTGCGCCGGCTGGTTAGGAGTCGCTCGGACGTACCCCAGGTCGTCCCAGCCGCGTTTGACGAACAAAGTGCGTGTGGACTGACGGGTTTCGCGCGTCAGCGAAGCGACAGAGGCGCCTTCACGACGCGGCCCGGTCCGGCATGGCCCCACGCACGGCGAACCCGGATGAGCCCTGTTTCTCCGCAGACTGGCGAGTTGCTGCGCCGCCGGTACCTTCCACCTGAAGGGCGGCCGGATCGCCGCCCAAGGCGTCCCCCTCCTGTTCCTGCACGAGTCGGCCGCGGTCGCTGCCCGTTCGCGGCCGAGGCAGCCTACTTCACTTCCGCGAACTTGAAGTCGTCCAGGTAGACCACACAGTTCTCAGACACCAGGCCCAGGCGGAGGGAGGGGCCCCACTTGGGCGAGGTGAAGTCGAGCGTGACGTGCTGCCACTGGGCAGAGGGCTTCACGGCGTTGGACTTCATCGTCTCGCTGACAGCGGCGTCCATGTCGTACTTGGCGAAGGCGAGCGTCATGTAGGCCTGCCCCTCGCCGGCCGGAGCGGCGGCGGGCTTGCCGGCAGCCTTGGCCTTCTCGGCCGCGGCAGCCCGGTCGGCGTCGGTGATGGTCGATACCTTCATCCACGCCTCGATGCGGTACTTCCGGTCGGGACGGACGCACAGCGTGGGGTTGCCGTTGCGGAGCGTGCCGGTGAACTTCAGCGATTTCCTGCCGCTGCGGGCCGCCTCATCGCTCACGGTGGAGTTGCCGTTGAGCGTCACGCCGCGCTGCCGGCTCGTGCACACATCCAACGGCTGCTCTTCGAAGTCCTCCAGCCGGCCCATTCGCAGCAGGAGTTTCTGCTCGCCCTGATGGAGGAGCTTCATGTTGTCCCAAACGTACTTGGTCATCTCCGGGGGCATGCCGACCATGCGATGGCGGACGACGTAGTGGTTCATGTCGTCCTTCCTCTCCTTGAGCACCTTGGTCATGTCCAGCGTCACGTCCAGGTCGGTGTGCGGGCCGCAGACGACGAGCGTGCTGTCCACGCCGCTGTTGTTGGTGTACGTGGGGCTCCAGCCGGTCTGGTCGTTGAGGAAGGCCATGATCCCGTCGTTGCGGCAGACGAAGTCGCCGCGGTGCTGCAGGGTGGCGCCCATGTTGGTGGGGTAGCCCTCGAAGCCTTCCCTGCCCACGCGCGAGACGGCCAGGCGATAGCAGGAGACCTCGTCGGGCCAGGGGCTGTGCCGCCAGGCCGGCCCGGCCTCGATGTACATCGTCCGCGTCATGTTCTGGCTGCACCAAGCGTCGAAGGTGATGTCGACGGTGTAGCCGAACCGCGGGTCGACGGCCAGCACTGCCGTGTTGCACGCCTCGACCTTCACGGGCGTCTTGCTGCTGTGACTCCACTTGTTGAACGCGCTCGTGCCGGAATACCTGCGCGTGAGGATGACGCGGTTGCCGTCGATCTTGAAGTCGTAGGTGTCCTTGGTCGTGCCCGGCCCGCTGGGAATGAACGCGTCGGTGCGGATCCCCGAGCCGCGCTCCGTCTCGATGTGGAATCGCTCGGTGGGCATGGGCGCCTGCTTGGGCCCCCGGCCGGGGCGGAAGTCGTAGATGTAGACCTGCCCCGACTGGAAGAACCCGCGCGGGACGGCGGCCGCCACCGTATCGCCGTCGTGGATCACGTACCACGTACACGTGTCGGCCTTTGCTTCCTTGGCCTTGTCGTCGTAGTCCCAGTAGGTGAAGGTCTGCTCCTTGATGGACCAGTTGGCCTTGTGGTCCTTGAACCGCGCGGGCGGGTCGACCTTCCTCGCCAGGTCGTCCAGTTCGTCCGCCCAGGCCGTCGCCGCAAACAGCATCGCCAACGCCGCCACGGGCATAGTTGTTCGCTTCATCAGGTTGACCCTATGCAACTCGGGGGTTCGTGACTCCATGCAGCCGCTTGACTGATGAGTCTAACCGATCCAGCGGCCCCCGGTCACGCCGGATCCGGTCGGTTGGGCCGACACTCCCCTCCCTCGCCGCGGCGATGGCCAAGGAGGCGACCTGCTTTCGGCGGGAGGCATTCAGGCACACCCTATCGGTTCGCGGCTGGCCGGACGAAGCGGCATCCGCCCGCAGCCGGCGATACGCCTCTGCCGCTCGCGGGAGCGCGAGAGGCCGGTCCCGCGGGCCGCCGATCCTCAACCGGGGGCCATGGCTGCGAACGGTTCGCGGCGCGGGTGAAGGCCCATCGTGACGGCCATGTCAACGCCGCCGAGCCGGCGGCTCGCGGGAGCTGCCGTCGCGGAACATCTTCGCGAGCCGCGTATAGGCTGCAGGCGTTGCCGCCGCGGTCCCGAACGGGGATGCGAGTCGGATGGCCGGCAACGCATTCGCCGCTGGAAGCGGCGGCGACCGGACGCTAGGATGTTCCTCCGCAACGGAAGGAGCGTTCGCCGAATGGACGAGAAGCTGGAACAGGCCGTGAAGTCGCTGAAGTACGACGCGGCGGGGCTGATCCCCGTGGTGTGCGTGGACCACGTGACCAAGGCTGTGCTGATGGTGGCCTACATGAACGCCAGCGCGCTGCTGGACACCATTGGCACGGGCAAGACGCACTTCTGGTCGCGCAGCCGGCAGAAGTACTGGATGAAGGGCGAAAGCTCCGGCCACGTGCAGGAAGTAAAGGCGATCTACACCGACTGCGATGCCGACACGCTGGTGATCGAGGTAGCCCAGCACGGGGCGGCGTGCCACGACGGGTACTACTCGTGCTTCTACAGGAAGCTGACCGACAGCGGCCAGTGGGAGACCATCGCCAAGCCGCTGTTCGATCCGGCGAAGGTGTACGGGAAGAAGTAGCTCCCAGCCGCCAACTTCCCGCTACCAGCCTCCAGGACGACTGGCCGGGGCATACCGCAAACGTTGGCCGGACTTGGGCTGGGAAGGCGGGTTGGCCGCCATGGCGGCGGCTGGCCGCTGGAAGCTGGAAGCTGAGTACCACATGGACCCGACCGTTCCATCGATGCAAGAGCAGCCGGGGCAGCGCGGCGCCCGGCGGGTGCTGGCGTTGGCGGGGCTGTGCGCTGCCGGCGTGCTGGTGCTGCTGTACGCCGCGCCGATGCCGCCGGGCTGGCCCGCGTGGATCCTATGCGCGGCCGAGGCCGTCCTGGCGGCCCTGTTCGTGGTGGACCGGCTTCGCCGGCTGGCAACGGCGCCGGACGCCCGGGCGCACGTCGTCCACGACTGGCTGGACCTGCTGCTGACGGCGGGGGCGGCGGCAGCGGTGATCGCGGGGGCGATCGCCAACGACCCCGCGCCGGGGATGCTGGGGATGTACGTGCTGGTGTCGCGGTCGTGGCTGGCGGTCTCGCCGCGGCGGCGCATGGTGCTGCTGAACGTGCTGCTGGCGGCGACGGGGCTGGCGGCCGTGGGGGCGCTGCTGCTGGAGTACGGCTTCCACGAGCCGCTGCCGGCGAGGCGGGAGTTCCTGCACACGGTGCAGACGGCCGTGGTGATCCTGTTCGTGCTGGACCGGATCGTGCGGCTGGAGGGCGCGGCGGACCGGCGGGATTACTTCCGGCAGAACTGGGTGGACTTTGCCTTGCTGGGCGCGGGGCTGGCGGCGGCGCTGGCGGGTCCGCGGTTCACCGCGGGGGCGATGTCGGCGGGGGCCCTGTACGTTATCATTACGCAGGTGTATATTCTGATTTCACTGATTATGCGGGGCGTGGGCGTGAACCTCGGCTTCGCGGGCAGCGGCATCCACCCGACGTGGCTGCTGATCGGCAGTTTCCTGCTGCTGTGCCTGGTCGGCTCGGGGCTGCTGATGCTGCCCGCGGCCACGCCGGCGAACGCGCCGGTGTATTACGTGGACGCCCTGTTCACCTCGACGAGCGCCGTGTGCGTGACGGGGCTGGCGGTGCGGGACACGGGGACGGAGTTCACGCCCATGGGCCAGGCGGTGATCCTGGGGCTGATCCAGTTGGGCGGGCTGGGGATCACGATGTTCGGCACGGTGCTGGCCTTGATGGTGGGCAAGGGCATTTCGCTGCGCGGGACCGAGGCGCTGGGGCAGATGGTGGGCTCGGAGAACGTCGGGCAACTGGGGCGGGTGGTGAAGTTCGTCGTAGCCGTGACGCTGACGTTCGAGGCGATCGGCGCGGCGATGCTGTACCCGATGTTCGCGGCTCCGCAGGGGCCCGTCGTGCCGTCGCGGGGCCAGGCGGTCTGGGACGGCGTGTTCCACAGTGTTTCGGCGTTCTGCAACGCGGGGTTCGGCCTGTACGGCAACAACTTGATGCAGGGCGTTCGCGAGGGGTGGGAAACGCCGCTGCGCGAGCACTGGCAGGTGCTGGGCGTGATCGCCCCGCTGATCGTCCTGGGCGGGCTGGGCTTCCCCGTGCTGCAGGACTGCGGGCGGCTCATCCAGCACTCCGTTGGCAAGCTGATGCGCCGCGGCGGGGGGACGTCCGGCCGCGCGAACGAAGCGGGATCGCCGCGCCCGCGGCTGAGCCTGCACTCCAAACTGGTGCTGTGGACCAGCGGGGTGCTGATCGTCGCCGGCGCGGTGCTCCTGCTGGCGGTGGAGCCGCAGGGCCCGGCGCCCAGCCCGGAGCGGATGGCTCTGACCGGCCCGGGCAGCGACGTGCGGGGCGACCCGACGCGGTGGCGGAACATGCCGCCCTGGCCGCGGCTGCGCGAGGCGCTGTTCACGTCGGTCACGGCGCGGACGGCGGGGTTCAACACCATCGACATGGGCGAGGACCTGTCCGACGCGGGGCGCCTGGTGGTGTGCCTGCTGATGGTCATCGGCGGCAGCCCGGCGAGCACGGCGGGGGGCATGAAGACGGTGACTTTCGCGGTGCTGCTGATCGCGGCCTGGTCGATGGTGCGCCAACGCGATGAGGCGGAGGCGTTCCGGCGAAGCCTGCCGGTGCTGACGATCCGGCGGGCGCTGACGCTGGGCGTGCTGTACCTGGGCATGGTGGGCGCGGTGACGCTGCTGCTCTGCGTGGCCATGCCCGGATGGGACTTCCTCAAGCTGCTGTTCGAGTCGTGCAGCGCGTGCGGCACGGTGGGCCTGTCGGCGAATGTCACGCCGAAGTTGACGTTGCCCGGCAAGTTGGACATCATTGCGGCGATGTTCCTCGGCCGGATAGGGCCGCTGACGCTTCTGCTGGCGCTGGCGGCGAAGTTGCGGCCGGTACGGTATTCGTACCCGTCGGAGGCGGTGGTGATCGGATAGCGGGCCAGAGCGAGCCTTGCCTGGATGAAGGCAACCGCGTCGGCACGACGCGGCCTGAGAGCAGAACCATGGAACGTTTCGCCGTCATTGGGCTGGGCCGGTTCGGCGTGCGGCTGGCGACCTCGCTGGCTGACGCGGGCGCCGAGGTGATCGCGGTGGACCGCAACCGCGAGCTGGTGGAGGACCTCAAGGACCGCGTGACGCTGGCGGTCTGCCTGGACTCCACCGACGAGGAAGCCTTGCGCTCGCAGGGGATCGACAAGGTGGACGTGGCCGTCGTGGGCATCGGCGCCGCGTTCGAGGAAAGCGTCCTGACCACGGTGATCCTCAAGCAGATCGGCGTCCCGCGGGTGATCAGCCGCGCCACCACCGTCGTGCGGGCGCAGATCCTGTCCCGCGTCGGGGCCGACGACATCGTCAACCCCGAGCAGGAGTCCGCCGACCGCTGGGCCGACCGGCTTCTGGCGCCGTCGGTGCTCGAGCGAACGGTGCTGGCCGACGGCTACAGCCTGGCGCAGGTGGAGAGCCCGCCGAGTTTCCACGGCCGCAGCCTGACGGACCTGGCGGTAGGGACGCGATTCAAGGTGCTGGTGGTGGCGATCCGCAGGCGGAGCGAGGACGCCGGCGGCGGGGCGCCGGCCCGCGAGATCGTCCTCAGCGCCCCCGGCCCCAACAGCGTGGTGCAGCCCGGGGACGTGCTGGTGGTCATCGGCAACGACGACGCGATCCGCTCGTTCCCGACGCGGTAGGGCCCCAACGGCGCATCGGGCCCGAAGCAACCAGACAGCCGGCCACCGAAGCCATGGGCTCCGTTGGAGTGACCGGTTCTGCGCGACGCGCGAGGAAGCGGGAAATCGGCTACTTCACGCCGGCCAGCAGGATCGACATGAACACCAGCGTGAATATGCCGACCGTCTCGGCGATGCCCAGCGCGATCAGAACGAAGGCAAAGCCCTTGCCGTCGGTCTCGCTGAGCATGCGGCAGCCGGCGGCGCCGATGGCGCCCTGCATCCACGCCGAGAGCATCTCGCCCAGGCCCGTGCCGATGCCGATGCCCAGGAGCATCCCCCCGTAGGAGTTTGCCAGAGCAAGCTTGCCAGCCATCTGGAACGCCACCAGGAAGGCGTACACCGTCTGGGTGATAGGGGCGGACACCAGCACGATGTAGACGAATCGCAGGCCCTTGCCCGCCTTGGCGTCCTTGGCCCATGCCCCGGCGGCGCTTCGCCCGGCCGCGCCGGCCCCGATGCTGCTGCCAACCGCCGCCATGCCGATCGCCAACGCCATGCCCATCGATCCGAGAAACGCTTCCATGAAAGCTCTCCTAAGTCGCCCGATTGCCGAACGGTTCGTACGCGTATCCGCTCCACTGCATACCCAGGTTGTTCGAGAATTCCAGCATGTTGAGCCGCACGCCGTGCGCCAGCAGCGACACGATGGACAGCGCCACGTTCAGGGCGTGCCCGATCAGCAGCACCGGGATCATGCCGTACCACGGCAGGGCCGTGCCCATCTGGTTGAACGTCCCCGCCAGGGCGCTGCCGCCCAGTCCGATCGCCATCAGACGCAGGTAGCTCACCGTGTCGCCGAACGTGCCAATGGCCGAGAGCGGGAAGTTCGCCAGCCCCAGGCCGAGCATCTTCAGCGGGTTGCGGCTGGGGGCGGCAAACAGAATCGCCATCGCCCCGCCCCCGGCCAGCAACCACGGGTAGTACGGCGCCGTATTCCAGTCGAACGTGCCGCCCAGCAGGAACATGTTCACCAGGCCGTAGATGCCCCACAGCCAGATCGACCAGCCCAGTTCGCCGGCGGCCGACAGGCTCGGCCACGCCGCCTTCGCCTTCCACAGGTGGGCCAGGCTCAGGTGGACCGCGCCGATAGTCACGCTCATGAGCATGAGGAAGTCCATGCTCTCCTTCTTCATGTCGACGCTGACCCACGCCTGCGATCGCCCGAACAGACGGCTGATGTCGAACCCGAAGAAGCTGCACGTGACGACCCCCCACACCATGGACAACAGCCCGACCACCATGATGAGCTGGGCCAACGAGCCCGTGCCGCTCGCCTTCATCCTGCGGTACATCAGGCAGGGCGCCAGCAGGTACAGCAGCCCGTAGCCGGCGTCGGAGATCAGGATGGCTGAGAACGCCGGCAGGAAGATCATGAACGCAACCGACACGTCGAACTCGCGGTAGCCCGGCACCGTGCCCAGCACCTTCAGCAGGGCCACCAGCGGCCGCGCCCACCACGGCGGCGCCAGCAGCGTGGGGGGCTCTTCTTCGGCGGCCGGCTCGCGGGTCGCCACGGCGGCGGACAGGCCGGCGGCGGACAGGCCGGCGGACAGGTCGGCGGCTCGGTCGGACGGCACCCAGCCCTGGATCGCGTACAGGCCGGCCGTCTCGATGCCGCTGCGCGACACGGCCGTGTACTTCCCTTCACGCCGCAGGCGGGCCTGCTCGGCTTCCATCCCGCCGGCCAGGTGGGCCAACTCGCCCATGCGCCCGCCGTCTGCCGTCAGGGCGGCGTCGATCTCGGCCGCCTCGGCGCGAAGCGACGGGCGGTCGCGCTGCGGCAGGGGCATCGCCTCGGCGCTGTCGGGCACCTCGGCCGCGGCGATTCGGCGCAGCACGACGGCCGCCAGCACGCGCTTGCCGGGTAGATCGCCCACCACCTCCACGAAGTCGGCCCGCACCTGACCGACGTCCTCGGCCGGCACCGAGTAGAACTGCACGGTCACGCCGGCGGCGGCGAGGCCCTGGAACGTATCGAGCCTCACGTCGCCCCACAGGGCAAGCTGCTCCACCTGCCGGTGGAGCGCAACCAGGCGGCTTCGCCGCTCCGCGGAACGCGTCGCGATCGCCAGCACTTCCACGGCCGCGTCGTGCGGAGAAAGCCGCGGACGAACGCCGGCCGGCTTCCAGGCCCGCAGGGCCAGGACGGCGCGGGCGAGGGAATCGATGGCGGCGAGGGTGCGTTCCTCGGCGACGGCCCGCGCCGGGTCCACCGGCGCGACATGCACCACGCCAAGGGCGCGCAGGGCCTTCAGCATGTCGTCGCGGTCGGTGGCGCTGGCGGCCACGAAGGTCTTGCGCATCCTGGCGATCATGGCGGGCCGCCTCCCGGTTCGCCGGGCGCGTCGGGGCCGCCTTCGTCGACGACGGCGAGGGCCCAGCCGCCCGGTTTGCCCGCGGCGTCGAAGGCCGCCGCTTCGCGGGCGATCTTGGACTTGGCGATCTTGGCTCGTCCCACAGCCGCGGCCATTTCGTCGCCGAGTCTGATGCGGATGACGCGGATGTTCTCGCGACATCGCGGGATGAGCACTTCCTCAAAGAGGTTGACGCGCTGGACGATCCTGGTCAGCTCGCGCACGAGCAAGTCGAGTTGGCGGCGGAGGATGTCGGCTTCGGCCCCCTTGCCGGCCAGTTCGCGCAGATCGGCCAGTGCCCGGTCCACCCACGGCGGCGTGGCGAACAGGCTGTAGCCAGGTCGATCGAACCTGGCCTCGACGAAGACGGGCACGCTCACGCCGGCGATGTTCCGCTTGCCGGTGAGAACCTCCCGCGGCCGCGAAAGGGCCTCGACGTTCAGCCCCGCCCGGTCGCCCAGCAGTCCGCGGTAGACGTCGATGCGCCGGCGGACGCCCTCGGCTGCGGCCCGCACGGCGCGCTCGGCCTCGCCGACCTCGCGCGCGCTCACCTGGAGCTGTTGCTGCTTGAGCTTCAGCATCGGCAGGTACCGCCGGAATCTCGACAGCGCCTCTCGCTGTCGCTTCAGTTCCGGCCGAGTTAACTTTACTTTCTTAGCCATGTCTCGCGCCCGTAGGCATTGCGGATCGCGGATTGCGGATTGCGGATTCCCTTTGGGGGCGCCTTGCACCTCCCCGGGCAGTATTTATGGAGGCGACGACGATGGAGAGGATTTCGTTGCCTTCCTTCATCAGCGGCGCCGGCTTCAGCGATGCAACCAGCCCGGCGTCAATCAGCATCTCCCTCCAGTACAGGCTTTCGTCGGTTTCCTCCTCGACGATTCCGAGCTTCGCAACGAACTCCGCCTGGGACCTGGCTCGGCAGGCTGCCTTGTAGTTCGCTCCGACGCTGGTGCCGGCGCGAAGCAATTGGCCGCCAGTAATGCTGCATTCCCGCTTGTTCGGCAGCGACTGCACGACGCGGATGATGCGAAGGCCATACTCCTTCGTCCGTTGCTTCATCTCGTCTGGCGTCATAGTACGCTCCAATCCAAACCGTTACAGATTTGCTTGCCCGCTTCCTGCCTGGAAATCCGCAATTCGCATTCCGAAATCCGCAATCAGGCGGGTGCAACCGCGTGCTTCGGCCAGTGGGCGTCGATGATGCTCCGCCGTATGCCGGTTTCCCGCGGCTCGAAGCACTGCGCCAGGATCGCCCAGCAGCGGTCCAGAGCTTCCATCAGCGGGATGTTCACCGACAGGTCCATGATCTGGCGCTCGAACAGTTGCCCGTACGTCAGCAGCCGGGCGTCCCAATCGGACATCTCGAAGCCCATGTCGCGTTTCTCGCGGCTCTCGCGGCAGAGGGCGTAAAGCTGGATGCACGCGTCCATGATGGCGCGGTGGTCGTCGCGGGTCTTGCCGTTCACCTGCTGCTTGAGGCGGCTCAGCGAGCCGAACGGCTCGATCCGCCCGTTGCGGAGGTAGAACTGCCCTTCGGTGATGTACCCGGTGTTGTCGGGCACCGGGTGAGTCACGTCGTCGCCGGGCATCGTCACGCAGGCCAGCAGCGTCATCGTGCCGGCCCCGTCGAGGTCGACGGCCTTCTCGTATCGCCTGGCCAGCTGCGTGTACAGGTCGCCGGGGTAGCCGCGGTTGGAGGGGATCTGCTCCATGATGATCGCGATTTCCTTCAGCGCGTCGCTGAAGGCCGTCATGTCCGTCAGCAGCACGAGCACCCGCTTGCCCTGAAGCGTGAATTGCTCGCCCACGGCTAGAGCCAGGTCGGGCACCAGCAAGGCCTCGACGACCGGGTCGGCCGCGGTGTGGATGAACAGGATGGTTCGCCCGAGCACGCCGCCTTCCTCGAACGCCTGGCGGAACTTGAGGTAGTCGTCGTGTCGCAGGCCCATGCCGCCGAGGATGATGATCTCGGCGTCGGCCTGCAGCCCCACGCGGGCCAGCAGTTCGTTGTACGGTTCGCCCGCCACGGAGAAGATGGGCAGCTTCTGCCCTTGCACCAGCGAGTTGAACACATCGATCATCGGGATGCCCGTCTGCACCATGCGGTCGGGCATGCGGCGCAGCGTCGGGTTGATCGCCGGCGAGCCGATCTCCACCAGCCTGGCCTCCACCGCGGGCCGAGCGTCGCGCGGGCGCCCCGAGCCGTCGAACACACGCCCCAGAAGCTCCTCGCTGAACGGCACCCGCATGGGATGGCCGAGGAATCGGACCCGGTCGGTCGTGGAGACGCCCTCGGTGCCGGCGAAGACCTGGAGGCTGACCTCGTCGCCGTCGAGGCGGATCACCTGCGCCAGCGACGAGCCTTTCTCTCCGCTGAGCACTGCCAGTTCGTCGTAGCCCACTCCACGGGCCAGCACGGTCACGACGTTGCCCGCTATCCGAGTTATCCGATCGTAGCATTTCCGCATCGTGTGCTCACTGCCCGTTGCTTCGGTAAGCCCCCGAAGAGGGCGCCTGATGACAGCCACGGGCGCAAGCCCGTGGTACGTGGACATTTCTCAGCGGAGAGTCCCGGAATGGGACGATTCAGCCGCTGCCGCACAGCTCAAACGCCCCCTTCGGGGGCTGTGAGGGTCGCCGGTCCTTCCAGATGTCACTAAGGGTCCGTCACGAAATAACCTGAGCAAGCCAGTCTTGGTGGCACAGCTTTCCAAGCTGTGCAGCACAGGTCGGAGACCTGTGCCACCCGGGAAACGTGAACAAGTTATTTCGTGACGGCGCCTAAGCACCACCCTTACCTCCCGAAACGGTAAAGGCCTCGATCTGTCCCAGCAAGTTGCGATACTCCGCTCCGTCGGTCTGGGCGTAGTTCCAGTTGCGGAACAGGTCCGTCGCCGTCACCAGGACCCGGCGAGCCTGCGCCTTGTCCTCGGCCGCCACGTCCATCTCCAGCACCCCGAGCACCCTGTCGAACACGATCTTCTGCCGCTCGGCGGGCGTGGCCGCGTCCACCGCGTCGTAGGCGTTCTGCTGCAGGTAGACGTTATCGAAGAAGTCGGCCTTCATCGCGACGACGAAGTCGCCGATGCTCGTGCCTTCCTCGCCGACGACGGTCATCATTTGATGGACTTCGCTGCCGCGCCGGAGCACCGCCCTGGCGCGAGCCACCCGCTCCGGGTCGATGATCCCGCGGTACTTGCTCCAGCTTTCCAGCGGGTCGATGGCCGGATAACGGCGGGCGTCGGCGCGGGCCTGGCTGAGCCCGTGGAACGCGCCCACCACCTTCAGCGTGCCCTGCGTGACCGGCTCCTCGAAGTTCCCGCCGGCCGGGCTCACCGTCCCGCCGATCGTCAGCGACCCCTTGCGCCCGTCGCGAAGCTCGATCTGCCCGGCCCGCTCGTAGAAGCCCGCGATGCGGCTTTCCAGGTATGCCGGGAACGCCTCCTCGCCGGGGATTTCCTCCAGCCGCCCCGACACCTCGCGCATCGCCTGCGCCCAGCGGCTGGTCGAATCGGCCAGCAGCAGCACCTCCAGACCCATCTGGCGGTAGTACTCGCCCAATGTGGCGGCCGTGTACACCGACGCCTCCCGGGCAGCCACCGGCATGGCTGACGTGTTGCAGATGATGATGGTACGTTCCATGAGCGGCCGGCCGGTGCGGGGGTCGGTCAGTCCGGGGAAGTCGCGGAGGGTCTCGACGACCTCCCCGGCCCGCTCGCCGCAGGCGGCGACCACCACGATGTCCACGTGGGCGTAGCGGCTGGTGATCTGCTGAAGGACGGTCTTGCCCGCGCCGAAGGGCCCGGGAATGCAGTACGTGCCGCCCTTGACCACCGGAAACATCGAGTCGATGATCCGCACCTGTGTGACCAGCGGCTCGACAGGCATCAGCCGGCGCCTCGCCACCGACAGCGGCGCCTTCACCGGCCAGGTCTGCCGCATGGTCACCGGCAAGGCCGCGCCGCCCTCGCCTGACAGCACGGCAATCTCGCCGGCGACGGTGTACTCGCCGGCCGCGGCAACGCTCTGGACCCGCCAGTCGCCCCGGAGAGTGAACGGCGCCATGATGCGGTGGGTGAAGATTCCCTCGGGCACGGCGCCAAGGGTGTCGCCGGCCCGCACCGTGTCGCCCGGCTTCGCCAGGGGCGTGAACGCCCACGTGCGCTGCTTGTCCAGGCCGTCGATGTAGTGGCCCGGCAGGAGGAAATAGCCCACTTCCTTGGCGATCTTGGGCAGGGGGTTCTGCAGCCCGTCGTAGATCTGCCCGAGCAGGCCCGGCCCCAGCTCCACCGAGAGCATCTCCTCGCGAAGCTCGACGCCGTCGCCCACCTTCAGGCCGCGGGTCTCCTCGAAGACCTGAAGGTCGGCCAGGCGCCCGCGAATGCGGATGACTTCGCTCAGCAGGCGAGCGCCGTCGGCGCGGCAGCAGTAGCCGACCGAGTTCTTGACGATGCGCCCCTCGGTCTCGGCGATCACCATGTTCCCGTATACGGCGACGATCTTACCTGTCACGGCGGCATCCTTTTCACCACAGAAGCACAGGGGCCGCAAAGAAGGAAGCCGCAACCATGATGAACATAGATGAACACTGATGGGGAGTATCTGGTTTCGTCCTCTTCATCCGCGTTCATCATCGTCTGTCCTCTTGTTTGCCGCCTCTGTGTCCTCTGTGCCTCTGTGGTCAGTGTCCCGCATCCGCGATTCGCTTCCATCGCTCCAAGAGCAGCAGCTTGGCGGCATAGGCGGCCAACTCGTCGTCGGAGAAGGAGAACCACCGTTCGTTCTCCGTCAGCCACGCCCAACGCCACAGGTCCAGCACGCGCTGGGCGGCGAGGGGATCGGGCGCAGCCGCCCACTCGGCCACCACGCCGGCCAGCGCGTCGCCGTCGCCGCCCAGCTCGGGCGCGACAAGGTAGCTCTCGACGTCCAGGCCCAGGGCCTTGGCCCGCGCAGCCGCCACGGCGTTCCGCAGGCCGACCTCGGTCCGCAACCACGCATCGAGGAAGCTGCCTTCTTCCGCCACCGTTCGCACGTAGCGGAAGTACGCCGCCCAGGCGGCGTCCACCTGCATCCGGCGCTCGGGAGCAGCGTCGCTGTCGGCCTCGGGGGCCAGGAACCCCGGCAAGGGCCCCTCGCCGCGCACCTGCTCGGGGGCCAGGACGGCCGGGGCGACCTCCGCCGGGTCGCCGGCCTGGAAACCGTCGCGCTGCAGCAGGTCGTCGGAAAGGAAGATAGCCTCGGCCATTCGCCGCGGGCCTGGGGCGTCAGCCACGTGGGCGACGAAGGCCGCGGGGCGCAGTGGCGGCGGGGCGCCGAAGTCAGACAAGACCGGCAAGGCCGAAAGAAGGTAGTAGTTTTCGCCCGACATACCGTTGTTCCGCGGACCAGGTACCCAGTGGCGGATATCGGGGACCGGTCTTCGCTCAGCAAGCCGCGGCGCGAACCTGTTCGCGCAGCGCCGGACCCACCAGTGCCATCAATACCTCGACCACCGACTCCCGCGTCACTTCCACCGTCGAGCCGCGGAGCGTGTACTCAAAGCCCGCGTCCTTCAGCGTGCCTTTCAGGTCGATGCACGGCCGCAGCTTCTCCACGCGCTCCTGCCCGATCTCTCGCATAGCCCAGTCGATGAGCTTCTGCCGCATGTCTTCCGGCACGTCGATCTTCAGCACATCCCCGCACTCCACGTCGCGCTTGACGTACGCGGCGACCAGGTCGTGCAGCAGGCTGCCCAAGAACGCGGGGTCGTCCATGCGTTGCTTCACACCGGCCGACAGCACGGCCGAGAGGGTTCGGCCGAGGGCCTCCTGGAGGCGGAGGACGGTGTCGCGGACAGCCAGGGCGAGTTCGGCGCGTGCGCGGGCGGCGGTTCCGTCGGCGTGGGCCTTGGCGTCGGCCATCAGCCTGTCGGCGTCATGGCGGGCCTGCTGAAGGACCTGCTGGGCCTGACGCTCCGCCTCGGCCCTGATGCGCTGCGCCTCCTGCCGGCCGGCGTCAACGCCCTCGGCTTGGAGCTTGGCCACGAATGCTTCAATCGTTTCTGCCATGGGGCGATCCTGACCCGCAGTCCACCCAACCGCGGGCAAACACCGATTGATACAACAAAGGCCGAGGCCTGACAAGGGGTGAGCGACCTTGTTTCTTGGCAGGCCGTCAGGCCCGCGACTCGCTGGCGGCCCGTGCGGAGATCGTGACGCCCGGCTATGCCGCGCCGCCCATGTGGCGGCGCAGCACGTCGATCTGGCCCTGGTTGCGGCGACAGTTCCGCAACTCGAACGAGGCCAGCACGCGGTCCATCTCCCCTTCCGACATGCCGCTGAAGCAGCGGGCAAACGGCGTCTGGAGCAGGCCGGCGACGTAGGTGGACAGCGCCGCCTTGGCCAGATGGCCGCGGTTTGCATCGGTCGTCAAGGCGGGGTCGCCCACCGTCTCGACGATGACTCGGTTGAGTTCGCCAAACGGCGCATCCACGGTCGATGGCGGCAGCCAGCCCCAGCCTTCCGCGTGGAGCTTGAGCTTGGCGTCGAAGACGGGCTTGATCGCCCGCATGTAGGGCGAATCGGACGCAACGGCGGCCAGGCCCATGACGCCGACGTCCTTGTAGGTCCACGTGGTCCAGTGAGCGCCGCGTCCCTCCATGGCCGTTAGTTGGTCGTCCAGGGCGCGCAGGCGGTCGGGCGCCTCCGCTGCCGGTCCGTTGAAGATCGCGCCGAATTCGCCCACCCACAACGGCACGCCATGCTTGGCGGCGAACGCCTGGCCTTCGCAGGCGCCGAACGCCTCGGCGACAGCGCTGGCGTCCCAGCCGGCCCGCCGCGAGTCGGGATACGATCCCGGTCCCATGGCCGGTCCCATGTAGTTGTGGCTGCTGTAGACCAGGTTCGGCGCTGGCGGATCGTCCAGACCGCTGAAGCGGTTCGAGTAGAAATCGCCCTCCAGGAATATGATGTGGTCGCCGTCGATCGCGCGGACCGCCTTCACCACCCGGTCGTACACGGCGTTCAGGGCCGCCCAATCGGAAGGCGCGGCCGCGCTGTACGGGTTGCGGTTGTTCGAGCCGCGCGAGGTGACCGGCTCGTTCATGACGTTGTAGCCGGCCACGACCCCCTCGTCGCGGAACTGCCGCGCAAATTCCTCCCACAACGCGACAAAGCGGTCCTGGAAGTGCGGGTGCTGCCAGAACAACGCGCAGTTCGTGGCGTTGTCGCTGTGCCAGTCGGGGTTCTGCCCGCCGGCCACCGCGTGCAGGTCGAGAATGACGTACAGCCCGTGCCGCTCGCACCACCCCAGCGCGTGGCGCAGCCGCTCGAACCCGTCCGGCCGGTACGCGAACGGCCGCCAATCGTCCTCGAAATGCCGGTAGTTCACGGGGATGCGGATTGCCGTGGCTCCGCACTGGCGGAGGAAGATCACGTCGTCCTCGTTGAAGAAATGGTCGAGGAACCGCTCGTGGAAGAACCGCGTGCGTTGCGGCCCCCATTCACGCTGGCAGGCCTCCATGAGCGTGTGCACCGCGCCGGGGTAGCCGACGATGAAGTTCTCCATGTTCATCCAGCCGCCGATGCACGTGCCGCGAAGCCGGACCTCCCGGCCGCGCGAATCCACAATCTGGTTGCCCTTGACTTGCAGGAGATCCAAGTGCTCGCTCCTTCCTGAACGGTGTGCAGGGGCCGTATGTCTAGCAGGTTGGCTCGGTGAACGCCAGCCCTCTCGTTGGCGCTTGTCGCCAACGACGTTCCACCGTCCCTACGTCCGGTGGAACTGTTTCTCCAGGTCCCGGAGGGTCAGGCGGAGCATCGTAGGACGGCCGTGCGGGCAGGAGCTTGCTTTCTCGATCTGGTCGGCGCGGGAAATCAGCGACTGCATTTCTTCCGTGGTGAGGGGCGATCCGGCCTTGACGGCCGCCTTGCACGCCATAATGGCAAGGATGCTTTCCAGCACGTGTTCGGCGTCGGCGGCGCTGTCCTCGGCGAGGCGGTCGAGCAGTTCGCGGAGGAAGTCGGCGGCCGGGACGCCGCGCTCGGCCAGTAGAGACGGGAACTGCTGGATGGCGACGGTTTCGGGGCCGAACTGCTCGACCTCGACGCCCAGGCGGGCGAGCAGGGCGGCGTGGGCTTCCAGCGCGGCGGCCTCGCCGGCCGTGACGCGGACCGGCTCGGGAATGAGCAGTCGCTGGCCGGTGAGCCGGCCCTCGGCCATGCGGGCGAACAACTCGTTGTAGAGCAGGCGTTCGTGCAGGGCGTGTTGGTCGGCGATGACAAGGCCGTCGTCGGCCTGGGCGACGATGTAGGCGCCGTGGACCTGCATGACGGCGCGGGGGGCGAAGTCGCGCGCTCCTGGCGTCAGCGAGGGAGGGACGCCGGGTTCGGGGCAGGAGGAGAGGAAGACCCCGGCACCCGCCGGTGCCGGGCGTTCGTCAGGAAGGCGCCCAGGGCAAACCCGACCTCCGTCATCTCGCTGGGCTTCCACGCGATCGGGAGCAGGAGAGGGGCCATGAGCGTGGGGGGCGTACGAATCGCGGCGCGGTCCGGCCGGCGCGTCGGCGAAGCCCAATCGCGTCTGCGTGGCGGGCACGGACTTGAAGAAGTCGGCCAGGGCCTCCCGCAGCGACTGCTGCCGCCGCTCCGCAGCGGGATCGGAGGGCGTCTCCAGGGCGTCCTCGGCCCCGCTCCCCGGCGGGGCCGGGGGTTCGTTGGAACTCATCGTCGCCGAGGGGCGCAGGTCCGCCCTGTTCAGGGCGTCCTTCAGGCAGGCCAGCAGTTCGCCGTGCACGTGCTGGCTGTCGCGGAAGCGGACCTCGATCTTCGTGGGGTGGACGTTCACATCCACCTCGCCGGGGTCCACGTGCAGGAACAAGAACGCCACCGGGTTGAGGTTGGGGTCCAGCCGCCCTCGGAACGCCTCGCGCAGAGCGTGGGCGAGCGAGCGGTCGCGGATGTACCGCCCGTTGAGGAAGACGTATTGCCAGCGGGCCGTGGCCCGCGCGGAAGCCGGCACGCCCACCAGCCCGCCCACCTCGATGCCGCGCCCGTGGCGCGACACCGGCAGCAGGCCCTCGGCCAACTCGCCGCCGAACAGGTCCGCCACGCGCTGGCGGGTGGACCCCACGGCCGGGAGGTCCTTCACCTCGCGTCCGTTGTGGGTGAGGCGGAACGCCACCTGCGGCTGGGGCAGGGCGAGGCGCGCGACCTGCTCGACGACGTGGCCGAGCTCGGTGGCGGCGGCGCGCAGGAATTTCCGCCGCGCCGGCGTGTTGAAAAACAGGTCGGCGACGGTCACGGTGGTGCCCGGCGCAGCCGGGCAGGGGCGGGGCTCGCCCGCCGCCTCGCCGGAGGCTTCGACTTCCCAGCCGCCGTCGTCGGCCGCCCGGCGGGTGCGGATGGACGCGTGCGAAATGGAGGCGATGGAGGCAAGCGCCTCGCCGCGGAACCCCATCGTCTCGATGCGGTACAGGTCGTCCTCGGCCGCGATCTTGCTCGTCGCGTGCGGCGCGAACGCCATGGCGAGGTCGTCGCTGGCCATGCCGCCGCCGTCGTCGGTCACCTGCACGAGCCGCCGCCCGCCGTCCTCGATGACGATGTCGACGCGGCTGGCCCCGGCGTCGAGGGCGTTCTCCACCAATTCCTTGACGACGCTGGCGGGGCGCTCGACCACCTCGCCCGCGGCGATCTTGTTCACCAGGTGGATGGGCAGGATGCGGATCTGCATTGGTAAACCTCAGGCGCGGCAGCGCCTTCGCTCCGTCTCCCGAAACTCCCTCTCAAACCGTACGTGCGGATTTCCCGCATACGGCTTACCGATGGTCTTCTCAGGCAGCATGCGCGCCTCCAGGATAGCGGATCGTGCCCAGCGACTGATATAGGCCATGGTCTTTCACCAGACGTTTGTGCGGCCATTCACTCCGCCGGAACGGACGTCTGCCCGGTTTCCAACGCCGCTGGCCGAGCCGCGGAAGTACTCGCGGCCCTTGGCCGAAGCCCGCCAGCGGGCCCGGCTGGCAGCCTTGCTGGCCTGGCGGCAGGCCGGCTGCGAGCAGTACCTCTGGTGGTAGCAGTTGCGGGTGGCCGCGTGTCGCCCGGCGCGGCAAGGAGGCCCGGAGTGCTTAGCGGCAACCGCGTCAAGGCCATCATGCCCGCGCTGAACGAGTCGGCATCCATCGGCAAGGTGCTGGCGGACGTGCCGCGGTGCTGGAGCCGCTGCCCGACGTGGATCGCCCGGAGGACCTGACACGCATGCGTCTCGGCGCCATTGGTTCGGGCCCCGGCCGCTGATTGCACGGGAAACGGGGCGCTGCGCCGCGCCCGGCGCCGACACTCGACGCTCGTCTTCCGCAACATCGCCCGTACGATGGCGTTTGCTATACTGGAGCGTCTCTCCAAAGGAACATGCTCATGCGGCGCCTTTGTGCGGCCTTTTGTGTGCTGGGGGCGGCCATGTGCCCCGCCGTCGCGCCTGGCCAGGAGGCCTGCCCGAGCGCTTCGTTCGCGGGGGCCGGTTGCGTTGTGGCCGGAAATGGAACGTTCGCCGCCGGAAGCGCGGTCAGTCCAGGCTGCGCAGTAACCGCCTTCGAGTGCTTCGCGGCCTGTATAGCCCACGGTGCTGCCACAACGCAACCGGCCCCCTTCGCGGCCGTCACGTTCTCCAATGGCGATTGCGTTCGGGCCCGCATCGTCGAGGTGGCCCGCGGGCAGGCCAGGCTCGCCCTGGAGATCGCCCCCGATCAGCTCGTGACGGTGGACGTCGCCCGCATCAGCCTCATCGAGATCGCCAACGCCGCCGAAGGCGAGGGCGAGGTCGTCGAACTACGCGACGGCACGCGGCTGGTCGGCAAGAGCCTTCGCTTCGAGAACGGCAGCATGCTCCTGGACCTCCGCGAAGGCGGGCGCCTGGCCATCCCCCTGCACCGGCTGCAACTCTACCGCAGACCCCAGTCGCCCCTGCCCGAGGAGGCCAGCACCAACAAGAACTCGGTCGTGATCGACAACGGCGACGTGCTCGTCGGCGACATATCCGTCACGCCCGACGGCTCGCTGGCCATCAAGGGGACCGTCAACGTCACGGTGGCGCACAGGCAAGTGGCTGGCATCTACCCTCCGCCGTCGGCCGCCCCGCAGGCCGAAGACGCCAACGACGCGGCAGCCTCGGACCCGGCCGGGAAAGGCGTCTCCGTCGTCGCCCTGACGTACGGGGCGGTCCTGGCCGGCAGCGACCTGGCCGTGGCGCGCGGCGAACTGTCCCTGACGCTGCCCATCGGCCGGCGCATCACCGTGCCCCTGCGGAGCGTGCTGCGGATGGAACCCGCCCAGTCGGCCGCGGCCATCTCCGGCACGGGCCTGCGCAACGTCCTGGCGTGGGGGCCCTGGTCCGATCGCGACCAGGAGTTCCCCTGGACTGTCAGCGCCCTGAAAGACAAACTCCCCGCCGGCTGGAAGGTCCACGAGGACTTCAGCACCAGCTTCGACCGCGATTTCCAGCGGCGCCTGGCCACCTGCCGCACGCTGCTGATTCCCGAACTGGAAAACTGGGGTTCCGACCCTCGCGCCGAACTGGCCAAGGCCCTCAAACCCCTGGCCGAGCGGTTCCTTCGCGCCGGCGGTAACATCGTCATCTGCGGCGCGGCCGAGGGGCCGCTGGCGTTTCTCAAGGAAGCCGGCATTCTCGACGCCACCAAGAGCGGCCAGAGCAACACCGACGCCGTGAACTTCACGGCCCCGGGCAAGAAGCTGTCGGCCAAGGTCGGCAACTCATTCACCGTGTGCAACTCGACGTACTTCTACAGGTTGGCGGGCAAGGGCGAAAGCTGGGCCGAGGGCGCCCAGGGATCGGCCATCCTCGCCCGCCGCGTGGGACGCGGGTACGTCATCCTGATGGGCATGGACTACTACACCCGCACCGACGCCCTCAACCAGTTGCTGGCCAACGCCGCGCTGCTGAAGTAAGGTCCTCTTTCCACCGCCTGCCCCGTAAGGGCACGTCCCGGAACGACCGAGCCCCGTAGGGGTCCCTTCGGGAGACGAGAACGGGGACGAAGCCTGGTGCCACGGCAGCGCTGTTTGCAGTCGTGCCACCCAACGCCGTGAACTATGCAGCTATAGCCCACGATGATGCTCGCTGTGCCTGCTGGACTTCCATCTCCGTCGCCATGCGGACATGAGGACGACCTGGCGGTTGCTCCTTCTTCCTGTGCGGCCAATTCCGCGCCTTCCTCGAACCGGATCGTGCATACTCATCCACGCACGCTTTCCGCAGTTGCCCGGCCGGCCCGCCGGTCGGCACTCGCGCCCGGCGCTGCCGCATCGCTCGACGCACCACGCGCAGCATCCGCTGGACCCCTGCGCCAGTCCCAGACCAATCCCGTGGCCAGGTGGGTGGAACACCGTCCTGAGGTACTGCCGCGGGGTAGACTTCCTCTTGGCTCCGTAACCAAACGCCACTTCGTTGGCGGCCGTTGGAGGACAAGCGACGCGAGAGCCATCCACCGCCATGGGAATCCATCGCAACCTGCCAAAGGAGACCGGATCAAGCGCGCGGTCAATATACTAGAAGTGCATCATTTGTTGCACGTTACAGCGCAAGACAGGCCGAATCCGTGAACGGCGTTGGGCGGCATGGACATCCTGTCCATGCCACGCCTCCCGGCGACTTCTGACAGCTTGTGAATTCTTCATCGCCGGTCCCGTTCTAGTTAACATGACGGCTGGGAGCATTTGTTCTTGCCGGTATAGCAGGGGCCATGAGCACGGAAGACTCCACTCGCCCATCGGAAGGGACTGCCGATCCGGCCGCCTTGTTTCCTATCGCCGCGCCGCCTGCCCCGGAATCATCGCCGGTCGTCCCGCCCCGCCTGCGGCGGGCGGATCGCCGGCAGGTGGTGAAGCGGCCGGCGTCGCTGGACAGCCTGCTGCCCGACGGCCACCGCGCCCGGGTGGCCTGGGAGTTTGCCCAAGGCGTGGACCTCTCCCCGCTGTATGCGGACACCCGCTCGGTGGACAGGCGAACCGGGCGTGACGCGACCGACCCGCAGATTCTGCTGGCGCTGTGGCTGCACGCCACGCTGGAGGGTGTCGGGTCGGCCCGGCAGTTGGCTCGCCTGTGCGAGGAGCACGTGGCCTATCAGTGGATTTGCGGCGGGATGTCGATGAATCATCACTCGCTGTCGGACTTTCGCGCGGCCCATCCGGAGTTCATGGCCGCTTGTTGACGCGGAGTACCGCGACGCTGCCCTGGATCGTGCCCGGTGGAGGCATTGCGTGCCTCCACCAAGTGTCCCAGTAGGCGGCGAGTCGAATTCACCCCACCGCCGCCTTGGCGCCAGCCAAGACCGCCGAGCGAAGGCGCCCCCGACTTCCTTGAACTTACCTCTCTGCCGCACAGTTAGTTACGCTCGATTTATCCGCCGGATTGTCTTCGGCTCGCCTGGCCTGGATCGGCAAGGAAGACTAGGAACCTGGAGCTTTGGAGAACTTTTTTTATGAAAAGTAGTACCTCTAAGGTATTATTACCGATGAAGAGCAGAAGAAGGGGCCCGATGAGAGGCTCCTTATAGCGTGACGATAATTCGTAAAAGTAGTCGCTCTTTTCATCAGTATGGGTCGGATCCGACACGAAAGGTAGGCACAACCATGAAAGCCACCATCACCGCAACCCAAGACGCCATGCCCGACACCTTCGCCAGCTTCGCCCCGCCCAGCGAGCTAACGGACGATCAGAAGACCAGTTACGGACGCATCCCAACCGACGTCGACTGCGTCGTAGACCCGTCCTTCGAAGCCCGCGACTCCGAGGACCGTTTCTTCGGCCCCAACGCCGAGGAAATCGAGATCCCTATCTGGACGACCTTCCCTGAAGTCGC
>CAYWTX010000433.1:0-2448 GCA_964461295.1 uncultured Planctomycetaceae bacterium | reverse complement strand
TGCGTGCTCCGCGCTGAGATTCTTGTATCGAGGAGACGCTGATATGTGGAGTTCACTGCCGACATCGGGTCGATTTGGCGCGATCGCGGGGCTTGGGGCCGCCCTGGCCAGCGGCATGTACCTGCTGACGTATTTCGTGCCGACGTCGTACATGCGATGGCTGACGTTCGGCATGTTGGCCGTCGGGTTCGTCATGGCGCTGTTCATCTACTTCGTGCACCAGCGTCGCGAGAGCAAGGCCAAGCCGATGGAGCAGGGCCTGCGCCAGCACGGCGCGGGCGCCCCGGCGGGGGTGTCCGAGGTCGCTTCGCGGGCCCGCATGGACGGCCTGCGCAAGCAGTTCGACGAGGGCCTGGAGAAGTTTCGCGCGGCCGGGAAGAACATCTACTCGCTGCCGTGGTACGCCCTGGTGGGCGAGCCGGGATCGGGCAAGACCGAGGCGGTCCGCCACTGCAACGTGGGTTTCCCGCCGGGCCTCCAGGACCAGCTCCAGGGCGTCGGCGGCACGATCAACATGAACTGGTGGTTCACCAACCACGCGGTGATTCTGGACACGGCCGGGCGGCTGATGTTCGAGGAGGTCGAGGCGGGGTCGACCAGCGAGTGGCGGGAGTTTCTCAAGTTGCTGCGGGCCAACCGTCCCAACTGCCCGATCAACGGCATGCTGTTGTGCATTCCGGCCGACTCGTTGATCCGCGACACGGCCGACCAGCTCGAGCGGAAGGGCGCGAAGATCGCCCAGCAGCTCGACCAGATTCAGCGCGCGTTGGGGGTGCGGTTCCCGGTGTTCGTGATCATCACGAAGGCGGACCTGATTCTGGGGTTCCGCGAGTTTTTCGACGACCTGACGGACCCGCAGCTCCAGCACCAGATCCTGGGCTGGTCGAACCCGGCGCCGCTGGACCAGCCGTTCAGCCCCGACCTGGTTCGCGAGCACCTGGAGACGGTGGTGCAGCGGTTGAAGCGGCGGCGGCTGGGGTTGATGCTTGACCCGGTGAACACCGAGGACCCCAACGCCCGCCGGGCCGACCAGGTGGACGCGATGTATGCCTTCCCGACCTCGATCGGCTCGATCGCGCCGCGTTTGCAGCGATACCTGGAGATGATTTTCGTGGCCGGCGAGTGGTCGGCGAAGCCGCTGTTCCTCCGCGGCATCTACTTCGCCAGTTCGATGCGGGAGGGTTCGGCCCTGGACGCCGAGTTGGCCGAGGTGCTGGGCGTGCCGGTGGAAAGCCTGCCCGAGGGCAAGGTGTGGGAGCGCGAGCGGGCGTACTTCCTGCGCGACCTGTTCATGCAGAAGGTCTTCCGCGAGAAGGGCCTGGTCACCAACGCCAGCAACGCCAAGAAGCAGGTTCGCCGGCGGAAGGCCACCGTGCTGGCGGCCGGGTTCCTGTCGGTGCTGCTGGTGGCGGCCTTCACGTGGCTGGGGCTGTCGGCGTTCAAGCGGAGCATCGGCACGGAGGAGCAGTATTGGCGCGCGGCGGCTGACAAGCGTTGGTGGGTGGATCGCGAGTACTGGCTGCCGGTGGTTTCGACGGAGGGGAAGAAGTGGGTATACGTGGGCAAGACCGAGGTGGAGATGGAGCGGGGCACGTCGACGACGTCGGCGAAGTTCCATCACGACACGATGAAGTTGGTGCAGACGGAGATCCAGGTCCCGAAGATCTTCAGCTTCGCGGCGAAATTCGGCGACGACATCAACGACAACCGGCGCAAGGCGGCTCGCATCCTGTACGAAGCCGGCGTGGTCCGCCCGTTGGTGGACGCGGCGAGGCAGAAGCTGGCCGGTGAGACGAAGTGGACTCGCGAGGCGACGGCGGCGCTGGCGCAGGTGCTCAGGCTGGAGTCGGCGGCGGTCTACGGGCGCTCGGCGGAGACGTTGGACCCCAACGTCGTGCTGGCGTACCTGTTGGAGGACTCGGGCAACCTGTACGACATCTACGCCAAGGAGAACCGTAAGGAGTTGGAGGAGGTCCGGAAGCGGGCGTACTCGCCGCGGCCGGACGGGTTCGACCAGCCCTGGCCGCCGGAGAAGGTCTTCTCGCGGCACGCCAACGTGACGGCCATGACGGACAAGGCGGTGGCGTCGTTCGTGGAGTTCTGGGGTGGCAAGCACGGGATCAGCGCGGGCAAGGAGTTCGACGAGTTGAAGGCGGCGCTGAAGGGCTACCGCGACGTGGAAGCGAGCCTGCTGGCCATCGACGACAAGTACGTTGACAAGCCGCTGCTTCCCGACAGCCTCCAGGAGATCGAGAAGGTTGCCGGCGAGTGGCGCGCGGCGCTGGCGGCGGTGAACGCCTCGGCGGGTTCGGTTCGGGGCGCCGTCGAGGCGGTGAAGCTGGGCAGCCGTTCGCTGCTGGAGGCGTACGACGCGGCGGTGAACGAGAAGGCGAAGCGCGCGGAGGAGTTGCACAACCTGGTGTCGGGCGCGGCGGCGCCGGCGAAGGC
>CAYWTX010000432.1:0-29270 GCA_964461295.1 uncultured Planctomycetaceae bacterium | reverse complement strand
CGGCGGCGCCGTCCCGGCGCCCGGCGACGGGGCGCTCGGGCGATTTGGACGACCTGAGCCTCCAGGAACTGGAGCGGAAGGCGATTTTCGAGGCCCTGCGGCGGACGCAGAGCCATCAGGTCAAGGCGGCGCGGATGCTGGGCATCACGGACCGCACGCTTCGCGAGAAGCTTCGCCGCTATCGGACGCGGGAGCAGGTCGAGGCCGCTACGGCGGAAGGAGAAGAGCAATGGCTGGCGGACCGGGCATAACTTCGGTCATCGAGGCGGGGATGGACGCGTCGAGCCTGCGGGCGAAGGTCATCGCCAACAACCTTGCCAACATGGAGACGCCCAACTACCGCCGCTACGACGTGCGGTTCGAGCAGTTCCTGGCCGAGGCGATGGACCGGGGGCGGGGCGGCGAGACGGTGGACGTGCAGCCGGAGATCATCCAGCCGCAGACGACGCTGGTGGACGCCAACGGCAACGACGTGGTGATGGAGGCGGAGATCGGGCAGATGATCCAGAACGGCGAGAAGTACAAGGCGTACGTCCGGATGCTGTCAAAGGTGTACAAGCAGATGGACATGGCGATGGGACTGTAAGACGGGATGCCGGGCGCGGCGAACCGTGGGCTTGGAAGCCAGGACGAGCGTCAGCGGAGCAGGACGATGGGCGTGGGACGAGTGACAACGGCGGACATCGCGGTCAGCGGGCTTCAGGCGGAGGCGCTGCGGCTGAAGGTCATCGCGCAGAACATCGCCAACGCGAACACGACGCGAGCGGAGAACGGCAAGCCGTTCCGGCGGCAGCACGTGATGGTGGCGGCGCAGGAGGGGCTGAGCGGCGTGAAGGTGCAGGAAGTCGTTGCCGACAGCCGCGGCGGGTACAAGGACGTGTACATGCCGGGCCATCCCGACGCGAACAAGGACGGCATGGTTCGGATGCCCAACGTCGACCTGCCCGTGGAGATGATGAACATGATGGTCGCCAGCCGCGCGTACCAGGCGAACGCGGCTGTGCTGAAGCGTTTCACGGACGCGATGAATGTGACGCTGGAGCTGCTGAAGTAGGGACGAGCGTGGAGTGTCGGGTGACGGGCGCCGAGTGGCGGAAAGAGGTGCGGCATGGCGATCGACGGAATCGGCGGCGTTGGCGGCCTGGGCGGCGTTCGGTTGCCGATGGGCGCGCCCGGCGGGGCGGAGAAGGCCGGCGTCGCGGGCGACAGCAACTTTGCCCGAACGCTGCGCGACGTGGTGCAGGACGTGGATAGCCGGCAGCAGGCGTCGTACGACGCGATCAAGGACATGATTTCGGGGCGGACCGAGAACGTGCTGCCGGTGGTGAACGCGGTGGCCAAGGCGGACTTGAGCTTCAAGCTGCTGATGGGCGTGCGGAACAAGGTGATCGAGGCGTACAAGCAGACAATGAACATGCAGGTGTGACGGTCGGGACGGCGGTCCCTGGTAGAAGGCAACCGGGGCGACACGCCCCGGCTCCGCCGGATCTCTTCAGCGTTGGGAATCAACCATGGCACAGGGAATACATGGAATGGGTGAGGCGTGGAGGCGGGCCGGGCTGATGCAGCGAGTGTTGTTGATGGGCGTGCTTCTGGGCTGCGTCGGCGGGGGGGTGCTGCTGGTGAACTGGGCGCGCCGGCCGAACCTGGCGCTGCTGTACGCCGGCCTGCCGCCGGAAGAGGGAGCCGCCGTGGTGGAGAAGATCCGCGACCAGGGCATCGCGTACGAATTGCGGGCGGGGGGAACGGCGGTGTACGTGCCGGAGGAGAAGGTGTACTCGTTGCGGCTGAGCCTGGCCGGCGCGACGAGCGGCGGCAGCGGGTCCGGCGGCGGGCACGCGGGGTACAAGTTGCTCAACGACCAGTCGTTCGGGGCCAGCCCGTTCCACGAGCGGGTGCGGTATACCCAGGCCGTCGAGGGCGAGATCGCCAAGAGCATCGAGACGCTGGATGCCGTCGCGGGCGCGAGGGTGCACATCGTGCGCCCGGAGTCGAGCATGTTCAACCGGGCGGACAAGCAGCCGTCGGCGACGGTGGTGGTGCGGATGAAGGGGGCGATGCGGCTGAGCCCGAGCAACGTGTCGGCGATCGTGCACATGGTGAGCGGATGCGTGGAAGGGCTGTCGCCTGAGAAGGTGGTGGTGGTGGACCATCGGGGCACGCTGCTGACGAACGAAGGCACGGGCGACAAGAACATGGCGGCCGCGTCGTCGGTCCTGGAGCAGAAGCGGCAGGCGGAGGAGTACCTGGCGAACAAGGCGGAGATGCAGTTGGCGCAGGTGCTGGGCGGGGGGCGGTCGACGGTGCAGGTGTCGGTGGTCATGGACACGACGAGCACGGAATCGGAGACGAAGCGGGTGGGTCCGGACAAGGGCATGCCGATCCGCGAGACGGTGAAGGAGAAGAAGTCGGTGGAGTCGCCGAAGGAAGGCGCCGGCGCGGGCACGATGACCGATTCGACCACCGACACGGAATACGAGATCACCCGCACGATGGAGCGCAAGACCGAGTCGGCCGGGGGGATCAAGAACAAGGCGGTGTCGGTGGTGGTGGACCTTTCGCCGGCGAAGGGCGCCGACGCGAACGCCCCGAGGAAGCTGCTGGCCGTGAAGGACGTGGAGGAGATCGTCACGACCGCGTTGGGGCTGAACACGGAGAAGGGCGACAAGCTGGTGGTGAAGGAGGCGTCGTTTTACAAGGCGCCGGAAGTGGGGGCCGTGGCGGCTGAGGACGGCGGGCTGCTGAACAAGGAGTTCCTGCTGGAAGTGGCGAAGCGGTCGTCGCTGGGGCTGTTGGTGCTGGGGGCGTTGCTGGCGCTGCGGATGTTCAGGCCCAAGGCCCGGGCGGCGGGGGCGGAGGCGGGCGCGGCGGGTCTGCCGGCCGGGGCGGGCGCGCTGGCGTTGGCGGGCGGGGGGGGCGGGAACCTGCTGCCGGCGTCGGTGGAGGCGAATCCGGACGTGCTGCGGGCGCAGATCACGCGAGCCTTGCAGGACAATCCCGACGAGGTGAAGCGGCTGTTCCTGACCTGGATTGAGAGCGAGAAGGAGGAATCGCGGTGAGCCGGACGGGTCTGCGCAAAGCGGCGTTGCTGCTGACGGGCCTGGACGCGGGCACGGCGGCTGAGTTGTTGAAGTCGGCCCCTGCGGAGACGGTGACGGAGATCGCCGCGGAGATGGCGTACCTGGAGGCGAGCGGACAGGCGAAGCGTGGTTCGGCCGAGCAGCCTGTGCGGGACTTCTTCCAGCATTTGCGGAAGTCCAGTTCGTCGCGCGGCGGGGGCGACGCGTTTCTGAGGGACATGCTGGAGGGCGTGCTGGGCGCGGCGCGGTCGAAGGAGGTGTTGGAGCGGCTGCCGCGGCTGGTGGAGGAGAAGGATCCGTTCCTGGCGATGCGGTCGGTGGAACCCAAGGACTTGGGCGAGGCGCTGAAGGGCGAGTCGGCGATGGTGGCGGGGGTGGTGCTGGCGGAGTTGCCGGCCAAGATGAGCGCGAAGGTGCTGCCGCTGTTGAGGGAGGACATGCGTCGGGAGGCGGTTCGCGTGATGGCGGCGGGGGAGGAGATATCGGCGGAGTCGAGGTTGCGGATCGCGTCGCTGGTTCGGCGGCGGATGCAGCAGCCCGGGGTGGTGGCGGACACGCGGCGGCGGGGTCAGCTCCGCAAGGTGTCGCTGCTGTTGCGCGACCTGGGCGGGGAACTGCGGACGAACCTGATGCAGGAGATGCAGAAGCGCGACGAGAAGCTGGCGGGGGAGATCTCGGACCTGATGGTGCTGTGGGATGACCTGCCGGCGGTGACGGACCGCTCGCTGCAGCAGGCGCTGCGCGGCGTGGACGCCAGGAAGCTGGCGTTGGCGCTGATGAACGTGGACGAGGGGATCGGCAAGAAGATCCGCGGCAACCTGTCGGATCGCCAGCAGGCGGCGTTGGAGGAAGAGGTGTCGCTGCTGAGCAACCCCCGGGAAGAGGACGTGCTGGCGGCGCGCGAGGAGATTCTGAAGGCCATGCGGGAACTGACCAGCCAGGGCCTTCTGAGTTTTGAGGAAGCGTGATGGCGGGAGCGAAACATCTGCACGTTCGGCTGCCGTGGCGGCCGACGGCGGTGCGGGTTGCCGGCGAGGGCGAGGCGGCGGCGGGCGCCGCCGCGCGAGCGGTGCTGGAGGGGCAGCGCGAACGGTTGGTGGCGGCGGCGGCGGCGTTGGAGCGGGCGGCGGCGGAGGTAGAGCGGCTTGCGGCGGATTTCCGGTCGCGGGCGGAGGGGCAGTTGGCGGACCTGGCGTTGGCGATCGCGCGGGCCGTGCTGCTGCAGGAAGTGAAGGCGGGGCGGTACGAGATTGATCCGATCGTGGCGGAGGCGGTTGGTCGGATGGGCGGGGCGGGCAAGGTGGTGGTGCGTCTGAGCAAGGCGGACTACGAGGCGTGCGCGGCGGCGAGGGAGAAGCTGGGCGCGGGGCGGGTGGAATACGTGGCGGATGCGGGAATGGCGCCGGCGTCGTGCGTGGTGGAAGCCGCCGGCGGGGTGTTGGAGTACAGCGTGGATGCGGCGTTGGAAGCGGCGGGGAAGGCGATGAAGGGATGAGGAAGCGGCGCCGCGAGGCAAGCTGCCTCGGGCGCGGCGGCGCGGATGGCAGAGGCGACGGGAAGTGAAGGAAGACCAGAGCGAGTGATTGCGGACCTGGACAAGTTGCGGGGGCGGCTGGCGGGCCTGGACGTGATGCGCTGCCGCGGGTCGGTGGTTCGCGTGACCGGGCTGACGATCGAGAGCAAGGGCCCGCCGGTGGGGATCGGGCAGTTGTGCGAGATCTGCTTGGCGGACGGGCGGCGCGTGCCGGCCGAGGTGGTGGGCTTCCACCATGACAGCCGCGTGCTGCTGCCGCTGGAAGGGATCGAAGGGATCTCGCCGAACGACGCGGTGGTTCCGGCGGCTGCGCCGCGGACGCTGATGGTGGGTTCGGCGCTGCTGGGGCGGGTGCTGGACGGGCTGGGTCGGCCGATGGACGACAAGGGTCCGCTGGTCGGCTGCCGGAGGGTGGCGTTGGAGGGTGCGGCGCCCGCGCCCCTGGCGCGGCGGCGGATCAGCGAGCCGCTGGGGTTCGGCATCCGCTCGATTGACGGGCTGATCACGTGCGGCAAGGGTCAGCGGATGGGCATCTTCGCCGGCAGCGGCGTGGGCAAGAGCACGCTGCTGGGGGAGATTGCCCGCGTCAGCGGCGCCGACGTGAACGTGCTGGCGCTGGTGGGCGAGCGCGGGCGCGAGGTGCGGGAGTTCCTGGAGAACTCGCTGGGGGCCGAAGGCCTGACCCGCAGCGTGGTGGTCGCGGCCACGTCGAACACCAGTCCGATTCAGCGGGTGAAGTCGGCGTTCCTGGCCGTGGCGATCGCGGAGTACTTCCGCGATCAGGGCAAGGACGTGCTGCTGATGATGGACTCGGTGACGCGGTTCGCCCAGGCGCAGCGGGAGATCGGCCTGGCGGCGGGCGAGCCGCCGACGACGAAGGGTTACACGCCGTCGGTGTTCAGCATGCTGCCCAAGCTGACCGAGCGGCTGGGGTGCACGGAGCGGGGCAGCATCACGGGCATCCTGACGGTGCTGGTGGAGGCGGACGATCTGAACGACCCGGTGGCCGACAGCGTGCGGTCGCTGCTGGACGGGCACGTGGTGCTCAGCCGCAAGCTGGCGGAGATGGGGCATTACCCGGCCGTGGACGTGCTGGGAAGCATCAGCCGTTTGATGGACGCGGTGGTGAGCCGGGAGCACAAGTTGGCGGCGAAGCGGCTGCGGGCGATCATCGCGACGTACCAGGGCGCGGAAGACCTGATCAACATCGGCGCGCTGGCGAGCGGGGCGAACCGTCGGATCGACAAGGCTGTGTCGCTGATCGAGCGGGCGCGGGAGTTTCTGATGCAGCCGACGGGTCAGGGCACGGAGCTGGCGGAGACGGTGCGGTGGATGCAGGAGATCACGGCGTCGTGGGACTTCCTGCTGCCGGAAGACGCGGCCCAGCAGTCCTCGCGGGAGGCCGGGGGCGCGGCGGCGGCGCCCGCGGCGGCGGCGCTGGCGGCGAAGACGGGGAGGGCGCGATAGGTGAAGCGGTTCCACTGGCCATTGGAGCGGCTGCTGACGGTGACGATGCAGCGGGAGACGGCGGCAAGGGCTGAGTTGCAGGCGCTGACGGGCCGGATCGCGGCGTTGCGGCAGGAGTGCATGGTGCGGCACGCGGCGTTGCGGGCGGCGGCCGCGGAGTTGAGCGAGCGGGAACTGCACGATCGCATGCAGGTGCACGCGTTGGTGATGCGGTGCTGCGACTGGCAGAGGCGGCAGATCGGGGGGCTGGAGAGGCAGATCGCGGAGTTGGCAGCCCAGCGGACGGCGAAGACGGCGGCCTTGACGGGGGTTCGGCGGCGGCGCGAGACGATGGAGCGGTTGCGGACGGAAGCCAAGCAGCGCTGGGCGCGGGAGCAGGTGAACGCGGAACAGAAGCAGTTTGACGAAGGCGCCCAGATCGCCAGGGCGAGAGAGATGGTCTTCTAGGAGTCAACCATGTTTGGCAGGAAGTATCTGATGATCCTGGGCGTGCTGGCGCTGCTGAGCGTAGGCGTCTCGGCGGGCATCTCGGGACTGTTCGGCGGGGCGAAGAAAGCGTCGCCGGCGGCGGGTCCGCAGCCGGGGAAGGCCGAAGCGATGCCGGCGAAGGTGCAGACCATCGAGGACAAGCCGGCGCCCGGCCAGGAGCAGGTGCAGGACCTGGTGCATGAGCTGCGGCTGCGGCTGGGCGAGGTGCAGCGGCGTGAGGCACGGCTGGGCGAGCAGGAGAAGAGGGTGCAGATGGCCGAGGAGGGGCTCCAGCGGCGCGCGAAGGAACTGGAGGCGCTTCGGATGGAGTTGATCGGCCCGCTGACGCGTCTGAAGGAGGCGACGGCTGAGTTGGACAAGTCGCGGATGAAGGTGAGCGCGGAGGAGAAGCAGAACATCACGCGGGTGGCCGCGACGTTCGAGAAGATGGACGCCGAGGGCGGCAGCGGCATCCTCATGGGCATGTGCGCGAACAACCAGGCCGACGACGTGGTGAAGATTCTTTACTACATGTCGGAGCGGGCGGCGGCGAAGGTGTTGGGCGCGATGACGGACAAGGCCTTGGCGGCCCGGTTGACGGCGATGATGCAGAGGATTCGGGAAGTGGGTTGAGCAGACAGCGCCGCCAAGCACGTTCGGACGGGTCTAGCGCGTGTAGTGAGCGAGGCCGGCGTGCCGGGGTGGCGAGGAACGGCAGGGCTGTGAGAGCGTGAGACGCGGATCGGGATGGAGTGCTTTGGGTGGGAAATCGTAAGGAAGATCGCTATGGCCGATGAGAACACGACGCCCTTTGAGGAGAGCAAGCCGGCGGGTGGTGGCGGCAGGAAGCTGCTGATCGTGCGGCTGGGGCTGATGGCGCTGGTGATCGCGATAGGGGCGGTGGGCGGCTTCGGGCTGGGCGGGCTGTTGCACAGCGCCGCGCCGTCGGACGCTGACGCGGGGACTGGCGAGAAGCCGGCCGCCGAAGGGCGCGGCGGGCACGGCGGGGGCGGCGGGAGCGAGAAGCACGGCTCGGCGTCGAACGAGGAATACGCGTACATCGAGTTCGCGCCGATCACGGTGAACCTGGACGAGCCGCGGCTGTCGCGGTATGTGCGGGCGACGATCATTCTGGCCAGCCGTCGGGCGCACGGGGACGCCGCCAAGCCGGCGGTTGAGAAGAAGATGAAGGAGTTGCACAACTGGTTGACGGTGTACCTGGCCGGGCGGAAGCTGGAGGACGTCCGCGGCGAGAAGAACCTCAACCGCATCCGCCGGGAGATCCAGGACGCGTTCAATGAGTTGCTCTGGCCGGGCAAGGCGCCGATGATCGACCACGTCCTGTTTAAGGAGTTTGCCGTCCAGTGATCGCGGTGCGGAACGTCAACATGGGCCAGCTCCGGCGGATGCTGGTATCGGGCGTGCGCGGCGCGAAGGCGGCGGCGGGGCCCGCGGCGCAGGAGTACGACTGGAAGCGTCCGTGCCGGTTCGGGCAGGCGCAGCTCGAGCAGTTGGCGGCGGCGACGGGCAAGCTGGCCGAGGCGGCGGCGCGGCGGATGGGGACGCTGTTGCGGAGCACGGTGGAGCTGAAGGCCCAGCCGCTTGAGCAGTTGTACGCGGGCGCGATGAGGCAGGAGAGCCAGAAGGACGCGAACAGATGTTTCGGCGCGGCGCTGGTTCGGGACGGCAAGGGGTGCGGGCGGATCGACGTGGCGAAGGGCCAGGCGCGGCAGTGGGTGGCCAGGCTGCTGGGCGGCGCGGAGAACGGCGCGGCCGAGGAACGAGAGATGTCGGACTTCGAGCGCGAGTTGCTCAGCGACTTGCATGGCGCGCTGGCGGCGGAGTTGTCGGGCGCGTTGACTGGCGGCGGCGGACGGGCCGTCGCGCTGGGCGCGGCGGGCGCTGACGTGGCCGTCGAAGGCGAGGAGGGCGCGGAATACTGTCGGCTGGCGTTCATGGCGGGGGACGCCAAGGAGCCGGCGGTCGTGGTGATTGTGCTGAGCGATTTGTTGGAGCCGCTGTCGGGTCCGAAGGCGGCGGGGCAGAAGCCCGAAGCGGCCGCCGCGGCGATGCGGGAGCACTTTTCGCGTGTGGTTCTGGAGGCGGAGGTGCTGGCGGGCACGGCGGAGGTGACGATGGGACAGGTCCTGGCGTTGGAGGCGGGCGACGTGTTGCTGCTGTCGCAGCGGACGAACGAACCGGCGAAGCTGCTGGTGGAGGGGAAAGCGGTGCTGTTGGGCACGCCGGTTTCGTGCGACGGACAGTACGGGCTGCGGATCGTGGGCAGCGTGAATCCCGTCAAGGGCGATAGGTAGACGCGGAGAGGAGAAGGCGCGGGAAGAAGCAGAGAAGCGCCGCGAAGCAGGCTTCGTCGAGAGTCGCTTCGCGAGAAGGCGACTCTCAGATTCGGAGAGGCGAAGGACGGGAAGCAGGAATGTCATTTGAGTTCGCCGCGTGTTGACGGGTTGTGAAGGAACCAGAAGATGGCAGATGCGAATGCACAGGCGCAGGAAGGTGTCGAGGTCCGAGAAGCGGAGCTGCCCGGGGCCACGGAAGGGCGTGTCAACGCCGCGGGCGGACAGCTTGACATCCTGCTGGACACAACGATGGAGATCTCGGTGCGGCTGGGGCAGACGAAGATGCCGGCCCGGGAGTTGATCCAACTGGGGGCGGGGTCGGTGGTGGCGCTGGACAAGGCGGCCGGCGAGCCGGTGGACCTGCTGTTGCGCGGGATACGGTTTGCGACGGGGCGGCTGGTGGTGGTTGGCGATCGACTGGGCGTGCGGGTGGAAGAGATCCTGCCGGCGGCGAAGACCGAACTGGCGGGAGAGTGAAGGGAAGTCAGTTCTCAGGCGGCAGCCACCGGATCGCAGCCGCAAGCAGGTCCGAGGGCGGTTGGCGGGCGGCGACGGGAAGCTGGTAGCTGGAAGCGCCGAGCGTCAAGAAAGCTTACGTTGGGAAGGGGGCGAAGGGGGAGGTTCCGTCTTCCGCCATGCGCACGTAAGATACCGAATAATAGTGACTTATGTTGTCAAGACTGGGAATTCACTCATTGGCACACCCTATGCACTTACCGGGGCATGAGCGTTACGCGCGCATACAGTCTGAACGTGCTCGGGGGGGCCGTTGCGGGCGTGTGCGTGTTGTTCGTGGTGCTTGCGTCGGGGCCGTTGCGGGCGCAGGAAGCGACGACTGCCTCAACCAGGCCCGCGGCAACGCAACCGACCCAGCCCGAAAGCCGCCCCCTCGCGGGCATCGGCGTGCGGGATGAGCACACGCCGCTGGCGCTGCCCAGGGGCCAGCAAGGCATGGAGTTGGGCAAGACGCTTGGGTACGCCATGCTGGTGGTGTTGTTGGCGGCGGGGGCGATGCTGGCCACGCGGAAGTACCTGCCGCGCCTGGCGCCGGGGATCGTCGGCAAGCGGATCAGGCTGATCGAGTCCTTCCATCTTGCCCCGCGCAAGCAGCTTCACGTGGTCGAGGTGGACAAGCAGCGGTTCCTCCTGGCCTCCAGCCGCGACAACGTCACGATGCTGTCGGAACTCCGCGCGGGGAGTTTCGGCGAGGCGCTGACTCAGGCGGAGGCGGGGGCGCCTTCCGGTGAGGAGGGCGCGGCATGAGGAGGAATTGCGGATTGCGGATCGGGGATTGCGGATTCACCGGCGGGGCGGCTGTGATGGCTCTGGCTGCCGTTCTCGCCATCGGCTCTGAGACCTTCGCCCAGACGACCGCCCCGACGAGCGCGCCTTCGACGCGGCCCGCGGGGAACAGCCTGCCGAAGGTCGGCGACGTGGTCAGCGCGATCGAGAAGGCCTCCAGCGGCAAGGACGGCAAGAAGGAAGACTGGTCGGCGCCGGTGAAGTTGGCCGTGGTGTTCACCGGGTTGGCGCTGCTGCCGGGGCTGCTGGTCATGATGACCAGCTTCACGCGGATCGTGATCGTGCTGGGGTTCGTGCGGCGGGCGCTCACCACGCAGAGCATTCCCCCGACGGTGGCGATCATCGGCCTGGCGCTGTTCCTGACGATCTTCACGATGTCGCCGACGCTGGGCAAGATCAACGACCAGGTCTTGCAGCCGTACCTGAAGGACCAGATGCCGTTCGACGCGGCGGCGGACCGGGGCAGCGCTCTGCTGAAGGACTTCATGCTGCGGCAGACGCGTCAGAGCGACCTGTCGCTGTTCGTGGAGTTGTCGGGAACCAAGCCGCCGGCGACGCAGGACGACGTGCCGCTGCACGTGGCCGTGCCGAGCTTCGCGATCAGCGAGTTCCGCACGTCGTTCGAGATGGGTTGCCTGCTGTTCATCCCGTTCCTGCTGATCGACCTGGTGGTGGCGAGCATCCTGCTCAGCGCGGGCATGATGATGCTGCCGCCGGCGATCATCTCGCTGCCGTTCAAGATCGTTCTGTTCGTGCTGGTGGATGGCTGGGGCATGCTGGCCCGCAGCCTGGTGCAGAGCTTCTCGTTCTGAGGTGGAAGATGGACGCATCGCTGATCATGCACATCGGGCGGCGCACGATGGAGACGTGCCTGATCGTGTGCGCCCCGGTGCTCATCATCACGCTGGTTCTCGGCGTGGTGGTGGCCATGCTTCAGGCGGTGACCAGCCTGCGCGACATGACGCTGGGCATGGTGGTGAAGCTGGCGGCCGTGGGACTGACGCTGCTGGTCTTCGGGGCGTGGATGCTGGAGACGACGGGCGCATTCACGCGGGAGGTTTTTCAGTACATGGAGCGAATGGGACATTGATGAGCATTGCCGGTTGCCATGTTGCCAATTGCCAATTGAGGGAGCCAATGGTGTTGGGCGTGGTCTGCGGTTTCCAATCGGCAATTGGCAATCGGCAATTGGCAATTCCGCGGGTGGAGCGTGCGTAGTGGAACCGGCCCTCATGCTGCTGTTGCCATTCGTGCTCGTGCTGGGCAGGACGGCTGCGTTCGTTTCGACGCTGCCGCTGCTGGGTTTCGACTCGATACCGCTGCAGGTGCGGGCCGGGCTGGCGATGGTGCTGTCGATCTTCTTCGCCGCGTTCGCGCCCCCGCCGGCGGTGGCGGCCGGGACGCAGATGTTGACGGCCGGGCTGATGCTGGGCCAGGAGGTGCTGTGCGGGTTGGCGTTGGGGCTGGCGGCGCGGCTGGTGTTCCTGGCGGTGCAGCAGGGGGGGATGTTCGTGGCGCGGGAGATGGGGTTCGCGATGTCGTTCATCCTGGACCCCTCGACGGGCGAGGAGAGCGACCCGCTGGCGATTCTGGTGGACACGATTTTCGTGCTGCTGTTCCTGGGCGCGGGGGGCCTTCACGTGCTGGTCCGGCTGATCTGGCGGAGTTACGAGGTGATTCCGCTGGGCGGGACGGTGGACTGGGGCCTGCTGAGCAGCGCCTTGGCGGCGGCGGGATCGGCGATGCTGCTGATGATGCTGCAGTTGGCGGCGCCGGTGCTGGCGGCGTTCCTGATTCTGGGCGTGGTGCTGGGCGTGGTGGCCCGCGTGCTGCCGGAGATGGACATCCTGATGACGAGCCTGCCGCTCCGCGTGGCGGTGGGGCTGGTGGTGGCGACGGCGATGATGCCGTTGCTGGCAACGTTCGTGGACGAGGTGACGCAGTGGATCGGAAGGCTGATGTGACGAGGCGCGGTGGGGGCGGCGGCTCCACCGAAGGCGACCGGGGCGACACGCCCCGGCTCGGTTGGTTTCTCTCACGCAGGTAACGGTAGTCGGCAATGGCGGAACACTCAGCGGCAGAACGGACCGAACAGGCGACTCCCGAGCGGTTGAGGAAGGCTCGGGAGGAGGGCCAGCTCCCTGAGAGCAAGGAGTTGCCGTCGGGCGTTCTGATCGCGGCGTTGCTGGCGTCGCTGTCGCTGTGTGGAAGCTGGCTGTACGAGCAGATGATCCTGCTGGTGCGCGAGGCGATGTACTTGCGGCCGGTGTGGCGGCTGGGAAGCGAAGGGATGCTGCTCACGATGGGGCAGGAGTTTCTGGCATCGCTGACGATGACGCTGCCGTTCGTGATCGCGACGGCGGCGGCGTCGGTGGCGGCTAGCGTGCTGAGCAGCGGGTGGTCGCTGTGCCCCAAGGCGATGAAGGTCCAGGTGGACCGGCTGAACCCGGCGAAGGGGTTCCAGAACCTGTTCAGCATGAAGTCGGTGGTGCAGTTGGTCATTTCCATCGTGAAGTTGGCGGTGATCATCGCGATCTGTTGGCAGTACCTGAGCGACAAGATGCCGACGTGTCTGGCCCTTCGGTACGAGACGGCCGCGGGGGCGGTGGCGATGGTCGGCAAGCTGACGATGGGGCTGATGCTGCGGATCACGGCGGCGGTGCTGGTGGTGGGGGCGGCGGACCTGTTGTTCCAGCGATGGAAGTACCAGCGGGACCTGCGGATGACCAAGCAGGAGATGAAGGAAGAGCGGCGTCAGCACGAGCTGGCGCCGGAGGTCCGCAACCGCATCCGGGCCGTGCAGTTGGAGATGGCCCGCAAGCGGATGCTGCAGGAAGTGCCGAAGGCGGACGTGGTGGTGACCAACCCGACGCACGTGGCGGTGGCGCTTCAGTACGAGGCGGACGTGATGGCGGCGCCGAAGGTGGTGGCCAAGGGCGGCGACCTGATGTGCCAGAAGATCAAGGAGATCGCCCGCGCCCACGGCGTTCCGGTGATCGAGCGTCCCGAACTGGCCCGCGCGCTGTACGGGGCGGTCGAGGTCGGCCAGGGCGTGCCGGAGGCGCTGTACGTGGCCGTGGCGGAAGTGCTGGCGATGATCTACCGGTTGCGGAAGCGCAGGACGAAGCGATGACCGCAGAGGCGCAGAGGATGGAGGCCGCGATGAGAACAGATGAAGGGAATCGGAACAGAGCGGCGCGGGCGGTCCGTGTTCATCCGCGTTCATCGCTGTCTGGCTTCTCTCGTCGTCTGAGAGTTCGTGAAGGAATCGGCGATGGCGGGTTTGCCCGCGTTGGACACCTTCTGTCTCCCCTTCAGGGCTCTGCGTTCAATTCTTTGCCTACCAGGGGCTTACGCCCCCGGCTGGATCCTGACCGCCCCTTCCGGGCGAAGAGGAATAGAGGTGCCTTCGCGATTCTTTCACAAGTTCCGCGGTCTCCGTGCCTGTGTGGCGAGAAGGAATGATGGCTGGCGAAGAGTCACATGCTCTTGAGTCGTTGGAGGGTGCGCCGGGCGGCGGGTTCGCCCGTCTGCTGAGCAACAACGACATTCTGTTCGCGTTGGGCCTGGCGGGCGTGCTGGCGTCGTTGCTGCTGCCGCTGCCGACGTTCGTGATGGACATGCTGCTGAGCTTCTCCATCGCCGTGGCGCTGGCGATCATGGTGATCACGCTGTCGGCCCGGGAATCGATCGAGTTTTCGACGTTCCCGTCGCTGTTGCTGTTCCTGACGCTGATGCGGCTGTCGCTGAACGTGGCCTCGACGCGGCTGATCCTGCTGGAAGGCGACGCGGGGCGGGTCATCGAGGCGTTCGGCAACTTCGTCGTGGGCGGGCAGTTGGTGGTGGGGCTGGTGGTGTTCCTGATCCTGGTGATTATCCAGTTCGTGGTGATCACCAAGGGGGCCGAGCGCATCAGCGAAGTGGCCGCGAGGTTCAACCTGGACGCGATGCCGGGCAAGCAGATGGCGATCGACGCGGACCTGAACGCGGGGCTGATCGGCGAGGACGACGCCCGGCGCCGGCGCGAGAAGATCGTCCGCGAGAGCGAGTTCTACGGCTCCATGGACGGCGCCAGCAAGTTCATTCGGGGCGACGCCGTGGCCGGGCTGATCATCGTGGCGGTCAACCTCGTGGGCGGCTTCACCATGGGCGTGGTGATGAACGGCATGACGGCCTCGGCGGCGATCAAGAAGTACGCGATTCTGGCGGTCGGCGACGGCCTGGTCAGCCAGATCCCCGCGATTATCGTGGCCACTTCGGCGGGTTTCTTGATCTCCAAGACCTCCAGCAAGAGGAACATCAGCCACGAACTGCTGCATCAGCTCCTGGCTCGCAGCCGGCCGCTGTGGATCGCCTCGTTCCTGCTGGCGGCGCTGGTGTTCGTGCCCGGCTTCCCCAAGACGCCGTTCATGGTGCTGGCGATCGCGGCAGCCCTGCTGGCGCGCAAGTTGCAGGGGGCCGCCCACGCGGCCAAGGCGGCGCAGCCGGGCAAGCCCGCCGAGGCGGCCGAGCCGGCGGTGGAGGATCTGTTGGACGTGGACCGGATCGCGATCCTGGTCGGCGCGCGGCTGGTGAAGACGGTGGACCCGCGGCGCAAGGACAGCTTGTCGTCGCGGATCGGCCCGCTGCGGCGGAAGTTCGCCCAGGAGTTGGGCATCGTTCTGCCGCTGGTGCGACTGCGCGACAGCGTCACGCTGGACGCCAACACGTACGAGATCCGTTTGAACAATCACCTGGTCGGCCGCGGGCAACTCGAGCCCGAGCGGATGCTGGCGATGGACGGCGGGGCCGTGACCGAGCCGGTCGCGGGGCAGAAGACGACGGAGCCGGTGTTCAACCTGCCGGCGCTGTGGATCGGGGCGGAGCAGAAGGCCGAGGCGGAGCTGCGCGGATACACGGTGGTGGATCCGGAGAGCGTGCTGGTGACGCACCTGTCGGAGACGTTGCGGCGGCACTCGCACGAGGTGCTGACTCGCGACGACGTGCAGAAGCTGGTGGAGCGTCTGAAGGAGAAGCAGCCGACGCTGGTGGGAGGCGTGGTGGGCGAGACGGTGTCGCTGGCGCTGCTGCACCGCGTGCTGCAGGGGTTGTTGCGGGACGGCATCCCGGTGCGCGACCTGGGCAAGATCGTCGAGGGCCTGGGCGAGCACGCGTTGCGGACGAAGGATCCGGCCATGCTGACCGAGCTGACCCGCAAGAGCCTGGTGCGGACGATCACGGAGCGGTACAGCGACTTCGCCGGGCGCGTGCGGGCGATCGTTCTGGATTCGGGCCTGGAGTACGAGTTGCGGAGCAGCATCAGCAAGGAGAGCGACGGCGAGACGCTGGCGATGAGCCCGGAGCGGGCGGTGGAGCTGGCCCGGCGGATCGCCGACTCGTGGAAGCAGACGATGGAAGCGGGCATGGACGGCGTGGTGCTGCTGTGCGATTCGCTGCTGCGGCCGCACCTGTCGTCGATGCTGATGCGGCAGCTGCCGCAGTTGCCGGTGGTGGCGTATGACGAGATCGCGACGGGCACGAAGGTGGACCCGGTGGCGACGGTGAACCTCAGTACGGCGCCCGCGCGGGCCGAGCTGATTGGCGCGGGAGTTTCCTGACGTGGTGAAGCGTGAATCGCGGATTGCCGATTGCGGATTGCGGATTCCGGCGCGCGGCGACGCCGCTGCCGGCCGGGGATCCGCAACCCGCGATCCGCAATCCGCGATTGCGGCGAAGCAGGAAAGAGCATACGAGTCGCGATGAAGCGCTATTCGCAGATTATTTCGGTCTTCGGTTTCTTCGTCCTGGCGGGCGTGGGCTGCCTCAGCGACGTGCCGTCGCTGACGTGCGCCACCCGCGCGCTGATCGGGGCGGTGTGCCTGTTCCTCATGGCCAACGTGGCCGGCAAGGTGATTGTGAGCATCCTCGTCGACGCCATCGTTCGCAGCCAGTCCGGCGGCCAGGACCGGCCCCGGGGAGGTAGCCTGTGAGTCCCGAGACCCCCATCGCCGAATTGACGCCGCCGCGGGCCTTGCGGGCCCGAGCCTCGGCCGCCTACGCGCAACAGAGCCGTGAGTCGCTCGAGGAGCGCTGGGTGCTGGACTACCTGCCCCTGGTCCGTCACGTCGTGCAGAAGATCGCGGGCATCGCCACCGGCGACGCGGACGCGGAGGACCTGATCTCGGCCGGGACGTTGGGACTGGTGAAGGCGGCGAAGTCGTTCGACCCGGGGCGGGACCTGGAGTTCAAGACGTACGCGTACATCCGCATCCGCGGCGCTGTGTTGGACGAGCTTCGCAGTCGCAGCCCGCTGAGCAGTTCGGTGCGGACGAAGCTGCGGCACGTGCGGAGGACGTACGAATCGCTGCTGGCCGAGAAGGGCGTCCCTCCGACGGACGAGGAGTTGGCGGACCGGCTGGGCATTCCGTTGGCGCAACTGTACCGCACGCTGCAGGAGGCCCGCAAACGGCACGTGCTGTCGATCCACGGCGTTGAGGACGACGAGCCGGGGCTGGGGGCGTTCTCGCCGCCCAGCGCCGAGCCGGGCCCGTCGACCATGGCGGAGGGGCGCGAACTGACGGTGCGGCTGGGGGAGGCGATCCAGTCGCTCGGCGAGCGAGACCGGACGGTGGTGCTGCTGTACTACGAGCGCGACCTGACGATGAAGGAAATCGCCGAGGTGCTGGAGATCACCGAGAGCCGCGTCAGCCAGGTGCACGCCAGCGCCTTGTTCAAACTGTCCATGAAGTTGAAGGAGCCGCCATGAACCGCGAGATGGATTACGCGGTGCATATTCCTTCCGGCACGCCGGAAGCCGCCAAGCCGCGCGTGGTGAACAACAGCAAGGACGACCGCGGGCGCCGCCAGCAGCGTCGGCGGGCGGCGATGAAGGCGCAACCGAAGACGCCGGAGAAGGACGTGGAGGTGGAACTGCACGGGACGCGGACGGTGGAGAGCGACGAGGGGATTGAGGTGGAGCGGGAGCGATCGGACAAGGTCGACTACCTGGCGTAGCGGCGGGATCGCGAACCGCAAGCGGTGGAGCGGAAGAGAAGAACAGAGACCAGAGGACGTGATGCAAGAGACACAGACCAACGTGCTGAAGGGATCGGAGATTCGGTTCGGGCCACCGAGGCGGCTTGGGGCCGCCGCGGGGGCGCAACGCCCGGCGGGGTGCTCCCACGCCGCCGCGGGGCAGCAGGCGGGCGCGTCGGCCCGCATTGTCGACCAGACGGCCGACAGGGTCATCATCGAAGTCATTTGTCCGTGCGGCAACGCTGTGCACGTCGAGTGCCAGGGCGCGGGCGAGGAGGTCTAGCATGCCGAATGCCTGGACATGGGTGGTAACGGCGGTTGTGGCGCTGGCCGGATGCGACCAGATGGCGAAGTTCGGGATGAGGGAGCCGGCGCCGCCGCCCGCGGCGCCGGCGCCTTCGGTCGTGCCCGAGGGCGTGCAGTCGGAGTTCCTGGCCCACTCGGCCGTCAAGACCGACACCGGCCCCTCGGCGCCCGGCGCGGTGGACGTGGCTCTGGAGTGGTCGCGGAAGTATGCCGAGTCGGCCGAGCAGCTTCTCGCCGAGCAGCGGGCGAACCGGGACCTGCGCGACCAGAACCGCAAGCTCAGCGACGATGCGGTGAAGCAGCAGGCGCAGTTCGCGCAGTCGCAGAAGGAGTTGGCTGAGGCCAACGAGACGCTGATGCAGCTTGGCAAGGAACTGGCGCAGTGGCGTGAGAACGTCATGGGCTACCGCGGCGAGATGCTCCAGCTTCAGAAGACGCAGATGGAGGCCCTGAAGAAGGTGCTGTTGTTGCTGGGCGCGGAAATCGGTCCATCCGGCGCGACGCCGGCGGGCAAGGCCGTGGGCGCCGCGGGCCGCGGGGGCGCGGGCGCCGAGGAGCATGCGACAGCAAGGAATGACGGGTGACGCCATGAAACCGAAGGCAGCAGGCAGCAGGGAGCAGGCAGCAGGGAAGAGACAAACCGTTCGTCCTGGGTGCCACGGCTGCGCTGTTTGCAGCCGTGTCCGGGCCGACGTCGGAGAAGACACGGCTGCAAACAGCGCAGCCGTTGCACCCCGGATAGGCAAGCGGTTGGTGGCCCTACTGCCCATTGCCTGCTGCCTGCTGCCTTTGGTCCTCCCGTCCTGCGGGCACGCCGAGCCGTCGCCGGGGGAGCCCATCGGGTTCTACGTCAGTTCGCAGCGAGACGTGTTGCGGACCAAACGGGCCGTGCTGGTGGAGTTGCGGTCGGGAACCGAATGCCCGCCGGAGGTGCCCGTCGACACCACGCGCAGCCTGGCCGAGGCGATCCAGCGCCTGGGGTTGTTCCAGGTGGACGTGTTGCGGCGCGACGTGCCCGTCTGCCGCGACCTGCCGCTGGACCGCGACACGTTGACGCTGTCGGAACTGGCCCGGGTGCGGGAGGCGCTGGGCTGCGACGCGGTGATCCTGGGCGAGGTGACGCACTTCCAGGCGCACCCCAGGATGCAGCTGGGGCTGAAGCTGCGGCTGCTGGATCTGCGGAACGGCAAACTGGTCTGGGCGATCGCTCACACGTGGGACGGCACGCGCCGTGCGACGCAATGGCGGATTCAGCAGTACTTCCAACAGGAAGTGCGGGACTACGAACCGCTGGGTTGGGAATTCGTTCTGAACAGCCCCCGTGCGTTCGAGCAGTTCATCGCATGGGACGCGGCGTCGACGCTGCCGGCGCGACACCTGCCGCTGCCGGCCCATCCTGCCTCGCCGGGCAGCCCTGCGCCTGGTCCGAAGGTGGCGTGCGGGGACGACGGGACAGGAAATCGCGGATTTCGGCAGGCAGGCCCTTAAAGAAAGCCGGCGAGTGTGCGACTATGAATACGGTCAGTCTGAATACGGTCAGTCAGACAGGGAGCACAGGCGTGCGCATCGACCCGACAATCGGCCAGGCAGTTCGCGGCGTAGACGACGCCGGCAAGACGGCGTCGTCGCGGCCGAAGGCGGCCGCGCCGCAGGACAGCCAGGGGCTGGAGATCGGTCTGTCGCAGCAGCGGCTGGTCGACGCGGCGCGGCAGGCGCCGGAGGTCCGAGCCGATGCGGTGGCCGAGGCGAAGAGGCTGCTGAAGACGGGGCAGCTTGACACGCCGGAAGCGGCGGTTCGGGCGGCGGCGGCGATCGTGGAGCGCGGGGTTTAGTTGGCAGCGGGGGCTGCACTTCTGGGGCGGGGGGCAAACGCACGAGAATCCCAGGGCGGTCCTTGCCCCGAACCGAAGCCAGCCGGGCGACGAGTCGTCGTGGCGACCCGCAGGCAGCGCAACGGGTCCGGTGGGCAGCCAGGGGTACCGGCCGCGGCATTTGCGCGGTGTGCGACGGACGAGACTGGCGGGTAGTGGCATGGATTGGCCCTTCGTTCCCATCACCTGTCTTCGCCAGAGGGTGATCGCCTTACGCTCTCGCCTCTTCCTGTAAAGTGTTTCAGATTGGAGTGTTACTGCTTGTTCCGGGCTTGCGAAGTTGCCGAGGCTTTCCCGTATTTCCTTTTTCTTCGCCAAACCACTCAAGTCCTGCATCTTAACATCGATAATTCTCGTTGCAGGGCGCGACGGGTTGGGCGGCCGGGAGGGATAGACCGAGTCGCCGCCGGTCAGCGGTAAGAGCCGTACCGAAAGAAGAGAAATGGTCGGGCATGCGGATGGCCCGCGACAGAGATGCAAGTCCATGGCCCGCGGGAGGGTCGGGACGAAGGTCAATCACTTAGAGGAGATGGGAAATGCTGGCAATCAAGAACAACATTATGGCCGACAATGCCGCACGGCAATTGGGCAAGAGCTACGAAGCCTTGGCCAAGTCGGTCGAAAGGCTTTCGTCCGGCCTGCGCATCAACAGCGCGAAGGACGACGCGGCGGGCCTGGCCGTCCGCGAATTGAGTCGGGCCGACGTGGCCGCCCTGAAGCAGGGGTCACGGAACGCTCGCGACGGCATCAGCATGTTGCAGACGGCGGAAGGCGCGATGTCGGCCACGGACGACATCCTCGTCCGCATGCGCGAGTTGGCGGAGCAGGCGGCCACGGGGTCGTACTCCTCCACGCAGGTCACCATCATGCAGAACGAGTTTGACCAACTCGGCGCCGAAGTCAGCCGTATCGCCAACAACACCAATTTCAACGGCATCAACCTCCTGACGGCCGACTCGGCCCAGGCGGTGACCATCGCTCTGGGCATCGGCATCGCCGACGCCACGAAGGTCATCAAGATCGACAAGCACGATGTGACCGCCACCGGTCTGGGCGTGGGCGGGACGACCGCGATCGCTTCGGGGCGCGGGGTGGCCGCCACGACCGACAACTACTTCACCGGCAACGACGCCGCCGACGCCCTCCAGTTCACCTTCGGCGCCAACAGCGCCTCGGTGACGGTCGGCAGCGGCAGTTTGACCCTGGCGCAGGTCGTGACCGCCCTGAACCAGTCCAGCCGCGCGGCCGTGTCCGGCTGGGAGATCGCCTCGGCGGCCTACAGCGCCGACACCGGGCAGTACACGCTGAAGGTCCAGAACGCGACGTCGGGTGTGGCGGCGTTCAGCGTCACCAACACCGGCGCCACCGCGTGGTCGGCCGCCCTCGGCGGCGACGCCGTCGCCACGGGTGGCATGACCAGTGTGGCGGGCGCCGCCAGCCTGACGCTGGGCACTCAGGCCGCGATCACGGCCGTCACCAGCGCCATCAGCGAGAAGGACTCCTTCCGCGCTCACCTGGGATACATGATGAACCGCCTGGAAGCGGCGGCCAGCGTTGTGGACATCCAGACGGAGAACCTTTCCGCCGCCGAGAGCCGCGTCAGCGACGTGGACGTGGCGACCGAGATGGCGAAGTTCACGCGCAACCAGGTTCTGGCCCAGGCCGGCATGAGCATGTTGGCCCAGGCGAACACCATGCCGCAGATGGCCCTGAAGCTGCTGCAGTAAGCCTCGATCGCTTGGTGCTGGGACGGCGGTCCCGTCTAACAGGACGATTGACCGCACCCATGCCCCGACCCGGATGGGGCCGCTAACCCGGCGCTGCCATCCGAAAGAATGGCAGGAGCGAAAGAAAGCCCGTCCTTCTCGGACGGGCTTCTCTTTTGCGCGGACGCGGTCGGTTTCACCCAGCGCGATGCTCCGTGGAAGCTTTCGCCCTCAAGTTCGGCCGGGGCGCCTCGATAATGTCCTGTGAAGGCAGGCGAATCGAGGCGCCGGTCTTTGGGAGCGGTCCATGGCCACCAGCATCAGCGGAACAGCACTCAGCGGCCTGCAGTCGAACATCGACACCAGCGTTTTCGTCCAGGCCGAAATGGCGACCGAGCAGGCGCGCCTCGGCCGCCTTCAAGCCCAGAAATCCGGCTACCAGAGCAAGCTCAGCGCTCTTGACGACATCTCCGGCCCGATGAAGGACCTCATGGAACTCGTCGAGAAGATGCGATCCATCCAGGACGTCAGCCACGTCTCGGCCGATTCATCCGACTCCACCGTCGTGCGGGCCGTCGCGACGGCGGGGGCCACCGAGGGCAGCCACGACATTCTCATCAACCAGCTCGCCCGCGCCGCCAAGATGATCCAGGGCGGCGTCACGCCCACGGAGACCTGGACCCACTCGCAGGGCGTCGTGTCGGCCGATGCCGCCTATTTCACCGCTGACCAGATCTCGGGCGCCTCCGGCGACAACTACAAGTTCGTCTTCCAGTTCGGCACGGAAGCGCAGGTCGCCGTCGACCTGTCCGCCTACGACGCCACCGGCATCACGCTCAACCAGCTCGTCAGCGAGATCAACGCCGCGGCGGGCTACTCGGCGGCGTCGGCCGTGGTGGACGGCGCCAGCTACAAGCTCCGCCTGGCCGCCCAGAACGCCGGCAGCGGGCACGACCTGGCGATCACGGGCGACCACTCGGTGGCGCTGCTGGACGCGACGGCAGACTTCGTTCAGACGGCCGACGGCGGGACGGGATCCGACGCCGTGGTGGGCGCCGGGCAGTTCGTGTACACCTACAACGGCGTGACGCGGACGATCACGACGGGCGCGGGCACGAACCTGGGCCAGCTCCGCGACCTGATCAACAACGACGGCGGCAATCCGGGCGTGTCGGCCAGCATTCTGGACTACCAGGGCGCCACCGGCGGGCGGCACCACCTGGTGCTGACGGGCAAGAGCACCGGCGGCGACTACGGCGTCACGGTGGAGGCGGGCACCACGGTGGCGGGGTTCGGCGCCGCCGGCTGGACCGAGACCCAGGCTGCCCAGAACGCGCAGATCCGCGTGGACGGCTACCCCGCGGGCGACTGGATCGAGACAGCCGGCAACGTCGTCACCGACGTGCTGCCCGGCGTCGCGCTCACGCTGTACAAGGCGAACGCCGCCAGCGGCGCCACGGGCATCACCCTCAGCCGCTCGGTGAACGAGCTGAAGACCGACTTGCAGAATCTGGTCAACATCTACACGGGCATCGACAAGCGGATCGTCAAACATGCCGGCTACGACGCCAAGACCGACACCGCGGGCGTGCTGATCGGCGATTCCAGCCTGAACCTGCTGGAAGGGAGCATCCGCAAGGCCCTCACCACGACCCCGCCGGGCTTCGACCCGGGCCAGGACGCATTCACGCTGGCCAGCCAGATCGGCATCACGATCGACCGCTACGGCGCGATGACGCTGGACACGGCCGTCCTGGACGACGCGATCGCCGAGGACTACGACGCCGTGCTGAAACTGGTGGGGGCGATGGGCATGGGCGCCACCGGCTCGAACTTCGTGCAGTTCAACAGTTCCGGCGAAGCGACGACGGCCGGAACCTACGACCTGAAGGTGGAGTATGACGCGGCCGGGACGATCACGGCGGCGTATTTTCGCACCGCGGGCGAAGGCGATGACGACTGGCGCTCGGCGACGGTGGACGGCAGCACGATCATCGGCGCGACGGGCAAGCCGGAGCAGTGGCTTCAGGTGACGGCGTCGGCCGACCCGGCGCACCTGGGCGAGGCGTACACGCTGACGACCGAAGTGCGGGCGGTGCGCGGCCTGGGCGGCGCGCTGTACGACGTGATGAACGGCATTCTGGACGAGACGACCGGCGCGGTGGCGGTCAAGAGGCAGCGATACGACGACGCGATGTCGCAACTGGACACCCGGATTCAGCGCGAGCAGGATGTGCTCGCGCAGAAGGAAGCCGCCATCAAGGCGAAGTACGCGCGCATGGAAGCCACGCTGGCGCAGTTGGACTCGTTCCGGGCATCGTACGAATCGCTGTTCTCGTCGCTGGACTCCCAGAAGAGCGACAACAGTTGACGCGGTGGAGCGAAACCGGCGAACCGGCCACTGAAGCCGAAGGCCCCTTCGGGGCGGCCGGCCCTGTGAGAGACAACAGCAAGGACGTTGCCGGCTGGCGGTTCTTGCGTAGCGGTGAGGACGTACCATGAGCGCGATTGCGGCGTATCAGGAACACAGGGTTGTCACACAGTCCCGCGGGCGGCTGGTCGTGCTGCTGTACGAAGGCGCGATCAAGTTCCTTCGCCAGGCGATCGCGGAGATCGAGCGGAAGGACTGGGCCGCCAAGGGCACGTTCATCAACAAGGCCGTCGCAATCCTTGAGGAACTGGACGTGTGCCTGAACGCCGACAGCGGCGGCGAGATCGCGACGAACCTGCGTCAGTTGTACACGTTTCTTCGCCAGCACCTCACGAAGGCCCACGCCCGCAACGACGTGGCCATGATCGAGGAGGCGATCGGCATCCTGGAGGACCTGAACGAAGGGTGGAAAGCGATCACCGCGTAGAGGCACGGGGGCTCGCGGCCCGCGGAGCGGCGGTCGCGGGTTCGCCTCCGCGCGACGCGCCGCCGGGGATCAATTCGCCCGTCCCAGCGGTGGGGGCGTGCGGCACTTGGCGCCCTCGGCGGGGACTTCGAGTTTCGCCGTCCAGAAGACCGCGTTCAGCAGCAGCGTGCGCATGGCATCCACGTCGTAGACGCCCGCTTCATCGCTGCCGGTGATCGCAACGGTGCGCCCGCCGCCGGGACGCTCGTACGCCCAGGCATACGTTTCGCCCGGCTTGTCGGGCGGGCCGACCAGGGCGATCGGCGTGACCTTCGCGGCCGCGGCGCCTTCGCCGTGGAACATCGGGCCGTAATATTGGTCGGAGAACCGCGACCTCTTCATCCCGCGGCTGACGGGATGGTTGGCGTCGGAGGCGAAGAGTTCGCCCAGCCCCACGCCCTTGAGTTGGGTGAGGTTTTCCTTGTACACGCCGCCGGTCCATTCCAGCAGCTTCCTGTCGTCGGCGCCGGGCAGTGCGGCCAGGCAGTAGTGGATGGCCACGAAGCCCACGCCTCGCTTCATCACCTTGTCGAATGTGGCGGCCCGCTGCCTGGTCTGGAACAGCGGATGCTGCCCGCATCCCTGGGAGAGCAGTACGACCGTGTCGGCATCGTTGAACGTGTTGGGATCGGCCGGCCAGCCCGTCAGGTGCGCCTCGGCCTTCAGCAGGCCGTTGGCGTCGGGGGATTGTTCGACGGAATACCTCACCTGCCTGACCTGTCGTCCCCATGCGTGCTCGTCGCCGCCTCTCTGGGCGAGGATCACAACCTTGGCCGGTTTCGCCTTATCGGCGGCCAGGCACGGCGATGCCGCCGGCACGAGGGCGAAGGCGGCCGCGGCCGCCAGGAGCAGGGCAGATGTTCGCATAGTTCTCTCCGTCAGGCCTTCACGATGGTGAAAGACCTGTTCGTCTAACGCGTGATTCTCGCGCCCGGACCGGTCCGGATGTAAAGTGTCTGTTCGGTAGGCAAGCACCCGCGAGCGATTGCGGGGTTTGTGTAAGTGCAGCGATGCTGAGGCCGGGCGATGTCCTGGTGATGTCTCAAGGGAAAGACTATGCGGAAACAAGCCGAACGTTGGGCGGTCATTGTCTTGGCGGCGATGGTGGTGGCGGCCGGGCCGATCGGCTGCGGCAGAACCAGTTCGGTGGTGAGCGGTCTGAAGAAGAAGAAGGACCAGAACACCATCGGCGGCGACGACGTGATGAGCCGCCTGGGCGCCCCGGCGAGCCGGGCGGAGGCGGCCCGGGAGATCGGCGAGCAGAAGTTGTCGTCGGCCGTGCCGCCGCTGCTGGGCTACTTGCAGGACAAGGATCCCAACGTCCGGCTGAACTGCGTGTGGGCGTTGGGGGAGATCGGCGACGCGAACGTGATCGCGGACGTGCGCTCGCTGCTGACCGACCACGAGCGGAAGGTCCGCCTACAGGCGGCGATCACTCTGGGCAAACTGCCGGGCGCCGAAGGCGTGTTCTGGCTGGGCGAGTCGATGTCCAAGGACCCGGCCGTGGAGGTGCGCGTGGAGGCGGTGAAGGCGCTGGCGGAATTGCGGCAGCCCTCGGCGGCGGAATGGCTGACCCGGGCTCTGGGCGACGGGAGCATGTCGATCCGCATCACGGCGGCCCGGGGGCTGGTGTCGATGCCGGGAGCTTCGGCCGAGACGGGGCTGATGGCGGCCCTGGTGCATGAGGAGAAGGCGATTCGTGATATCGCCCTGCCCGCGGTCAAGGCGATGGGCAAGGCGGCGCTGCCGAAGTTGTCAGCCGTGCTGGACGAGCGAGTGAGTATGCCGGTGCGGCTGGAGATCGCGAAGATGGCGACCGAGGCGGGCGGGGCCGAATCGGGGCCGGTGCTGATCAAACTGCTGGACACGCTGGGCCCCAAGGCCCTGAACATGGCCGGGGCGCCGGAACTGAAGAAGGCGGTGGTGGACGCGGTGTCGGCCCTGGGCCCGGGAATGCTGGGTGAGCTGCGCAGGGTCGCCATCGAAGGCGAGAGCAACCCGCTGATGGAGCAGGCGGCGATGGAGATCTGCCGGCGGTTGGGCAAGCCGGCCGTGAAGGTCATCGTCGAGTCGATCCTGCGGTTCAAGGTGAGTCCCAGCCCGGAGGAGTTGAGGCAGTGGATCGGCGTGCTGGGCGACGTGGGCGAGCCCGAGGCGCTGCCGGCGCTGAACCGGGCGCTGGCGCAGGGCGCCGGCGGGATGGAGGCCGTCGTGGCCGACGCCCGCGGGAAGATCGAGGCCAAGAGCGGAACGAAGCTGGCGGCCCCCGCGGCGGACCACGACATGCTGATCGGCAAGCCCGGGCCCGGCGCGACCCGGCAGATCGAGCGTCCGCCGCTGGCGATCACGCCGAACCTGCCGCGGGGCGGCGACGTGCCCGACGACGGCGTGCTGCGGCTGTTCCTGCGGACGGCGCTGACCAACGCGCAGAACAAGCCGGTGGCCGACCTGGAGGTGAACATGGTTCGCCAGGGCGGGCAGTGGCAGGAGCGGTTCTGGTGCGTGGCGCCCACCTTCAACAAGCGCGACCATCCGGGGCGAGTCATCCGCCATCGCCGCGACGGCGACAAGCATGTGCTGAACGTGGAGATCCTCGTCAATTCCGACACGTACGTGCAAGGCGGCTTCGTGGAGTATGAGTTGACGATCGCCCCCGGCAACGAGGAACTGACCGGCACGTACAACGGGCACATGAACTACACCGACAACGCCGGCACGCTGGACGGGGCAAGCTGGTCGCATCCAGCCGACGGGGCGAAGGCTTCGCCGCCGCTGGCGGAGGGAGAACACCCGCGGCTGCTGTTCCGCAGGCATCACCTGCCGGTCCTGAGGGAGAAGGCCAAGACCGAGTTCGGGCGAAGGATCATCTCCGAACTGCGAAAGCGGCTGGAGGCGGGCAAGGCCGACTACCGCACGCAGTTGGACTGGGTCAGCAACTGGGAACCGGGCTGCAACACGGCCATCGTGCACTCGTTCCTCGGCACGCTGTTTGACGATCCCTCGCACTTCGGGCGTGCGGCGATCCTGGTGGAGCAGCGGTCGCGCCTGGGGCCTTACGGTGGCGAGCACGGGGAACGCATCCCCGGGCCGCTGTTCTTTTACCCCTACGCCGCCGACCTGACGTTCGACCACCTCAACAAGGAGCAGAAAGACCTCGTGGTCGACAACTGTCGCAGGAAGTTCATCGGCTGGACGCTGGACCGCGGGCCGATGGGCATCATGGCCGTGGGGCGCGGCCTGGCAGGCCTGCCGGGCAACCACGCCCTGCTGGCGCTGGGGCTGAAGGCGCCGTTCGAAATGGAGGCGCCCACGATCCCGGCGCCGGTGCATACGCTGGAGGCGCCCAAACTCGCCGCCGACAGAACGGGCGTGCCGGTGAACGCCTTCACCCAGAGCGCCAGCCCCACCAGGTGGATCGTGGCCGGGCCATTCCCCGTCGGCGAGGACGACCCGCTGGCGAGCGTCGGCGGGCGCGAAGGCGCCCAGCCGCAGGAAGGCACGGGCGTCAAGGTGAAAGGCAGGGAGGTTGCCTTTGAGGCGCTGATTCCGACGGCCGTGTCGGACATTCCCGGCGTGACCGACGGGCGTAAGAGCTTCAACCTGGCCGGGGGGTCGCGTAACGCGCGGTTCTACCTGTACTGCCTGGTGGACGTGCCGGAGGATACGGGCACGGGCCTGGTGCTGAGCCACGAACTGCTCGGGCGCGATTCGTCGGAGGCGTGGATCGACGGCCTGCGCAGCCCCGAGGGCACGATCGTGTTTCTGGGCAAGGGGCTGCACCGGGTGCTGGTGGAGGCCCGCGACCAGTTGGCGAGCGTGTACTTTGTGCCCGTCGACGCGGGCAGGGCCAAGGCGAAGGGCAAGCGGTTCGAGCGCGACGTGCAGGAGTTCCAGGAACTCAAGAAGCGATACGACCAGACGGGCGTGATCCAGGAGATGCCCATTAAGATCGACCAGATCAAGAGTTCCGTGCGGAACAACACGCTACAGGCCATCGCCGACATTCGGCAGGGAGGCGGAGCTTCCTCCGACGGCATCAACTTCCCGTTCGTCTCGGCACACTGGACGGCCACGGGCGGGGGCCTCTGGCCGGATACGCCGCTGTTGCTGGCCGCCCTGAAACACCTGATCACCTCGCCGAAGATCGACGGGCGGCACCTGGCGTTCGCGATGGGCATGGTGCCCGACGATCTGAAGCCCTACGTGGTGTACGAGTTCAAGCGGCGTTTCCTGGACGACCCCGACGGATTCAGGCAGATGAGCAACCTGGACCTCGTGGCGGCGTTCGTGAACTACCCGCTGGACGTCAAGCCGCTGGACCCGAGCGACCTGGCCGCAAGGGTCCAGGTCGACCGCGAGACGGGCACGTACTCGTTCCTGGGCGAACCGGTGACGGCCGTGGTGAACCTGCACACGGGCAAGCCGCGTGAGCGGTCGCGCCTGCTGCCCCAGGCGGGAAGCTTCTACTTCGCCGACCTCAGGAATCGATGGCTGTATGAGCATCCATCCAGCGGAGCCAACAACGTGGTGGAGGTGGAAGGCTGCAACGGCGAGGGGTTCGGCAAGCTGCTGTACGAAGACCTTCGCAAGGACGGCTCGGGCTTCCTGGGCGCGGACACCTCGGGCGGGTGTGGCCCCGGCGCGAAGGCCGAGAGACACTACGCGGTGGACATGAGCGGCAAGAGCGGCAGTGCGTTCCTGATGGCGGTGGTGGATCGCGTGAAGAGCCCCGGGCGCAAGCTGTGGCAGGTCTGCTCGCCCATGGGCGGCCAGGGCGTGGTGCGCTCGTGCGATGGCCGGACGTTCAGAATCACCGGGCGCCAGGGCGCCAACATGGCGATGGACGGTGTGCTGGTTGGCCCGCCGGGAATGACGATGATGTGGGAGCCGGAGGCTCGCGGGCACAAACCATCCTGGCATCATCGGCTGTACGGCGTGAGCGAGCAGGCCGAGGCGGACTTCGTCAGCGTGATGACTGTGGGTGACAAACCCGTGAAGTTTGACGTGAAGGGCGAGGGCCTCAGCGTGGTGATCGCCGTCGGCGGGCAGGAAGTGCGCTTTGACGGCAAGAAGATCGTGCTGAAGGAGTAGCCGCGGCGATTCGCGGTGAGAAGTAACAACGCGCCGCGGCCAGCAAACCCCCCGGCCTGGTCCAAGGGCGCCGGTCAGAGTTTGTGAAAGAATTGGCTCTCTCGGGTCTGCCCGCGCTGGACGCCTTCTGTCGCCCCGAAGGGGCGACAGAAGGCGTCGAATGCGGACAGAACATCG
>CAYWTX010000431.1:0-3814 GCA_964461295.1 uncultured Planctomycetaceae bacterium | reverse complement strand
ACGGGCTGACCCGGCGCATCAAGGACACGGTGTCCATGCTGACGGACCCGGCCTTCGAGGACTTGGACGAACTCAAGACGACCCTGGCCACCCTCAAGGGCAAGCGGGACAGGCTCCAGGAGGCCCTGGAGACCGCTAAACCCTCGCGAGCGACCTTCGACCACCCGCATTGCGAACGTGGGCTCTGGAGCGTCTGGAGGCGATTGAGAAGGCCATCGCGGGAAAGACCACCACGATGGAGGCCCGGAAGCTGGTTCACTCGGTGGTCGAGAAGATCGTGATCGACCCCCGGCACGGCCGCGGCACGGTGTACCTGCCGCAGGACGTGTGCGAAATGTTCATGCGCGAGACTTCCACTCGGGGGACTCTCAGGGACCCCACAAGAACGCTCAAGCACCTGGTTATCCTGCCGTTCTCGCCGGGTCGGGATGTATAGTTGTGGCGATGGCGGAGATCACACATCTCGACCTGGGAGCTGCGCCTTACGACCTTGCGCTGGAACTTCAGGACCGTCTGGCCGCCGAACTGGCCGGGCAGGGGCCGCCCGTCGCGTTCCTCGTCCTGGTGGAGCACGACCCGCCAGTGATTACCCTCGGCCGAAGCGCACGCCCTGAGCACGTGCTGGCCTCGGCAGAACGCATGGCCGCCGCCGGCGTGCAAGTCCGCGCCGTCAGCCGGGGCGGCGACGTCACCTGGCACGGGCCGGGGCAGCTTGTGGCCTATCCCATCCTGCGGCTGGACCGCTACGGCAAGGGGCTGCGACAGTACCTTCGCGACCTGGAAGAAGTTGTGCTGCGCGTGCTGGGGCGGTTTGGCCTGGCCGGCCGAAGGATCGCCGGCCTGACCGGCGTCTGGATCGGCGACCGGAAGATCGCCGCCATCGGTGTGGCCGTGCGGAAGTGGGTGACCTGGCACGGGCTGTCGCTGAACGTGTCCGCCGACCTGTCCGGTTTCGACCTGATCGTCCCTTGCGGCATCCGCGATGTGCGCGTGACCAGCCTGTCGGCCCAGCTCGGCCGGAGCGTCAGCGTCGCCGAAGTCAAACAGCCGTTGATCGATGCGGTAGGGGGGGTGTTCGGCATGGACCCTGTCGCGGCGTTGCCGGAAGTGCTGGCTCGCCACGGCGTCGCCAGGCCGGTCCAGAGCCGGTTGCGTTGTGCCCCAGTCACGCTCGGGCCGGGCAGTAACTCGGGCATTCCTGCCCGATCCCGGCCCGGTTGCGCGGGCAGGAATGCCCGCGTTACTGGCACAATGCAACCGGCCTCGTCGGCCGGGAGCGCGCAAACTCCCGCCTCGCCCGGGCGGTTCCCGCCGTGGATGCGCAAGCGGCTGCCGCCGGTCGCCCGAGGCGAGCAGGTGCTCCAGGCGGTGAGCGACCTGCATTTGAGTACGGTCTGCCGCGAGGCCCGCTGCCCGAATCAGGCCGAGTGCCATTCACGCGGCACGGCCACCTTCCTGATCCTGGGCGACACGTGCACGCGGACGTGCGGGTTCTGCGCCATCGGCCATGGCAGCCCCCTGCCTCCCCGCCAGGAGGAGCCCGAGGCCGTGGCCGAGGCGGCCGGGCGAATGGGCCTGCGGCACGTCGTCATTACGAGCGTCACGCGCGACGACCTGCTCGACGGCGGGGCCGGACAGTTCGCCCGGACGATCCGGGCCGTGCGCGCCCGATGCCCGCGAGCGACCATCGAGGTGCTCACCAGCGATTTCCAGGGCATGGCCGAGCCGCTGCGAACGGTTCTGGGGGCCGGGCCCGACGTCCTCAACCACAACGTCGAAACCGTGCCCCGTCTCTATCCGCTCGTCCGCCCGCGGGCCCAATACGCCCGCAGCCTGGACGTGCTTCGCCGCTCGGCGGCGTGGCCCGCTCCCGACGGCCGGCCGGGGCCGACCCCCAAGAGCGGCCTGATGGTCGGCCTGGGCGAGACCGACGACGAAGTCGCTGCCGTCCTCGGCGATCTGCGCGAAGCCGGCTGCCGGATCGTGACCATCGGACAGTACCTGGCCCCGACGCCGCGGCACCTGCCCGTCGAACGGTTCGTGGAGCCGTCGCGGTTCGACCGCTGGCGGCGGCAGGGCATGGAGATGGGCTTCGACGCCGTTCTGTCCGGCCCGTACGTCCGCAGCAGCTACCACGCCGAGGAACTGCTTGGCCCGCCGCGGGAAGAGCCTTGAGCCGCGGCACCCGAAGACTGCCGTTCTCCATGCTCTGGTGCGAGGCCGAGGCCCATCGCGCTCCGGCGCTGGGTCCTCCGGGTGCCACCGCGAGCGGCATCGTCACCGGTACGGGCGGCGGAGGTAGAAGACGCAATTGGGGCTGGTGGAGTGGCGGACGCGCTGCCAGCAGACGCACTCCAGGCAGTGGGCCTTGACGCCGGCGACGAGCGACCTGCCTCCGACGCCGCGGGTGTAGGTGCGGAGGTAGCGGGTGGGGATGTGCCGGGCATGGTCGAGGATTCGCCTCTGCTGCTCGGAGGGGCGTTGCCGGATCGCCCCTTCGAGTCGGGCCAGAAGCGCCTCGCGCGGCATCCGGCGTGCCCTGATGGAGAGGACGACCTTGGCGTTGGGCTCGGTCAAGATTCCGGTGGTCATGTTCTCAACTCCCTGGAACGTCAGAATCAGCGTTGTCTGACACGCCAAACCGACAGATGCGGTCAGGGCGGGTCCGAACGCCAAGACCCCGAAACCCGATTTCAGAGCCATAACAACGCTCCTTCTTGCGTTCCTGTGCAATTCTCTCGGCAAGGCGTCCGGCGCTGCCTTCCGCAGCAACCCCATGGCGTGCGCGCAGGCCAGCAGACAGCCATCGGCCCACGCCAGCTCGCCCTTGGCGGCGCAGCCCAGACTGCTCAACTCCGCGCCCGTCTCGGCGTCGAGCCGCCGGATCTTGCCCGGCAGTCCAGAAGCGCAGAACCCCCTGGGGCTTGGAGGGCAGGCCCCCACAAGCCACCCACACGAAACAGCGGGGAGCCCAAAAAAAAAGAACCCCACGGCTTTGGGGGCCGTGGGGTCTTGAATAAGTTAACAGTGGGCCGTCTTGGCCGCCCTTACGGGTCGGTTGTCCTTGCCGGCACAAGCCGGCTCGGACGAGGTCGCGCTGACTGCCATCGAGCGGATCGCTCCGCTTCGGGGTCTAGATAATCCTCTAGAAAGGAGGTGATCCAGCCGCAGGTTCCCCTACGGCTACCTTGTTACGACTTAGTCCTAGTCACCGAACTCACCTTCGGCACCCTTGAGGTAGGGCGACTTCGGGTGCTCCCGGCTCCCATGACTTGACGGGCGGTGTGTACAAGGCTCAGGAACACATTCACCGCGTCGTGCTGATACGCGATTACTAGCGATTCCAACTTCATGGAGTCGGGTTGCAGACTCCAATCCGAACTGGGGCCGTTTTTTTGCGATTTGCTCGACCTCGCGGTTTTGCATCGCTTTGTCACGGCCATTGTAGCACGTTTGCAGCCCTGGGCATAAAGGCCATGAGGACTTGACGTCATCCCCGCCTTCCTCCGGTTTAACACCGGCAGTCTCGCTAGAGTTCCCGGCATAACCCGCTGGCAACTAGCGACAAGGGTTTCGCTCGTTATGGGACTTAACCCGACATCTCACGACACGAGCTGACGACAGCCATGCAGCACCTGTGTACGCTTACTGGCCCGAAGCCACACCTACCCCTGTTTCCAGGGAAGGGCTCGTACATGTCAAGCCCAGGATAAGGTTCTTCGCGTTGCATCGAATTGAGCAACATGCTCCACCGCTTGTGTGAGCCCCCGTCAATTCCTTTGAGTTTTAGCCTTGCGACCGTACTCCCCAGGCG
>CAYWTX010000430.1:0-8315 GCA_964461295.1 uncultured Planctomycetaceae bacterium | reverse complement strand
CCATGACCGTTCCTGCATCGCCTCTTCAGCCTGAAGGGCTGAGATATGACAGCCCAGGGCAACGCCCAAGGCATTAACCACATCTCTTCGGGTTGGGCCGTCGCCGGCGCGAGGGGTGCAAAAATCACCGGAAAACCGAGGAATCGCTTCCTATGGGCCGAGAAGAAGCCGAATGGGCAAATTGGGAACGTCAGTTGTATCTGCCGTGTTTACAGAGTGTTGCGGAGATGTGGGTAATGACAAGGGCAACGCCCTGGGAGATGTGGCGATCCAGATGACAAGCCCTGTAAGGGCGACATAAGGGCCTCACGCGGCATTTGTCCCGCCCCTTCAGGGCTTGACGTACTTTGGCGTAGGGTTCCCAGGGCGTTGCCCTGGGCTGTCATATCTCAGCCCTTCAGGCTGAAGAATCCGATGCAGACCCCAAACCCGGTCTCAGCAACTACGGTCATGCACCCGGGCGGGAGCTGGAGGAGTGACAACCGACGTGCGGATGAGGTACAATGGATCGCTATGCGGAACGAATTCACAGCCGTGATTGAGCGCGACGGGGAATGGTACGTTTCCTACTGCCTGGAGATCCCCGGAGCCAACGGGCAGGGCAAGACCGAGGAGGAAAGCCTGCGGAGTCTCGAGGAAGCGATCGCGCTGATCCTGGAGGACCGGAGGGCGGACGCGATGCGGGGGATGCCGACGGATGCTGTTCGTAGAACGGTGACCATCTCGTGAAGCGGGGCGACCTGCTGCGACATCTTCGACGGTGCGGATGTTACTTGAAGCGGGAAGGCGGCTCGCACTCCTTGTGGACCAATCCAGCCACCGGAGCGGTTGAGGCCGTTCCCCGACATGGGGAAATCCCCAACCTGCTCGCGCGGAAGATATGCCGTGGGCTGGGTGTCCCCGAAGCACAGTGATCCGGCATGGCCGACGACCTCGACATCCTCGCGGGCGCGAAGGCGACGCCGCTGTTCTCGGCGCTGGCCGAGGAGGCCCTGGCGGCGTTGCTGAAGCAATTCGCGGTGCGCAGGTACGCGGCGAGGTACGTGATCGTCACTCCGCTGTCGAAGGCCGACCGGTTCTACGTGGTGCTCTCGGGGCGGGTGAAGGTGTACCGCCTGTCGCCGCGGGGCGACGAGCAGGTGCTGCACGTCTACGGGCCGGGGCAGTCGTTCGGCGAGGCGGCCGTGATGCGCGGCGGCAACTACCCCGCCCACGCCGAGACGCTGGAGGACACGGCCGTGCTGGTGGTGGAGGCGGCCGCGATGAAGCGGGCGATCGCGGCCAATCCCGACCTGGCGATGGGCATGCTGGCGGGCCTGTCGGCCAAGCTGCACGAGTTCGCCGACCTGATCGAATCGCTGTCGCTCAAGCAGGTGCCCTCGCGGCTGGCGGGGGAGTTGCTGCGGCAGGCGGACGAAGCCGGCGGCGACGAGTTCACGCTGAAGCAGGCGAAGCGCGACCTGGCGGGCCGGCTGGGCACAACGCCGGAGACGCTCAGCCGCACGCTGGCGAAGTTGAGGGATGCCGCCCTGATCGTGGTGCGGGGCAGGCACGTGGCGATCCTGAACCGCCGGCGCCTCCGCGAGATCGCGGAGGAAGGGTAGCGGGCAGGAAGCCTGGTGTCCGCCGCTTGCGGTTCGCAGACCCCCGGCCGCGCGGCCAGGACTCCGCGAACCGCAAGCGGCGGAGGGCGGCGCATTCATGAGGATGGGGGTTTGGGCTCGCGGAAGCTTATAATCGCCAACCGTGACCGGCAACCGAGCACGGACAAGACGATTTGGCATTCTACTTGCCTTGACGGCGATATATGCCGTCGTGGCCCTATCGATCATCGGGATCGACCTGCGGGCAACGAAGCGCCAACTCGCCGCGGGGGCTTCCGCCATCGGCATCACGTATCCCCTGGCGGGCGCGGTCTTTCCGCCCGACATCGCCCCGCCCACGATCGCGTGGGAGCCGGTCGGAAAGGCTTCTTCGTATCGCGTGACCTTGCGGCGGAACGAAGCCGGAGAGGATAGGATCGACTGCTCGACGAGCCGCGTCCGGATCGAACCTGCGCGGTGGCGGGAGATTGTGCGGGCACCTGGCGAGGTGCGATTGCGCGTGCAGGGCCTGGACGCTCGCGGCGCCGTCGTCGCCGAAGGCGCCGTCGCCTTCCGCATCGCCGCCGAGCCGGTGGCCGCGCCCATCTTCTACCGCGAAGTGAACCTGCCGTTCGCCGAGGCCGTCAAGGACCCCACCGCCATCCGCTGGCGGTTCGGCACGGTCGATTCGCTCGCCCAGCCGCCCATCGTGCTGGAAGGGCTGCCGGTGTGCGGCAATTGTCACTCCTTCTCCGCCGACGGGCGCGTCCTTGGCATGGACGTCGACTACGCCAACGACAAGGGATCCTACGCCATCGTCGACGTCGGGCGCGAGATCGTGCTCGACGATTCGAAGATCATCACGTGGAGCGACTACCGGCGCGAGGACGGCGAGCCGACGTTCGGCCTGCTCAGCCAGGTTTCGCCCGACGGCCGGTACGTCGTCAGCATGGTGAAGGACCGCTCCGTCTTTGCCGCCCGGCCGGAGTTGGCGTTCTCGCAACTGTTCTTCCCGTTCCGCGGAGTGCTGGCCGTGTACGACCGGCGGGAGAAGCGGTACTTTCCGCTGGCGGGCGCCAGCGACCCCAACCGGGTGCAGAGCAACCCCGCGTGGAGCCCGGACGGCAGGTGGATCGCATTCGCGCGAACCACGGCTGCCAACTTGCCGAACCTGCGCGACAAGCGGAAGGTGTTGTTGTCGGCCGAGGAATGCGGCGAGTTCCTCCGCGGCGGCAAGGGGTTCCAGTACGACTTGTATCGCGTGCCGTTTTCGCCTCCCCCGGGGACAAGGGAGGCCGATCTCTCGGTGCGAACGGAAGTTCCTCGCGCGGAGCCGTTGCTCGGCGCCTCGGCCAACGGGTCGAGCAACTACTTCGCGAAGTACTCGCCCGACGGCAAGTGGATCGTCTTCTGCCGATCGAGGAACTACATGCTCCTGCAGCCGGACAGCGAGTTGTGGATTGTCCCGGCCGGGGGGGGCGTGTCGCGGCGGCTGGAGTGCAACACGTCGGGGATGAACTCGTGGCACAGCTTCTCGCCGAACGGGCGTTGGCTGGTGTTCAGTTCGAAGGCCAACGGGCCGTACACGCAGCTTTGGTTGGCGCACTTGGACGAGCAGGGGCGTTCGGCCCCGGCGGTGCTGCTGGAGCGGTTCACCTCGGGCGAGCGGGCGGCCAACATTCCGGAGTTCGTGAACACGGCGCCGGCGGCGATGGAGGCCATTCGCGAGCGGTTCCTGAACGCCGATTCGTTCGTGCGTGCCGGCAACGCGTTCCTGGACGGGCCGGACTACGCCGGGGCTTCGCGCTGCTACCGCAAGGCGATCTCCATCGACGCCAACTGCGCCGAGGCGCACTCGCGGCTGGGGGCGGCCCTGCTGGCGACGGGCGACGCCGGCGCGGCCCGCGTCCACCTGGAACGCGCGGTGCGGCTGAAGGCCGATGACGCGGTCGCCCAGTGCGACCTGGGCCGGGCGCTGCTGGCCGCGGGGCGGCACGATGCAGCCGTGGCAAGCTTCCGGCGCGCGGTGGCCACGGCGCCGGACTTCGCCCAGGCGCACTTCTGCCTGTCGCTGGCGCTGGCGGCGGGGGGTGACCGCCGCGCGGCCCTGGAGCACGCCCGACGCGTGGCGGAGACGGCGCCCGAGTTTGCCGAGGGTTTGCTGCACCTGGGCACGCTTCTGCTGGAAACGGGGAAGCTCGCCGAGGCCGCCGATGCCCTGGAGAAGGCGACCAGAATCGACGAAGGAAACCCTCGCGCGCAGGCGGCGTTGGGCCTGGCCCTGCTGGGGCAGGGCAAGCTTCGCGAGGCGGACAAGGCCTACCGGGCCGCCCTGCGGGCCGACGAGCGATTCGAGCCGGCATTGCGCGGGCTGGCGCTGGTGCTAACCTCCGGCGACGATGCGGGTCTGCGGAACATCGACGAGGCCGTGCGCCTGGCGCGGAAGGCGTGCGAGGTGACGCGGCCCGCGGCGCCGGAGTCGCTGGACGCCCTGGCCGCGGTATACTGGGCGGCGGGCCGGCCTGGCGATGCGGCCGCGGCCGCCGAGGCGGCCATCAAAGCGGCGCGGATGTCGGGAAGGATGGCGCTGGCGGCGGCGATCGAGAAGAGACTGCAAGCGTACCGTAAGCAAGCAACTGAGTAACGAAGCGACCCACAGATGTTGAGTTCCGTGACGAAGAAGATGCGCCTGGTTCGACAATGGACGTCGAACCACCCGTTGTGGTGTTCCTGGCAGGTGACGTACCGCTGCAACTTCCGATGCCGGTTCTGCCACTACTGGGCCGACCCCATGGGCCGTGCGCCCGAGCCGGCCCTGCGCGACTATGCCGAGGGAGCCCGCAAGCTGGCGGCCGGCGGGACCATGCTGGTCAGCCTGGCCGGGGGCGAGCCGCTTCTGCGGCACGACCTGCCGGACATTGTGGCTGCCGTTGGCGAGTACCATTTCCCGTTCGTCACGACCAACGGCTGGTTCGTCACGCCGCGGATCGCCCGCGATCTGATGCAGGCCGACGCATGGGGCGTGTCGGTGAGCATCGACTATCCCGACGAGCGGCGGCACGACAGCCGCCGCGGCATGGACGGCGCCTGGCGCCAGGCCTGGCGGGCCGTGGAACTCTTCTCGGCCGCACGGGTGCACAAATACCAGCGGGTGAATGTCATCGCCGTGTTGATGGACGACAACCTCGACGAACTGGACCGCCTGCTGGAGATGGCGGCCGAGCGGGGGGCATACTTCATGGTGCAGCCGTACGGGCACCTGAAGACGGGTTCGCGGGCGTATGCGCACAACGACGGGGCGGTGTCGCCGCGGCTGCTGGCGCTGCGTGAGCGGCACCGCAACTTCCTGTCCAACCCGCGGTACTTGTCGCAGTTCGACACGTTCCTGCACGGCGGCGTGGGCGGGTGCCTCGCCGGGCGGGCGTTCTTCAACATCGACTCCAGGGGCGACGTGGCCATCTGCGTGGAGCGCCGCGCAGAGCCCGTGGCAAACCTGTTCCGCGACTCGGCGTCGGTGATTCACCGGCGGCTGAAAACCGCCTGCCGAGGCAACGCCTGCCGCGACTGCTGGTACAACTGCCGCGGCGAGGTGGAGAACCTCTACACCCCCGTGGGCCTGTGGCACTCGCTGCCGACGCTGCTGCTGGACCGCGGCCGCGCGCCGACGCGCTGAACCGCAAGCGGGGCAATGGGGCCCGCGAGCGACAACCCGGGCAGGTGCGCCTGGGCGTCTGTGCGACTTCCCTCGGGTCCTTGCGGAACGCGTCCGAACCTGCTACGTTGCCCCCTCACTTGACACAGAAGGAATACCATGGGCGAACGAAAAGAGAGACTTGACGGGCGGCGGGCGGACCAGAAAGTAACACGGCGGAAGAACGCCAAGCGGAAGGCGAAGGCCCGGGTCCGCAAGGTCGCCCGCGTGGAGGCCCGCGCCGCCAAGTCGGCGAAGTGAGCTGCCAACGGCCCGGGACGCCCTCGCCGCTGGCGGCGGGAGCCCGCGTTCGCGGGGGCCGGAAGATGGGATGTGCCCGGTGCATCGAGGTCAAGGGGCGTTCCGCGCCTGCCCCGACGGCCGCCGCGCGGACGAGTCCCGCGTCGTCTTTCAGTATTTCACAATTCCGTTCTCGCCAGCCGATGCTCTGCCGCCTTTGCGTGGTTGCAGGTAATGTGAACGGTGCACATCGGCGGTGTTGGCTCCGCAGGAGACCCAGTGATGCTTGCGTTGTCGTGGCTGTGGGGTCTGGCTAGTTTCGCGGCTATCGCCGCGGTCGTGCTGATCGTGGTCAGGTTCGTCTCGTCCAGGAAGCAGCCTAAGCGATGAAGCTGTGGGAAAGGAACTCGCGATGAACGCGGCATCGAGGGCCATTCTTGTTTCAGGGGCGATGGCGGTTGCGGCGTTGGCGGGTTGCGGCGGCAACAGGGGGGGCAAGGGGGCGACCACTGCCGCCGCCGTCGTGGACGTCCGAGACGTGATCGCCGACACCCAGACCTTCAACGGCCAGATGGTGGAAAGCACTGTTCTCGCCACCACGGGGGTGATCGGCGACTTCTACTCCGCCAAGCCCGGCCGCCAGGAATCTCCGCTGGTGCTCGCGCTCAAGAGCAGCCATGGCCAGCAGATCAAGGACATCCTCAGGAAGCACGGAAAGACGCAGGAGCTTCTGATCCGCTATCGGGTGCACATCGATGCTCGCACCCACGGCGTTCTCCAGTCCATCGAGCCGATCAACGTGAAACCTCCGTCCGTGCCGGCCGGCGGAGCGGGCAAGAGCACCGATGCGGGCCCCGCGCCCATAGGCGGCGTCGACGACAGCAACTCTGACGCGACGAAGTGACAGGCCGGGATGACGGCGACGTTTCAGGAAGACAGCGCCCGCGGTTCCCTCACGGCGAGGCGCCGACAAAGTTGAGGAAAACGGTACTTGACTATGCCGGGACTACAGGAGACTTGCGGCATCTCTGGCGCCGCGCAGAACTCGGTAGAGTTCTATCCCCTCCTCCGTGGGCGATCCGAAGCGGCCGGACTCCACCTTCTCCCGCACGAGCTTTTCCCACTGAGATGACAGCGTTACCTGCCTGATCTTCTCCGATCCCTGCCATGCCGTGCTTCCCGACAGGCGGCTCGACAATCGGCAATCGGCAATCGGCAATTCCTACGCGGTTTCCGGCACGGCCCCGCCGGGCACCGGCGGAGGCGCCACTGACGACGCGTGCGCCGGCCGGGACTTCGCCTGCTCGCGTTGGAGCAGGTCGCCGACGGTGGGTTTGTCCAGGGGCTGGCCGTCGAGAATCTGCTTGGCCTCGTCGCCGGACAGCGTCTCGTACTTCAGCAGGGCGGCCGCCAGGTCGGCGAGTCTGTCGCGGTGGGCCTCGAGCAGGGCCCGCGAGCGGATGCGGGCCTCTTCGATGATCGCCTTGACTTCCTGGTCGATCAGTTGGGCGGTGGCATCGGAGTAATCCTTGCCCCCCATATCGGGCATCATCGGGTTGCGGTCGTCGCCGGCGTAGTGGACGAAGCCCAGTTTCTCGCTCATGCCCCAGTCGAGTACCATTTTCCGGGCGATCTCCGTCGCCTGGGCGATGTCGGCGGCGGCTCCGCTGGAGGGGTCGTTGCAGAACATTTCCTCGGCCAGGCGCCCGCCAAAGCAGACGCACAGCAGGGCCTGGCAGTAGCGGCGGGTGTAGATGTAGCGGTCCTTCTCGGGCAGCGACATGGTCGCCCCGCCCATCGGCCCGCGCGGGATGATGGAGATCTTGTGGAGCGGGTCGGCCTCGGGCGTCAGCATCTGCACCACGGCGTGCCCGGCCTCGTGGTACGCCGTCGTCTCCTTCTCCCGCTCGTCGACCGCCCGGCTCTTGCGGGCGCGGCCCCAGCGAACCTTGTCGCGGGCCTCTTCCATGTCCGACTGGTCCACGTGGTCTTTGTTGGCCATGGTGGCCGCGATGGCGGCCTCGTTCATCAGCGCCGCCAGGTCCGCGCCGCTGAACATGGGCGTGCCGCGGGCCAGCCGCTGGAGGTCCACGTCCGGGGCGCACGTCACCTTGGCGGCATAGATTTTCAGGATCGCGAACCGTCCGGTCAGGTCCGGCAGGGGCACGTTGATCTGGCGGTCGAACCGCCCCGGGCGCGTCAGCGCCGGGTCGAGCACGTCGCCGCGGTTGGTGGCCGCGATGACGATCACCTGGTCGCTGGAGTCGAAGCCGTCCATCTCGACGAGGATGGCGTTGAGGGTCTGCTCGCGCTCGTCGTGTCCGCCGGTGGTGAAGCCCATGCCGCGGCGGCGCCCCACGGCGTCGATCTCGTCCAGGAAGATGATGCACGGCGCCGAGTCCTTCGCCTGCTTGAACAGGTCCCTCACGCGGCTGGCGCCCACGCCGACGAACATCTCGACAAAGTCGCTGCCGGAGATGCTGAAGAAAGGCACCTCCGCCTCGCCGGCGATCGCCTTGGCCAACAGCGTCTTGCCGCATCCCGGCTCGCCTACCAGCAGCACGCCGCGCGGAATCCGCCCGCCCAGCCGCTGGAACCGCCGCGGGTTCTTCAGGAATTCGATCACCTCGGCGACTTCGTCCTTGGCTTCCTCGATGCCGGCCACGTCGTTGAACGTGACGTTCGTGTGCTCCTTGTTCAACACGCGGTGGCGCGAACGGCCGAAGCTGCCCAGGAAGCCTCCTCCGCTGGCCGCCGCCCCCAGCCGCCGGAACAGGAAGAACCACACCAGCAGAAACACC
>CAYWTX010000429.1:0-10648 GCA_964461295.1 uncultured Planctomycetaceae bacterium | reverse complement strand
CTTCTCCACCTGCGGCGGGTTGCCGGGGCGAAGGCGCATGTAGAGGCGCAGGAGGGCGTTCTCGTGGCTGTCGGAGGGGTCCTCGACCAGCGTGTTGAGGACCAGCGGGTCGGCCACCTTCTCGACAACCTCCAGCTTCTTGACGCCGGAGGCCACGACGCGCGTCAGCGCCTCGCCGATCTGCCCGCCGGCCGGGAGCACTTCCTCGCCGCTGGCGGGGTCGACGAACGCCTCGACGACGTACATGGTGACCTTGAGGTTCTCCACCGGCACGGTCTTGGTCGTGTAGAACTCGCGGATGATGCTCGCGTCGGTGCCGTACTTGGCGTCCATCGCCCGCAGAAACATCGTCACGGGGATCTTGCTGGACTGGTCAATGCGGATCGTCAGCGCGTCCTTCTTCGTGACGCTCATCTCGATCCAGCTCCCGCGTTCCGGAATGATGCGGGCGCCGTGCAACGGGCGGTCGCTCTCGGCCATCTCCACCGTGAAGTCCACGCCCGGCGAGCGGTGAAGCTGGCTGACAATCACGCGCTCGGCACCGTTGATGATGAACTCGCCGCCGCCGATCATGGTCGGAATCTCGCCCAGGTAAATGCTCTCCTCGAGCACGTCCTTGGCGTCCTTGCGGCTCAGCCGGCAGCGGACCTTGAACGGCCGACCGTAGGTCAGCCGCAGGTCGCGGCACTCCTGCGGGTCGTAGCGCGGCTCACCCAGTTCGTAGCTGAGGTACTCCAGGGTCATCTGTTCGTCGTAGCTGCGGACCGGGAAGATCTCCCGCAGCAGCGACTCGAGGCCCTCGGCCTTCCGCTTGGTGGGCTCGACGTCAGCCTGGAGAAACCGCTCGTAGCTCGAGATCTGGATGTCGATGAGATTGGGGACCGGGGTGGCGTCGCCCACCTTCGCGAAATCACGATTCCTGTCAATCTTCAGCATGCTGCTTTCCTCACGCCGCTGGGTTCTCTGCCACGGAACACTCGCCCCCGAACGCAACCGCACCTTCAGGGGCGCGCAGCAACCCCCGGCGTCGAAACAAGCCAATAACCGTCTCTTCCTCGACAGTTGGCCCGTTGCGGCGCCGAGGGCCGTGCTTCATACACCGCTTGCCGTGATTCCAACTTCCGGTTTGCCGCCTTAGCGGCGGAACTTGCTCCGCGCGCCCAACGTCTGCGACACGGCGAGCAAGCTCGCCCGTTAATCACTTCAGTTCGACCGTCGCGCCCTGCTCTTCGAGCTGCTTCTTGGCCTCTTCGGCCTCTTCCTTGGTCACTCCGGTCTTCACGGGCTTGGGGGCCCCTTCGACCAGGTCCTTGGCTTCCTTCAGGCCCAGGTTCGTCAGGGCCCGGACGACCTTGATCACCTGGATCTTCTTGTCGCCGAATGCCTTCAGGATCACGTCGAAGGTGGTCTTCTCCTCGACCACGGGGGCCGCGGCGGCGCCAGCGGCGGCCATCATGACGGCCCCGCCGGCGGCCGGCTCGATGCCGTACGCGGTCTTGAGGTAGTTCTTGAGGTCGACCGCTTCCTTCAGGGTCAACTTCGCCAGCTTGTCCCCGAGTTCCTTCAGCTCCCCGGACACAGTCGCCACAGCAGCTTCATCGGCCATGATACTAAACCTTTCCGTCATTCTCAAGCCGGCCTGATAGGCGAGGCCAACGCGGCCTCATTTAAGCCCACAAGGGAGCCCAATCCGCAACCGGCTAGTTCACAAGTCAAACCCGGACGCCGGATACCCGAACCCGGATACCGTCAGGCAAAGCACCGAATGCCGCGCTCGGGAACCGGATATCAGTGTCTCTTCGCGGAACGCCCCCGCCCGGTGGGGCGGGGGTCTGTTCGTCCCCGAGCGAACATCACGCCACAGGCGCGGACGCCGCTTCCGCAGACGCCGCTTCCGCGGACGCCGCTTCCGGGGACGCCACAGGCGCGGACGCCGCTTCCGGGGACGCCGCTTCCGCGGGCGCTTCCTTTTCCAGTTTCTCCTCGATCGCCTTCAGGATGGAGGCGATCTGCCCGCCCGGGCCCAGCAGGCACGCAGCCAGATTGGCCCCAGGCGACAGCACGCACGTCACCACCTGCCCGATCGCCTCGTCCCGCGTCGGGTACTTGCTCAACGCCTGGATCTGGTCGGTGGGGAACAGGTCGCCGTCCAGGAACGCCGCCTTCACCTTCAGGTTCGGCGTTTCCTTGTTGATGTCCAGCAACTCGCGGACGACCGTCACGACGCTGTCGGCCCCGTGCACCACGGCGCACGGTCCCTCCAGAAGTGCGCCCGCCCCTTCGATGCCCAGTGCGACGAACGCCTGGCGAGCCAACGCGTTCTTCACCACCTGCATCCGGATGTCCTTCTGACGCAAGCGGCTGCGAATCGCATTCGTCGTCACCGCGTCCACGCCCGTGAAGCCCACTACCGCCAATTGGCTGACGCCCTGGAAGCGGCCGATCAGCGTCTTGCGGACAAGTTCCTTTACCGGTTTGCTCATGCTGCACCTCGACGGCTAAATGACGTCCACCAGGACACCGGGCGACATGCTGGTTGACAGACAGACCTTCTTGATGTACGTGCCCTTGGTCGTGGTCGGACGCATCCGGCGAATGTGATCCAGCATCGCCGTCATGTTGTCCATCAACTTCTGCGGGTCGAAGCTCAACTTGCCCACCGGCACATGCAGGTTCCCGCCGTCGTCGTTGCGGAACTCCACCTTGCCGGCCGCGTATTCCGTCACGGCCTTCGCCACGTCCTCCACGACCGTGCCGGCCTTGGGCGAAGGCATCTTGCCCTGCGGACCCAGCACGCGGCCCAGACGCGACACCGTCCGCATCAGCCCCGGCGTGGAGATCGCCACGTCGAAGTCCATCCACCCGGCCTGGATCTTCTTGATCAGTTCGTCCGACCCGGCCTCGATGGCGCCGGCGGCCTTCGCGCGGTCGATGTCATCGCCTTCGCAGAAGGCGATGACCTTCCGCGACTGTCCGATCCCGTGCGGCAGCGAGATCGACCCGCGGATAGCCTGGTCGGCCTGCTTGGGATCGATCCCCAGGTGAACCGTCAGTTCGACGGTGGGGTCGAACTTGTTGCCGGTGAACTGCTTCACCGCCGCCACCGCGTCGGGCAGCGACACCTTGCCCTTCGGCGCCTTCTCCGCCCATTGGCGGTACTGCTTGCCGTGCTTGATGCCCATCGTCTCGCGTCCTTTCGTCCTGTGAGGACTCCCACTGTTCTTCAAGGCCCGTGGTCAGGCCGTAACTATCGGTTAACTGGTTGACTGGCCGCCCTGCCCACGGGCCGGCACTTCGCCAGGTAACCAGTCCACCAGTCCACCCGTTAACCAGTCAACCAATCCACCAGTTAACCAGCCGCCGATGCGGCTCTATCCTTCGACCGTCACGCCCATGCTCCGGGCCGTGCCTTCCACGATGCGGCAGGCGGCCTCGATGCTCGCGGCGTTGAGGTCATTGATCTTCGTCTCGGCGATCTTGCGGACCTGCTCCATGGTCACCTTGCCCACCTTGTCCTTGTTGGGCACGCCGGAACCCTTGGCAACGGCGGCGGCTTCTTTCAGCAGCGCCGCGGCCGGCGGACTCTTCACGATGAACTCGAACGTGCGGTCGCTGTACACAGTGATGACCACCGGCAGCGGCATGCCGTTGTACTCGCGAGTCCGCTCGTTGAACTGTGAGACGAACTGTCCGATGTTCACATTGTGCTGGCCGAGGGCCGGGCCGATCGGCGGCGCCGGCGTCGCCTGCCCGCCCGGCGCCTGCAACTTGATCTTCGCTTTGATTTCCTTCGCCATAGTTCTCAGCTTTCAACTCTCAGCCTTCAGCTTTCAGCTACCAGCCTCCGGCTTCCAGCGGTACAGACCGTCGCGATCTCCTCTTCAATCCGCATTGCGCAATTGGCAATCCGCAATCGGCAACGCCCTCACGCCTTCTCCACCTGCCAGTATTCCAGTTCCACCGGCGTCGCCCGGCCGAAGATGGTCACCACCACGCGGATGAGGCCCTTCTCGGGCAGAACTTCGTCGACCTGGCCTTCGAAGTTCTCGAAGGCGCCTTCCTTGATCTTCACCGCATCGCCCTTGGCGAAGTCCACCGAGAGCGGAGCGCCCTCCTGGGCCTTCTCCACCTGCACCAGCATCTTGTCCACGTCCGCCTGCGCCATCGGCGTCGGCTTGCCGCCCGCGCCGATGAAGTCGCCCACGCCCGTCGTCTCGCGGATCAGGAACCACGCTTCCTCGCCGATGCGACCATCGTCCTCCAACTCCATCTCGATGAAGACGTACCCCGGATACATCTTCCGCTCGACGTACTTCTTGTCGCCTCGCCCGCGCGGCGACGGCCGCCGCTCCGTCGGAACCAGGATGCGGCCGATCTTCTCTTCCAGGCCCTCGATCTTCACCTTGCGCTCGAGGGCTTCCCGGACTCCGTCCTCTTTGTTGGAGGCCACTCGAAGTACGTACCAGTGCTTTGCCATCGCCTGCGTTCCCGTCATTTCCGCTCTACCCGCCCATGAGTCCCAGTTTCCTGGAGAGCACCGCGAACATGACGTCCACGGCGTACAGAATCGCCGCCAAAATGAACGTCGCGACAATCACGACCTTCGTGGAGCCGACGATTTCCTTGCGGCTGGACCACGACACCTTCTTCATCTCGCCCTCGGTGGCGATCAGGAAGTCCGCCGACTTCGGCCGGTTGACCATCCAGAACATGAACACCGTCAGGGCGCCCAACAGCAGCACCGGCAGGCCGTACGCGATGTAGATCGGCGCGTACGCTTCCAGCTTGGCGCTCAGCGCTAACGAGCCGCCCAGGCCCACCGTCTCCACGGCAGCGAACGTGGCGATCCGCAGGTATCGGCCCTGCCCACGCTTGTAGATCTCAAAAAAGCTCACGCCTCTTCCTCTTGATGTCCCGACGAGGGGACAAAAAAAAGCGGCTGCGGAGACTGCCTCGGGCCAGCCGCCCGATGGGAGCGCCGTCCGGTCCTGCTGGTTGCCCCGACGAGCCATCCGCCGGGGCCCGATCTCCGGATTCCGCCGGCGTCCCTTGCCACGCAGTTTCCGAGCCACGTCGGCCGCATCGTGCGGCCCTTTGCAGCGCCCGGCAGAGCCGGGCTCCCACCGCCCGGACATACGTACCGGCATCACGGCAGGAGGGACTCGAACCCGCAACCTGCGGTTTTGGAGACCGCTGCTCTACCAATTGAGCTACTGCCGTATGTGTTCGTAGCGTGCCCGTAAGAGCATTCTATAAAACGCCTTACGGAGCCACTACGAACCTACTTCCGCTTCAGCTTGTGGCCCGTGTGCTTCCGCTCGTTGGGGCAGTACTTCTTGAGCGCCAGCTTGGGCACACCGCCCAACGTGCGGACGTTCGTGCGATAGTTCAGCCCGTCGCACTCGCTGCACTGCATCCACACGTACTCTCGTGCCTTGCTCTTCGCCATCGGCCCTTACTCCACAACTTTGGTGACCACGCCGGCGCCAATCGTGCGCCCGCCTTCGCGGATGGCGAACCGCAGACCTTCGTCCATGGCAATCTTCTTGTCGCCCAGCAGCTCGACTTCAATCGCGATGTTGTCGCCGGGCATGCACATCTCGGCGCCGCCCTGCAACTTGATCGTGCCCGTCACGTCCGTCGTGCGGAAGTAGAACTGCGGACGATAGCCCGTGAAGAACGGGCCGTGCCGCCCGCCTTCCTCCTTCGTCAGCACGTACACTTCGCCTTCGAACTTGTGGTGGGGCATGATGCTGTTCTTGGCCGCCAGAACCATGCCGCGCTCGATCTCTTCCTTCTCAATGCCGCGAAGCAGGCACCCGACGTTGTCGCCGGCCTGGCCGCCGTCCAGCGTCTTGTTGAACATCTCCACGCCCGTCACGGTCGTCTCACGCGTCTCGCGCAGACCGACGATCTGGATCTGGTCGCCCACCTTCACCCTGCCGCGCTCGATACGGCCCGTGGCAACGGTGCCGCGACCCTTGATCGAGAACACGTCTTCCACCGGCATCAGGAAAGGCCTGTCCACTTCGCGCACCGGCTCGGGAATGAAGTTGTCCAGCGCTTCCACCAAGTCCAGAATCGGCTTGGCGGCCACCGGATCGTCGGGAGCCTTCAGGGCGGCGGTGGCCGAACCGCGGATCACCGGGATGTCGTCGCCCGGATACTCGTACTTGCTCAGCAACTCGCGGACTTCCATCTCGACCAGGTCCAGCAGTTCCGCGTCGTCCACAAGGTCCACCTTGTTCAGGAAGACCACCAGGGCCGGCACGTTCACCTGTCGAGCCAGCAACACGTGCTCGCGGGTCTGCGGCATCGGGCCGTCAGCGGCCGAGACCACCAGGACCGCTCCGTCCATCTGGGCGGCGCCGGTGATCATGTTCTTGACGTAGTCGGCGTGCCCGGGGCAGTCGACGTGTGCGTAGTGACGCTTGTTCGACTGGTACTCGACGTGCGCCGTGGCGATGGTCAGAATCTTCGTCGGGTCGCGCCGGCCCTGCGATTCCGACGCCTTGGCGATGTCGTCGTAGCTCTTGTACTTCGACAGGCCCTGCTTCTCCAGGACCATCGTGATCGCCGCCGTCAAAGTCGTCTTGCCGTGGTCAACGTGCCCGATCGTCCCCACGTTCACGTGCGGCTTCGTCCGCTGGAACAATTCCTTGGCCATTCGTCGCGCTCCTTAGTAGCTGCTGAACTTTCTTCCAGGATTCCTCTTCGCTTGCCCGCCACGGACGGGCAAACCGCCCGCGCCGGCCTTCCCTTCGCTCGCCGGCCGAGCCGTTCTCCGGCCGATGCATATCGGGCGGCATTCGCCGGACGCTCTGCCGCCCCCCGCCCAGCCCGGCCCATCGAGCCAGCCCCCCAGACCAGACAAAGCTGCTGAAGGGGGTTGAACCCTTGACCTCGTCCTTACCAAGGACGCGCTCTACCACTGAGCTACAGCAGCACCCTACGCCCGCACTGCCTAGCCCAAGAGCCCTGGGCATGGATGCACCAACACCGTCGCGAGAAACAAGGTCGTAGAGTATAAACCATGCAGATTCCGTGTCAAACGTTTTTTCAGGCACAACCCAACTTTTCCGGCACCCCCTCCAAGTCCATCGATGGTACCCGCTTCGCCCGCCCCGACGCAAGCCCTTCGGCTCTGCCGTAGGGGCGGCCAAGCCCCGACGGCGACCCGCCCGGGCTCGCCACGGGGCCGGGCATGCGGGATTCTCGCATCCGCTTCTTCGGATTTCCGATGGGCCTCCGGCAAGAAGCCGGCTTCTGAACCGGGCGTCAAGGCGGCGTCATGGCTTGGCGCGCCGTAGTTCACGCTTCGCTCGCAGTTTCCTCACGAATTGCGCGACCTTCATCTTGCCCATCTGCGATTTCACCGAATCCTGCACATCCGCCCAGAACAAGTGGACCGGACAATCGCGGTCGCGGGGGCAGGTTCGAGGCCGAAGCAGACATCGGTTCAACGCAAGCGGCCCGTCCACGGCTTCGACGACATCCAGCACGCTCAACTCGTCGGCGTTCCGCAGCAGGCGCACGCCGCCCTTGCGCCCGGCCTGGCAGACGACGATGCCGGCCCTGGCCAGCGCCTGGAGCACCTTGACAGCGTACGAAAGGGGAATGTCCTGCCGACTGGCGATCTCGCCCGCGGCGACCAATCGCCCATCGGAGTTGTCGGCCAGGTCGATGACCGCTCGAAGAGCGTAATCTGCTGACATCGTTATCTGCATGGGCGCCTCTGCTGCTCCGTAGACGGATATCCTCAACCCGAATCCCCGCTTCTGCAAGCAGATTCCGCGTTATCCGTCGCTTCACCGTCGATCGGCCGGCGAGAACCGCGGGAAGTTGCCGTAAGCCATCCGTACAGGGCTTGTCGGTTCACCCGAAACGGCCCTTCCAGGAACGAGAAACAGGGACTTGCGGACAGGACACCCTCACGGACCTCGACGGCGCGAGCCCTGTGCCAACTGGATCGACAAGCTCTGTACACACGCCTCCTTTTCGGGCCTATGGCGTCGCGCCGGCGAAGAGTTGCCCAGCTTGTGCAGTCTACGCAGATTGCCGGGCACGGGACAACGGCTGCGCACCGAGGAACCGGATGAGCCAAGGCTCGGACGCGACCCGCATCGGTTGCTGCCGGGGGACGGCGAGGCGATTGCGGAGTGGCGAGCGGATGGGCACGCCGGAGGCGAAGGAAGTCTGCGGGGACCGGGCGCCGCTGGCCTTCCTCGCCCGGGCGGCGCCGGGTGAACGCCGTGTTGTTGCGGCTCAGGGCCGCGCTGGCAAAGCCAGGCCTCCTCCACCATACTGTCCGCATGGCGACGCACGATCGTCCTGACTTCTCCGCACTGCACGCCGAGGCGCGGCGTCTGGGTAAGCCGCGATGGCGGCCCATGCTTGAGCATCTGGCCGGCCTGCACCAGCGCAGCGTCCGCCCGCCCGTGCCGCCCTTGCATCTGCCGTGGGAGGAGATCGGCCCGGGTTACTGCTACGGCCCCGCCTTCGGGCACATCGACATCACGCACCAGATTCTCGACACGCTGCCCGTCCAGCCGGAGCACACGCGAGACCAACTCCGCAACCTGCTGAGCACGCAGCAGCCGGCGGGGAACCTGCCGGCGCTGCTCCTGCTTCGCCAGGGCCAGTTGCACTGCCACCCCGACAGCACGCATCCCCCGCTATGGGTCTTCGCGGCCGGCGACTACTTCGCCCTGACCGGCGACCGGGAGTTTCTGGGCGAGGCGCTGGGCGCCCTGGTGCGGCAGATCGGCTGGTTCGAGGCGAATCGCTCGTGCCGGGACGGCGGCTTCTACTGCCTTGACATCGTCACGCGAAGCTGGGAGAGCGGCATCGACCACGGCGTGCGATTCGACACGCTGCCTCCGGAGCCGTTGGCGTGCGTCGACACGACGTCGCAGGTGTTGGCGATGTACGGCAAGGCGGCCGACTGGTCGGAGACGCTGGGAGAGGATCCGGCGCCGTGGCTTGACGGCCTGGCCGAACTCCGCCGTCTCATCACGTGCGAGCTGTTTGACGACGAGACCGGCTTCTTTCACGACTCCTGGACCGTCGGCCGCCCGGACCGGCGGCGCATGGCATTCGAAGGCATGTGGCCGCTGGTGGTCGGCGCCGCGACGGCGGAGCAGGCCGCGCGGGTCATCGACGAGAACCTGCTGAATCCGCGACGGTTCCTCACGTGTCATCCGATGGCCACCGTTGCCTTGAACGACGAGAAATTCGAGCTTCGCATGTGGCGCGGGCCCGCCTGGAACAGCATGACGCTCTGGGCCGTTCGCGGCTGCCTCGCCGCCGGGCGTCCCGACGCCGCGCGGGCCATCGCCGAGGCAGCCATGGACGCCACCGCCGACGTCTTCGCGATCACGGGCACGGTGTGGGAGTTCTACTGCCCGTTCGGCGGCGATCCGCGCCTGCTCGGCCGCAAGCCGTGGACGCGGTTCAACGCGCCCTGCCCCGCCTACCTCGGCCACAATCCGCTGCTGGCCCTGGCCCGCATCTGGGAGCAAACGGCGTAGCGGCTCACGCCTTTTGCCGGTTGCGGCAGGTCGCCCGCGTCCAGGGAACGGTCGGCGACGCCATCGGCGATCGGCTTGCAGCCGCTGGTGTCCGGTCAACCTTCGGCTAAGGTGCCGTCACGAAATAACTTGTTCACGTTTCCCAGGTGGCACAGGTCTCCGACCTGTGCTGCACAGCTTGGAAAGCTGTGCCACCAAGACTGGCTTGCTCAGGTTGTTTCGTGACGGACCCTAAGCTCGACTTCTGCCATTCTAGGCGAACCGAAATTCATAACTCATTCTGTAACAAAGATTTAACCGCCCAGGCGCAACTGGTAAATGTCATGTTGTAACTTATTACCACAGAAACACTTATGGCGCATTGGCAAAAGTCGAGCTAAGGTGCGGCCAGTGCCTTGTCCATAGGGTCCGGATGCGTGTGATGCCCGCAATCGATCTGGATTCCGGCCTGGTTCAGATGAGGGCGACACTCTTCGCGTTGGGGTGCTTTCCGTCGCCCACCGGGGGCTGGGAGCGAAGTGTTACCCAACCACTGGCCAACGTTGAAACATGCCGGATTTCGGCTCATCCCACTGGTGCTCTATCGGCGGGCCGCAACTGCACCAGGTTCGTCGCGACATAGGCGAGCACGATGAACACCACCGGCAGGATCGTGCACAGCGAACGCGCCGTCGCGGTCACCAGCGAGTGCCCGGCGATGTACAGGACCGCAACGGCACAGGCATGGAGGATGCACGCCGGCAGCATGGCGCGCCGCTTGATCAGCGGGTACAGCGAAAGCACAACCGCCCCCAGCAGCATGCTGCCGGGCACGAGGTACGGGAGATTGCGGGGGCTCTGGCTCTTGTGTGAGAAGGGGAAGTTCAGCCAAAGCCGCCCGACGTTGGCCGCGACGTTGGCAACCATCCGCCCGGGATGACGAACCATGTTCTCGAAGGCTTTCTTCTTCAGCCGCTCACCCCTCTGCACGTAGTTCAGCCCCTTCAGTTCATCGTAGAAGGGCCTGTGCTGCGCCAGCGCGGGGTCGGTCGCCACGTCGGCTTGGGACTTCCAGCTTCCACACTCTTCGGGGTACGGGGTGTACAGCCAGTAGAGGACATCGCCTCCCGCCGCCGACC
>CAYWTX010000428.1:0-4306 GCA_964461295.1 uncultured Planctomycetaceae bacterium | reverse complement strand
GACCGGGGCGAACCGGTGGTCGGCCCCGGCGTGCCGCCCGGCCACCCCGACCCGGCGGCGCTGGTGAGCGACGACTGCATCCGGGCGGGGTAAGGGCGACCTGCCATCGCCCCTCTGGCGCGATCGACTGCGGTTGGCCGGCGGGGAAAAATCCAGAACGTCGCCAGGGGGTGCCCTTGACCCACTCGAAGGGCCTTCGCGAATAGAACCCGTCGGCCGACCGGAGTCGACCCGCCTCCAGGCCTCACGGACAGCCCGCCATCGCATGAACGGCCGGCAAGACCGTGGGGACAGGGGCGCCTTCCCCGGGAATCGCGATTCTGCCCGTACCAGGCCCGCCTGATCGGGGACGGCGGCAAACAATGCGCCTGGTGTTCTGTCAGCCATGGGATGATGGGCACCCATCAGATTACGCCTGACAGAGCACCAGGCGCAAGGTTTTTCGCGCGGAGCAGGGCGGGACGGAGCAGCCACGGACGCGCACCCGTGCATCGGGGGCTCTGGCGTGGTCTGGCGGCTGGCGGTAACATGCGGCCGCGTACTTGGGGAGGCTCGGCGATGGCCGAGATACGATTGGCAAGCAGCGGACGGGCGGCGAAGGGCGCTGGAGAAGAAGCGGACGCTCGCGAGGCAAGCCGTTGTGGGCGCTGTTTCGATGCGAGGCAAACGAAGGAACATGTTCCGGTTCCGCGGCTGTTAGGCTGCGGCGCCCGTTGAAAGGAGCGACCCGTGAAGCGAAGGACAATGTGGGCAGTCGTTGCGTTGGCCCTGGCTGTGGCGACGGGATTGTCGTCGGGTCAGGACGCTGCCGTGAAGCACCGTCGGCTGAGCGTGGCCGAGTACGTCGACAAGATGAAGGCGGGCTGGCTGGGGCAGATGATCGGCGTGGGGTGGGGGGCGCCGACGGAGTTCAAGGTGAAGGGGGAGATCATGCCTGACGCGGGGATGCCGCCCTGGAAGGCCGACATGGTCAACCAGCACGGCAACGACGACTGTTACGTCGAGATGACGTTCATGAAGACGCTGGAGACGCATGGCTTCGGCGTGTCGATCCGGCAGGCGGGGATCGACTTCGCCAACAGCGGGTATCCGCTGTGGCACGCGAACAACGCGGGGCGCGGCAACCTTCGCAAGGGCATCGCCCCACCCGACAGCGGGCACCCGCAGTTCAATAAATGCGCCGACGACATCGATTACCAGATCGAGGCCGACTTCTCCGGGATCACCTCGCCCGGCATGCCCAACCAGGCGATCGCCCTGGGCGAGATGTTCGGCCGGCTGATGAACTACGGCGACGGCGTGTACGCGGGGCAGTTCATTGGAGGCATGTACGCGGAGGCATATTTCGAGTCGGACATGGTGAAGCTGGCGGAGGCGGGCCTGGCGTGCATTCCGGCCGAGAGCCAGTACGCGGGCATGGTCCGCGACATGCTGAAGTGGTGCAAGGAGGACCGGGGCGGCTGGGAGAAGACCTGGCAGCGGGTCGAGGAGAAGTACCACAGGGATCCCAACTACACGCATGGGATGTGCGGCAGGCCCGGCGGGCGGGGCGGCTACAGCATCGACGCGAAGCTCAACGGGGCGTACATCCTCATGGGGCTGCTGTACGGCAAGGGCGACGCCAACCAGGTGATGCGCATCTCCTGCCGGTGCGGACAGGATAGCGACTGCAACCCCGCCAACGCGGGCGGCATCTTCTTTGCGGCCCTGGGGGCGTCGAAGATCCCGGCGAGGTTCACCGAGAAGCTCGACCTCGCCCGCAGGTACAGCCACACCGACTACGACCTGGCGAAGGTGTACGAGGTGTCCGAGATGCTGGTCCGCAAGGCGGTGGTGCGCGCCGGCGGGCGGATTGAGAAGGACGCCGCCGGACAGGAGGTGTTCGTCATACCCGTCGTGGTTCCTCGGCCCAGCAGGTTTGAGCCGTCGTATAGGCCCGGGCCGGTCGAGAACGCGAGGTTCACCGAAGAGGAGATGAAGCGGATCGTGCCGCCCCAGCCGCGCGGAGGAAAGAAATGACCGCTGTTCTTTGCCGAGGGGTTCGGCGTGGCGAAGGCCCCGGCCCGCAAGGGCGCGCCGGGCGGCGCGGGGGCGGGGAAGTGACGACGGCGGGGGGACTGTGCAGGTTTCTATTCATTGCTGCTGCGACGGGAGCGCTGTTGACCATGGGCACTGAGGAAATGGAAGCGGCCCGGGCGAAGCCGGGTCCGCTGGACCCGCAGGCGAGGATTCACATCCCCATCGGCATCGCGAACACGGTGGACACGCTGAAGACGTTCGTCGAGGCGGAGGGTTGCTTCTCGCCGGGCGTGGGCAGCTACGGCGTGTACCTCTGGGTGTTCGACGTGGAGGCGAAGAAGCTCTCGGCCGCGACGATGTCGCCGGCGACGGCGAAGCACGGGCTGACGAGCGAGGGCCATCTCATTCCGTGGACGAGCTGGCCGGCCGGCGCGGTCGACGTGCGGTCGGAGGTCTGCCAGGTCGAACTGGAGACGCCCAGGGGCAAGGGGCAGGTCGCGGCCGCTGGGGTGCAGGTGAGCAATGCCGCCGCGGCTGAGCGGAAGGTGCTGCTGTACGTGGCGCTTCGGCCGCTGGGGCCGGCGGGGTGGGCGGTGAAGAAGCTGACTGCCGCGAAGGAGGGCGACGCGCTGCTGGTGGATGGCGCGACGGCGCTTGTGGTGAAGGCCAAGGGCGCCGAGGCGGGCGTGGCGGCGACGGACACGATCGGCGAGGCGGCGATGAAGGGCGAATTGCCCGCTCATCGCGAGGCCGCGAGCGAAGCGGGCGATTGCAGCGGGGCCGTGCGCGTGCCGCTGACGGTGCCGGCAGGCAGGACGGTGACGGTCGAGGTGGTTTGCCCGGTGCTGCCGGGCCGGCGGGCGGTGGGGCACGATTGGGACGGCACGAGCAAATGGGCGCAGGCGGACCTCGCCAGGCTCAACCCGGCCGAGGGCGGGCAGCTTCAGCCCGACGCGGGGCTGGAGTGGTATCGCGAGCTGGAGGGCGACAAGCTCTTCGGGCGGGCGCGGGCATACTGGCGCGACCTGGCCGGGCGCGCGACCGTGCGAGTGCCCGATGAGCGGTGGGGGCAGGCGATGGCGGCGATCACGGGTCACGCGGCCATCGCGATGAACCAGGGCGCGCCCGACGTGGCCGTGGTGAACTACAACGTTTTCAGCCGCGACGGCGTGTACGTGGCGAACATCCTGCAAAAGGCCGGGCGGCTGGATCTGTCGGAGGCGGCGATCGACTACTTCCTCGCCCACCCGTTCAATGGGCGCACGGACGTGGAGGCCGACAACCCCGGGCAGGTGCTGTGGGTGATGGGCCAGCACTGGCTGTTCGGCCGCGACCGCAAGTGGTTGGAGCGGGTGTTCCCCGCGGCCGGGAAACTGGCGGCCATGGTGGAGTACTACCGCACGGCACCGCCGCCGCACACGGTGAAGGCGACGAGCCTGGAGTTCGGCGACAAGTTGCCGGCCGACGAGCCCGGCGAGCGCCCGGCGCACCGCAAGCAGGTGCTTCGGCCGGGAAGCTGCGACGGCACGCACCCGGAATACACGGAGGCGTTCGACATCGCCGGGCTGCGGGCGGCCGTGGTGCTGGCCGATGCGATGAACCGCAAGCCCGAGGCGGAGGCGTGGGCGGCGCTGGCCGACGAACTGCGGGAGGGATACCACAAGAAGTTCGGCGCGAAGTTGCCGGCCGGGTACGGCAGTTACTGCGTGCTCTGGCCGTGCCGGTTGTACGCCTACAACAACTGCGAGGGATACGAAGCGTTCCGCGGCGTGGGGGCGCAGGGGCCTGGGGGGTGGCGGTACTTTGCGCTGGCCCGGGCGCACCAGGGGCTGCTGGCGGGCAATCGCGAGGCGGGGTGGAAGACGCTGGACGTGCAGCTTGCCCACGAGCAGATGCGCGGTTGGTATGCGTTTGACGAGGGCGGGCGCAGCGGCAGCGGCGGCTGGCCGCGCCTGCGGACGACGTGGGACGGCAACGTGGCCATGCCGCACGGATGGGCGATCGCCGAACTGCACCTGCTGCTGCGCGACTGCCTGCTGCTGGAGGATGGCGAGAAGCTGGTGCTGCTGGCGGGCGTGCCGGCGGAATGGTTCGGCGACGAGAAGGGGTTCGCGGTCGAGGCCATGCCGACGCATTTCGGGCCGTGCGGGTTGGCGTACAAGCCCGCCCCCGGCGGGGGTACGCTGGAACTGACCGGCGCCTGCAAGCCGCCGGAAGGCTTTGTGCTTCGCATGCCGGACCTGCCCGGCCTGAAGGTCAGCGCCGACGGCAAGGACCTTGCTCCCGC
>CAYWTX010000427.1:0-5077 GCA_964461295.1 uncultured Planctomycetaceae bacterium | reverse complement strand
GAGGCGTAATTCAAGTACATACTTCACATTATTTCTCATATTACATGACTACGTTTTGCAGGCGGCAACAACCCGCAATCGCTGCATTCAGAGATGGTTATCGCGAAAACAGCCCCAAAATCGAAGGGAACTTCGGACTAGCGTGCCGGCACGGGAGTTTCGAGGAAGCGCCGCGTTGCCGTCCCACCGATCGCAGTCGGTGAGATTGACCGGGACGGGTGCCGAAGGCGGCAGATTGCCCATGCTATGCATCTTGTGCAGATAGCCGCGTCATCGGTTCTCTATGTTCTGCGATAGAGAACGGGAGCAGGAATCGCGTTCGCTGGTTCCAAGGGGTCCGGACACGGGTGAGGGCGGGCTCGTCGATCTGGCGCGAGGTTCTCTATCGTAGACGATAGAGAACGAGCACGGCAGCGGGAGTGTCGGGTGTTAGCCGGGCACCACCACCGGCCTGAAGGTCCGGTGCGAACTGGATCCTCACCACTATCCCCAAGAGGTGAAGGTCACTGACGACCAGATGCGCGCCGTTCATCTGGAACCCAACAGCTTCCATGGTGACTGGAACCACACAATGCGCCCAAGCCTGAAGTAGTTTGTCTTATTCCTTTACGGGCCCTTACTTGCACGCTGCATGGGAAGAGACGAAGTTGCGGCGCGACCGCAAACGAGTAGCCCCCTCTTCCCGCTCGTGATCGTGATCGTCTGTTTCCTTCTCATATTGTCGCGCTGTCGTCGGGCTTGCTCCTGCGGCTGTGCTTTTTCGCCAGTTTCGTCGCCGAGGGGGCCTTGATGCCCTTGTTCAGGGCGCGGTCCACCTGGCGCATGGCCTGCTTCAGCCGGTGCTCGTTTTCCACCAGGGCGATCCGGACGTAGTTCTCGCCTTGCTGGCCGAACGCCCGCCCCGGCGAGACCACCACCTCGGCCTCCTCCAGCAGGCGCAGGGAGAAGTCGATGGTGCCCTGGCCGGCGAGGTGCTCGTCGGAGACGCGGGCCCAGACGAACATGCTCGCTCGCGGGTTTTCCACCTGCCAGCCGATGCGCCGCAGGCCCTCGACGACGATGTCGCGGCGCCGCTCGTAGCGTTTGGCCTGGTGCGCCACGTCCTCCTCGCCGTTCCGCATGGCAATGATGCTCGCCACCTGGATCGGCGTGAAGATCCCGTAGTCGTAGTAGCCCTTGATCGTCGCCAGGGCCTTCACCATCTCGGCGTTGCCCACGCAGAAGCCGATGCGCCACCCGGCCATGTTGTACGGTTTGGACATGGTGAGGAACTCGACGCCGACGTCCTTGGCGCCGCGCGCCTGCATGAAGCTGGGCGCCTTGTAGTCGTCGAAGCAACTGCGTCCGTAGGCGAAGTCGTGGATCACCATCACGCCCTCCCGCTTGGCCAGTTTCACCACGTGCTCGTAGAACTCCACGCCGTCCACGGTCATCGCGGTGGGGTTGTGCGGGTAGTTCAGGATGATGCACTTGGGCTTGGGGTAGAGGTTCTCCACCACCGTGCGGATGCGGCTGAGGAACGCGTCGTCGTTGCCCAGGGGCACGTTGATGACGTTCGCCCCCGCCAGGGCCGGGCCGTACACGTGGATGGGAAAGTACGGATCGCCCACGACGGCCGTGTCGCCGGGGCCCAGCAGGGCCAGGCACATGTGCGAGAAGCCCTCCTTGGAGCCGATGGTGGCGACGATCTCCTTGTTGGGGTCGAGATGGACGCCGTAGACGCGGTCGTACAGGCGGGCCACCTCGCGCCGCAGGCTGAAGATGCCGATCGAGCGGCTGTAGCGGTGCGTGCGGGTGTCGATGGCCGACTCGCACAGCTTCTGCACGACCGCCTTCGACGGCGAGTCGGTGGGGTTGCCCATCCCCAGGTCGATGATGTCCACCCCCTCCTGCCTCTTGGCCTGAAGCAGCGCGTTGATGCGTCCGAACAGGTACGGCGGCAGACGCAGGATGCGCGAAGACACTTCAATCTTGAAATCACTCACGGGCGAGCTCCGTTTTCAGCCTGGGCTTTGAGGATCGGGTGAACGAACTGTACGTCGGCCGACGCCAGCAGCAGGCGCAGGATGTCCTGCTGGATGGCCCGGACCCGCCGCTGGTGGACCATCACCCGCAGCTTGTCCTTCACGTTGTCGAACTTCACGTCCACCGGGTCGATGACGGCCTCCAGCTTGACCAGGTGGAAGCCCGTGCCGACCTGGATGGGATCGGACACGTCGCCGATCTTCTTCAGCGCGAAGGCCGCCTGCCTCACGGCCGGCGGCATGCCGGGGGCGCTTTCGGCGAACGCCGGCAGCAGGCCGGGGTCGTCGCCGGCGGCGGGCGAGATCGAGTACTTGTTCACCAGCGCCTTGAAGTCGGCCCCGCCGCCCAGTTCGCGCAGCACCTTTTGCGCCTCGGCGAGATTGGCCGTCTGGATGTGCCTCACCTGGCGCTTCTGCCCGTACTGCCAGGCGAACTCGTCCTTCAGGTCGTTGGCGTCGACGGTGACGCGCTTCTCGGCGAGCTTGGCCAGAGCGGCGTTCCGCCGCATGGTGAGGTCCCACTGGCGCCGCGACACGTTGTTCTGCCGCAGCATGTCGTTGAGCAACGGCTGCCGCTGGTTGGCGTCCTTCACCTGGGCAAACATGGTCGCCATCGTCGTGTCGATCTCGGCCTGCACGTCGGCTTCGGTAAGGGCGATCTTCTGCTTGGCCGACTCCTGCCGCACCAGCTCGTTGGCGATGAGCTGCTGCGCCAGCGGCATGCCGTACCCGGCCATCAGCAGGTCGGTCAGTTCATCCATGTAGATGCCCCGTCCGTTGACGGAGGCGATGACCTCGCGTGAGGGATCGCCGGCCCGCGGGGCCGGAGCGCCGGCCGGCAGAGGCGCCGGCAGGGGCGCCGGCGCGGTGGCCGGCGCCGGCGGCGGATCCGGCCGCTCGCCCGTCCTGGCCAGCGACACCGGCGTTCCGGCCGGCGGCGACTGCGTCCCGGGCCAGGCCGGACCGTTGCCGTCGCACCCGGCCGCAAGAAGGGCCGCCAGCAAGCCCGCCGCCAGCGCCGCGGGCCCTGCCGCCACGATCGTCGTTGTCCATGCGCGCATGATGCACAACCTTGCCGGCCTCGCTCCCGCGGCCGGTTGGGCCAGAATATCGTCTCGGTGCGTGGCAGGTCAATCGCGGCGCGAAATGGGGGTGAGCCGATCGGGCTGTGCACAGACCGGTTCGACGCGGCGTCTCGGATTTTCCCCTTTCTTCTTCCGCGTCATTCGGTCTAAATCATGCCACCCGCCTGCCGGCGGGAAGGTTCGTGGTCTCTCTGCTCCCCGTGGCAGCCAACGAGGTGAACGATGACGCGCCCGCAAGCCGGTCTTGAATGGCAACTCCTGGAACAGAAGAAGAAGGACTTGTACGACCCCACGCACGCCAAGAGCACCATCGAGGCCGCGCGCGGGCGAATCGATTCGCTCCGCCGGCGCGACGTGGACCTGTGCCTGCTGGACCGCCAGGGCCGGCCTCTCGCCGGCCGCGAAGTCCAGGTCGTCCAGACCGACAGCGATTTCCTGTGGGGCTTCTGCGGCTGGCGGTGGCTGGCCGCCATGGCTGACGGCAGCTTCCACCGGCCGCCGTTCGAGCACCGCCGCCGGCTGTTCGCGGAACTGTTCAACTCGATCAACCTGATGCACTACTGGGCGGAGAAGCATTGCACGGACGCCCCCACCAGCGAGGAGTATCAGGGCTGCCCAACCTACGACGTGCTCGACCGCATGGTGGACTGGGCGGTCGCGCACGGCCTGACGCCCAAAGGCCATCCGCTGTACTGGCCGGTGCCGAAGGCCCTGCCCGATTGGCTGGGCAAGTACGACTACCAGACGCGCCGCCGGTTCCTGGAGGTGCGCATCCGCACGATCGCGGCTCGCTTCCGCGGGCGAATCCGCCTCTACGACGCCGTCAACGAGATGATGTGGGAGCCGACGATGCTGCACACGGCCGAGCGGCATTGGCCGCACATCGAGCCGGTGGAGGCGATCGCCGACGAGGCGGCCGACGTGCTGCAATGGGCCCGCCAGGAAGACCCCGACGCCCGGTACACGCTGAACGAGTACGGCCTGCGGGCGGGCGATCCGACGCCGATCCCGTACGTCGCCAACGACGGCACAACGGTGACGCGGGCAAGCCAGCTCGAGCGGTTCATCGCGATGGGGCGATGCCTGGTGGATCGCGGCACGCCGCCGGACGCGATGGGCCTTCAGACGCCCGCGGGCGACTGGAACGACCACGACCTGGAGGTGGCGACCTACGACGCCGTGGGCACGCGGACGGGCCTGCCGGTGCACATCACCGAGATGCGCCCGGGCGAGGAGCGGTTGGAGAAGGCCGGCATGCCGCCCGACGAGGCGGCCGCGATGCTGGCGGAATACCTGGAGAACACCTTCGTGTGCGCGTTCGGCAACGGGCACGTGGAGGCGTACTACCTCTGGAGCGACTGCCGGCTGATCGGCGGGCGCGGCGGGCACAACGACGGGCGGTTCCCGACGGTGGTGTACGAGCGGCTCCACAGTCTGCTGCGGCGGCAGTGGCGAACGAACGAGACGCTGCGAACGGACGCGGACGGCCGCGTGCGCTTCCGCGGGTTCACGGGGCGGTATCAGCTTCGCGTGCGACGGCCGGGCGGGCAGGCGACCGGCTTCGCGATGGACCTGCCGCGAACGCTGGTGGGCGGGCTGAAGGCGGAGATGAAACTCGACGTGTGAACCGGGCGCCGGACGGGGCCTGGTTCGGAGCCGCCGATCGCCGGGCAACACGGTCCCTCTTCGCCCGCGGGGCGACGCGCGGCGCCGGGGCCGGAACCATTGGGTCCATGACCGTTCTTGCATCGCCTCTTGGGCCTGAAGGGCTGAGATATGACAGCCCAGGCAACGCCCTGGGAGATGTGGCGATTCAGATGACAAGCCCTGTAAGGGCGACATAAGGGCCCGTCACGAAATAACCTGAGCAAGCCAGTCTTGGTGGCACAGCTTTCCAAGCTGTGCAGCACAGGTCGGAGACCTGTGCCACCTGGGAAACGTGAACAAGTTATTTCGTGACGGCGCCTG
>CAYWTX010000426.1:0-4964 GCA_964461295.1 uncultured Planctomycetaceae bacterium | reverse complement strand
CACCTTGCCGCCCTTGCCGTCGTCCACCTGGGCCTTCACGCCGGAGACCACGTACAGCCGCCCGTTCATCGCCACGGCCTGGCAGATGGGGTCGCACCGCGGCCCCGACCAGATTTCCCGGACCGCCTTGCCGCCGCCCGCGACGCGGAAGGCATAGAGCACGCCGCTGAAGGTCGCAAACAACTTGTCGCCGCTGGCCACGGGCGTCATGGTGAACCCGCACGGCTGCTCCAGTCGCCACACGATCTTTCCCGTGGCCGCGTCGCACACGACCAATGCGTGCCACAGGCTGGCGGCGATCAGCGTCCGGTCGCCCTGGCGGAACCGCACCGGCGAGCTGTCGCCGATGGCGTAGCCCGACGGCTCGTTCAGCCAGGCCGGCTTGCCCGTGAGCTTGTGGAACGCCGCCACGGTGCCGTCGCCGCGGCGCACCGGCGCCGCGATCACGTCGCCGGCCAGCACCGGCGACATGTTGTAGCCGTAGCCGGGCACCTTGTTGCCGTACATCTCGCGGGTGTCCGCCCACCAGACGATGCGCCCGGTCTCGGGGTCCAGGCAGTTCACGCGCCCCAGCCCCGTGGTCGCGTAGAGGTACTTGCCGTCGATCTCCGGCGTGGCCCGCGGGCCGTCAAACCGCCCGTGCGGGTTGCAGGGCCCGCACTCCGAACGCCACTTCAGCCTGCCGTCCAGGTCGAAGGCCCGCACGACCATCCGCCGCCCGCCATCGGCCTCGCTGCCGGCGGGTTCCACGCCGTTCATGTATACCGTCTTGTTGAAGACGCCCGGCACCGACATGCCCGAGCCGATCCCGGCCGAGATGTCCCATATCCTGTTGGGGTCGGCAGGGAGGCGCCACAGCAGCTTCAGACCTTCCTTGGGCCAGGCCTTCAGCAGCCCCGTCTCGGGATGAACGCCGTCGCGGTTGGGCCCGCGATACCCCCCGCTGTCGGCGGCAACCGCGTTGCCGGCCGCCGAGGCGCAGAGGGCGAGGAAAGATAGAGCCGTCTTCGCGCATCTGTGTCTATCCGTGTTCCTCATGGTCGCTTCTGTCTCTCTTCCCTGTGATCTCCCCGACGCGGCCCGCCGGGCTGTGGTCAGCTTCTATCGCTGCGGCTCGCACGATACGGTCCCCGGCTTGCTCGTGGCCGGCGCCGGCTCGGCCGGCTTCGTCGGCACAACGGGGGCGGCGCACGGGCCGCCTTCCGCGGCCCCGCCCCGGGGTCCGTATCGCTTGTGCCGGTCCAGCCACGACGCCACGCTCATCCGGTCCGTCCGTAGCGAGCCCATCGTCTTCAGCGTGGGGTGCTTGCGCAGCAGTTCCACGTCGTCGTACAGGACCGTCCAGCGGCATAGCCCCAGGTGCTTGACGTCCACGTCCAGCAGCGGCGCAAGCCGTTTCACCGCGCTCTGGTTGAGGTCCAGCAACTCCAGCTTCAGCCCCCTCAAGCCCGTCACGTCGGCAACCTTCGTCTGGGCCAGGTACAGCCGGCTCAGCCGCAGCTTGTGCAGCGAGGCCAGGTCGCGAAAACCCGTGCGCGACAGGTCCAGTTCCTCCAGGCTCGACCCGGCCAGCGGCGAGATGTCCACCACGGCCGAGCCGCTTGCGTCCAGGCGCACCAACGGCAGCTTGGCCAGCGGGCCCAGGTCCTTCACGGGCGTGTCGGCCATCTCCAGTTCGACCAGAACCGTCTTCGCCAGCGGCGTCAGGTCGCTCGCGGCGACGCCGTTCATCCGCAGACGCTTCAGCGGCATGCCCGCCAGCGGCGAGAGGTCCTTCACGGCCGTGTTGCTGATGTCCAGCTCCGCGATGGGCCGCCCGGCCAGCGGCGAAAGGTCCGCCACCGGCGTGTGCGAAATGTCCAGACGCGCCAGCGGCATCTTCTTCGCGCCCGACAGATCGCTCACCCGCGACCGCGAGATGTCCAACTCCTCCAGCGGCAGGTCCTCCAGCGGAGAAATGTCCTTGGCGTCCAGCTTCTGCGCCTTCAGCCGCTTCATTTCGTTGTGGTAACGTAGCGGGGCGAAGTCGGCCGTGCCCGACGACGTGATGTCCAGCCGGTCGAACTTCAGGCCGTCCAGCACGTTGAGGTCGGTGATCCACGAATGGTGCAGTTCGAGGTTGCCGGGGTCGGCAGCCCGCCGCAGGGCGTTGGGGTCGGGGATCAGCACCTGGGCGCCCGGCTCGATGTGGTACAGCCAGATGCGGTACTCACCGCCCCCGATCGGCATGGCCAGATGCTCCCACTCCTCCTTCACCTCGTGCGTGCCCGCACGGTACGACCCAGCCGCCGAAACGCCGGGATTCAGCGAGGCAATGTAGTCCAGCACGAGTTTCTGGCTGATCTCGCGCAGCCGGGGCCAGTCGGGCAGCGCCGCCTTCACCGCGTCGACCAGGCCGGAAGCGGTCGGCCGGCTGTATTCGTCGTCGGGCGTCTTGGGCCGGGCCTGCCCGATGCGGACGACGCGTCCAGCCTTGCCGGCGGCAAGCTTCGCCCGCTCCTGCTCGACGTCCACTCTCGCGTACGGGTCCAGCGCCTGCGAGGCGTAGTACTTCAGCATGACGTCACGGAAGTCGGCGGCGAAGCCGGCCCCGGCCACGGCGTCGGCAAGTTCCTGATACAGCGCCCATCGCTGCGCCAGGTCGCCGACCGCGCGGGCGGCCAGCTTGCCGCGAGCGTCCACCCGTTGTGCCAGCCGCCGCGAAAGCTCCGTCACGCCGGGCGAGGCGGCATCCATGCCGGCGTTCCTCGACAACCAGTCGCGGATCGCCTCGGCCCTGGCCTCGGGCGTCTCGCCCGCGAACGTGGCCGCGGCGATGGTCGCGGGAATCGCCGGCCCGCCAGGCTTCGCGGGCTCGCCCGCGATGCCCGCGCCCCCCAGCGAAAGGGCGCTCAAGGCGAGCGCCACGGTAGCAGGTGATACGGTTCGCATATGTTCTCCAACCGCGCCAAGCGGACAAGGTTCCCCATGTCGTGGACCATCGCCGCGTGCGGTCCGGCGAGGGCCATTGCGTTTTGCCCGATGCTGCGCTCCATGACCGTAGTTGCTGAGACGGGCTTTGGGATTTGCATCGGATTCTTCAGCCTGAAGGGCTGAGATATGACAGCCCAGGGCAACGCCCTGGGTACCCTACGCCAAAGTACGTCAAGCCCTGAAGGGGCGGGACAAACGCCGCGTGAGGCCCTTAGGCACCGTCACGAAACAACTTGTTCACGTTTCCCAGGTGGCACAGGTCTCCGACCTGTGCTGCACTGCTTGGAAAGCTGTGCCACCAAGACTGGCTTGCTCAGGTCATTTCGTGACGGACCCTTATCTCGCCCTTACAGGGCTTGTCATCTGAATCGCCACATCTCCCAGGGCGTTGCCCTGGGCTGTCATATCTCAGCCCTTCAGGCTGAAGAGGCGATGCATGAACGGTCATGGACCCATGGAAATCCTGCAGGCCGTGCATCGCAGCGACCCCAAGATGTTCCCGATGGACCAGTGATCGCGCCTACTTCGCCGTCGCCGCATCGCGAATGATCGCTGCCAGTTGTTTCTCCTGTCGGCGGTCCAGGCGAGAGGGAATCGTCACCAGCACCGAGCGGTCGAACAGCTCGTCGCTGCGCGGGCAGGCGCCGCGGGCGTAGTTGTGGCGGCTGGCGCGGTTGGCCGGCAGCGACCATGGGTTTCCCGCGCTCGACAGCGGCGCCTTGTGCACCAAGGCCCCGATGTTCGAATAAACGTGCAGGCCGTACTCCGCCAAGCGGCATGCGCTGCCGTACCCGGCCGCGCGAATCCCGGCGGCCGTGCGCTTCGCCCGCTCGGCCGATTCGAGCATCAGGATGATGAACGGGCCGGTGTCGCCCTTGGGGTCGTTCAGGCGGCGGAACTCCAGGCCCTTCGTGCCGGCCAGCATCTTGCGGACGCGAGCGTTGGACCCGCGCATGTGCGCGACGATCCTCGGCAGCTTGCGAAGCTGCACGTTGGCCACCGCCCCGCACAGTTCGCTCATCCGCCGGCCCTGGCCCCACATTTCGATGCCCGCACCGCTGTCGGGCCCGCCGCTCTTCCACGGCACGCCCACGTCGTGCGCGGCCGCCAGGCGTCCGTACAGGTTCTCGTCGTCGGTGAGGATCAGTCCGCCTTCGCCGGCCGTCGCGTTCTTGTTGATCTGGAAGCTGAAGATGCCCGCCTGCCCGAACGCGCCGATCCTCCGCCCGCCGAACGATCCCCCGTTGCACTGGGCGCAGTCCTCGACGACGGCCAGCTTGCTGCCGGCGGCGATCTTCATGATCCTGCCCATGTCGCACGGCGCCCCGGCCATGTGAACCACCGCGATGAGCCTGGTGCGCGGGGTGATCCTCCGCTCCAGGTCCCGGGGGTCCATGTTGAAGCTGTCGTCGATCTCGCACAGCACGGGAATCGCGTTGGCCTGCACGACGGCCGAGAGGGTGGACACCCACATGAACGCCGGCACGATGACTTCGTCGCCCGGGCCGATTCCCAGGGCCGACATCGTCACCATCAGCGCGCCGGTGCCGCTGTTGACGCCCAGGGCATACCGCCGGCCGTAGAACTCCCGCGCCCGCTGCTCGAGCCGCTGCACGTGTTGGGGCCGGTGCGGCCCGTAGTAGCGGAACACCGAGCCGCGGCGCAGCACGTCCACGACCGCCCGCTCCTCGGCCTGGTCCATCCAGTTTGTTCCAGGGAATGCGTCCGGCCACTTCTTGGGCATTGGTTTTCTCCACGCGGGTCAAGCCGCCAATGAGAAAGTACCCGCAAAGGAGTGTCAGGGCAATCGTAGAAGAAGACAAACGAACACGGACGGACACGAGTACTGTTGACCCGTGTCCGTCCGTGTTCGCCCGTGCCGGCGGACTTTCACGCCGTTTCCACGTGCTCGATCCGGTCCCGCATCAGGTTCTCAGGCACGAAGTTGCTCATCGAGGCGACGTACCCCTTGATGGCCTCGTCCAGCCTCG
>CAYWTX010000425.1:0-18318 GCA_964461295.1 uncultured Planctomycetaceae bacterium | reverse complement strand
TACCCAGGGCGTTGCCCTGGGCTGTCATATGTCAGCCTTTCAGGCTGAGGAACACGCATCACCCCCGGCTCGGACCGCAATAATGACGCTACAGTCTCCGGAAAACATGGAGTAAAGACAAGAGCCCCGGAGGGGCGACAGAAGGCGTCGAATGCGGACAGAACGTCGAATCCTGATTCTTTCACAAACTCGGAGCAGTTCCTATCGCCGACACGAAGCCCCCGGCGTCCCGTGCAGCCAGAGCAGAGCAGATGCCCCAACCCCATCGCCCGTCCTGGCACACATCGGCCGATCGCCGATGGCGGATCTCGTCTTCTACACACACCCCTCTTGTCGCCACAGCCGCATCGATCGACTCGCATCACAACGAAGCAGCCGCTTGCGGCGGGGCACTCCACCACAAGCGGCTGCTAGTTATAGAATTGCAGCTACGCCATACGCTGCCATCTTCCCGGTCCCCGGCGCCGGTTCCCGGTCTCACGCGCTCCGCAGAGCGACTATTTCTTGCAGTTGGGGCACCCCTTGCCCTGGCCGTCGGCGTACGGCTTCTTGCACTTCTCGCAGTACGTCACGCCCGGCAGGCAGGCGTAGCAGCCGCACGCGGCGTCCCAGGCGCCCTTCGTCTTGCCGCACTTGGCGCACTTCTCGTCGTTGTTCACCGAGAACCGGAAGCAGTTGTCCTTCTCGCAGTACGTGCCGCTCTTGACCATCTTGCCGCAACGGTTGCATTTGTACTCGCCGCAGGCCGTGACGATCGCGTTGCACTTGGCGCAGAAATCGCCTTCTTTGCCCTTGGCGCCGCAGGTCGGGCATTTGCACTCGCCCGCCTTTGGCGTGGGGTTCAGGGGCCTGATCTTCACGTTGCGGTACATCACCGACGCCCCGTGGTCCTGCAAGCCGATGTGCCCCTCGCGCTTGAAGTCCTTGAGGGCGGTCTTGAACTTGTTTTTCGAGCCGTCGGGATTCTTGTTGCCCTCGACCCACTTGTCGAGGTCGGCCTCGTTGACCTTCTCGCCGTTGAGCTCGATGGTGACCTTGTTGTCGTTGAGCGTAAGGACGTACGTGTTCCACTCGCCGGGCTTGAACGCCTCCTTGCCAGGCCCCTGGAGGTCGTACAGCGACCCGACGCCGTGCTTGTCGTCCTTCTTCATCGAGCCAAGCACCTGGATCTCAATGCCGGTCTGGACGCAGTCCTTGGGGCTGTCGGTCCGGACGAAGACGCCGCTGTTGCCGGTCGTCTTGAACTCGACGGACAACACGAAGTCGCCGAACCGCTCCTTCGTCCAGATGTCCCCGCCGCCCTTGCCCTTCAAAACCATCGCGCCGTCCTCGACGACCCAGGCCTTCCCCGGTTCGCCCCCGGCGGCAGACAACCAGCCCGTGAAGTCCTAGCCGTTGAACATGGACCGGGACTAGCCCGTCGCGCCCGTCGCCCCGGCCGGACCCGCGGGGGCCTTCGCTTCGCACGTCCCGGCCAACGGGCAGCCCCCACACTGCGCGGCCGCACTGGACGCCATCCACGACACGACACCGGCCGACAACACAAGTGCCATCGCAACGCGATTCATCGCAGGTCTCCTTTCTTGCTTGCGGCAACGCCGCAAGCCGTTCCGTTCAACCCGGCCCGCCCCTTGCGGGCACGCCACGAACTCCATCACTTCGCCGCTGCCAGCGGCTTGGGGGTCGTCTCGGCTTTCAGGTCGCCGCAGACGAACTGCAACCCCGACAGGTAGAACTGGAGCACGTTGGGCATCGCGAAGATCTTCTGATCGTGCCCGAACGCGCAGTAGAACACGCGGCCGCCGCCAAAGCTCCTCACCCACAGCAGGCCGTAGTCCTGGTCGGCGCGGGCCTGGCTCTTGAGGTTGCTCTTGGGCACGTCGATGCTGCACAGCACGCGGACTTTCTCGCGCGAGTACACGTTCCTGGGCGCCTTGTCCGAGAAGATGTAGATCTCGTCGCTGATGTCGAACTCCTTGTCGCCCGTCACCGCGATGATCGGGTTGCCCGGATCGTCGATCTTCACGTGGATCTGTCTGTACGGATGCCCGCCGAAGTAGCCGCCCATCATCTCGCCCCACTCCTTCCAGTTGTACGAGCAGTCCGTGGCCGAGTGAATGCCCATGATCCCCTTGCCGCCCTTGACGAACTCCACCAGATTCGCGCGATACTTCTCGGAGAGCTTGGCGGCTTCGGCCTGGTCGGCGGGCTTGTTGGCGCACTGGTCGAACGCCTTGCCCATGAACAACTCGCCCGTGGTGTTGTTGAAGATGATCGCGTCGAATCCCTTCAGCTTGTCGGCCTCGAAGTTCGCCAGGTCGTTGCTCGCCACGACCTCAAAGGCGCCCGTCTTGGCCGCCATCGCCGGGAACGCGACCCGCCCGGCCGCCACCGCCCCGCCATGGTTGAACCCGTTGCAGTGATCGTACAGCAGCACCTTGCGGGCCTTCGCCGGCTTCTGGAACTTCAGGTCGGCCTTCGCCACCGCTTCCTTCACCGCGTCCATGGTCGGAGGGGCCGGCTTGGGCTTCGCCGCCGCCTTCGCCGCCGCCTCAGCCTTCGCCGCCGCCTCAGCCTTCGCCAAGTCCTGCGCCCCGGGAGCGCCCGCCGCCAGAACCGGGGCCGCACAGAACGCCGCAGCCGCCAGCGCCATCGCCACCATTCCGATTCGCTTCATGTTCTGTCTTCCTTTCGTTGCCCGTTGACCACGAGACACCACTTCGGCACCTACTGCACTCCAACCGCCCGGCGCTCGATAAGTTCCTTCGCCGCGCGACCTGACGAGTGAGAGGTTGTGAAAGAATTGGGGCTCGATGCTCTGTCCGCATTCGACGCTTTCTGTCGCCCCTTCGGGGCTCTATGCTTAATTGCTTGTATACCGGGGGCTTACGCCCCCGGCTAGATCCTGACCGCCCCTTCGGGGCGAAGAGGGACAAGGCCGCTTCCGCGATTCCTTCACAAGCTCTCACGGCTTGTTCAGGTTGAAGCCCAGGATGTGCCCTTTCAGCCCGACGAACTCGAACAGCACGTCTCCCGCGGCCGGGGCCTTCTCGCACTCCACGCTGAATCGCACACGCAGCTTGCCCGCCTGACCGTTGAACTCCTCCCGCTCAAACTTCATGCCGCGGACGGCCCCGAACGTCTCCGCCACGGTCGCCTGCATCTGCTTGAGCTTGTCCAGCGAGACCTCCTTCCGCAGGCTCGCGTGCATCATCGCGTGGGCGTCCTCTGCCTTGCCCGACGCGACCATCCGCAGCAGCGCCTCGCCCCGCTGGCGGTAGAGTTTCGTGTCCGTCGGACCGGCGGCGAACCAGTCCTCCCGCATGTTCTCGGGCTTCACGTTGAACCGCGTGAGCTTGCCGTTGCGGTACGTCAACTCCGAATGCGCCTTGCCCTTCTGGAACTTCGCCGTGCCCGAACACTCGGTGACCTTCACCCCGTTCCGGATGTTCGTGTTCACGCTGAAGTCCATCGGGCTCATCTTGTCGTACCCCCCCACCGTGTCCTTGAACGCCTTCATCCACGCCGCCAGGACCGGCTCGTCCACCTCCTCCGCCAGGGCCGGATCGAACATCGCCGTCACCCGCTTGGAGTCGCCCGACATCACCGCCTCGAAGAACTCCTTCTGCGGCTGGCCGCCGGCGTTCAGCACCGCGACGATGAAGAACACCACCGCCCCGATCCCCAGCACCACCAGCACGCCCAGAAGAATGAGCACCTTTTTCATCGCCGACTCCTTTGCGGAGGCCGCCACGACGCCCGGCCGCGCGTAGCGTAACATCGCGCGGGCAATCCTGGTATTCTATGCCCGACGAAAGGACCGCGCATGCGAGTGCTCTACATCGGCGGCACCGGCGAGATCTCCCACGCCTGCGTCAAACGCAGCGTCGATCTGGGCCACGACGTGGCCGTGTTCAACCGAGGGCGCCGCGGGCGCGAGGAGCCGCCCCTGCCGCCAAGCGTCCGCCAGATCGTCGGCGACCTCGCCGACGGGGCCGCCTATGCCGCCCTCGGCGCCGAAGGCTTCGACGTCGTCTGCCAGTTCCTCGCCTACGACCTGCCTGCCGCCCAGCGCGACGTCGAGGTGTTCGGCGAACAGAGCCGAGCCGTGCCGGCCCGGTTGCCTGCCAAACAGTACGTCTTCATCTCCACCGCCTCGGCCTACCAGAAGCCGCCGCGCCGCCTCGTCGTCACCGAGGACGTGCCGCTGGAGAACCCCTACTGGGCCTACAGCCGCGCCAAGGCCGACATGGAAGCCTTCCTGCTCCACCAGCACGCCGCAGGGCGCCTGCCGGTCACCATCGTCCGCCCCAGCCACACGCTGCGGACCCGCCTGCCGGGCGGCATCGCCCGCGGCGAGGACTGGGCCTGGCGGATGCTCCACGGCCGAGCGGTCATCGTCCAGGGCGACGGGACGAGCCTGTGGACCATCACGCACTCCTCCGACTTCGCCGTGCCGTTCTGCAACCTGCTGGGCAACTCCCGCGCCCTCGGCCAGGCGTTCCACATCACGCGGCACATGGAGAGCTACACCTGGGAGCAGATCACCGCCGAGATGGGCGCCGCCGTCGGGGCCGAGGCAGGGATCGTCCACGTGCCCACCGACACGCTGGTCCGCTACAACCCCGATTGGGCCGGGCCGCTGCTGGGCGACAAAGCCTGGTCGGTCCTGTTCGACAACAGCAAGGTAATGAGCGTAGCAGGGGCGTTCACCTGCCGCTTCAGCCTGGCGGAGATGCTGGCCCTGGCGGGCGAATCCGTCCGCCGCCGCCTGAAGGACTTCACCCCCGACCCCAAGCTCCACGCCCTGCTGGACCGCATCTGCGTGGAGCAGACGGCGTTGGGCGGGTGAAGGGCCATCCGGCCTGGGGGTTCGCTCTGCCGTGTTCGTTCAGCGGGTCGGGCGCCGCTGCACTGCTGATGATGCTTTCCTTCGCAGGCGAACAAGATTCTCAGCGCAAAGTACGCAAAGAACGCAGAGAACATAGGTTGTAGTGAACTTCTCTCTGCTACCTCCGCGCTCTCTGCGATGAAGGCGCATGTCCCTTTGGTTGCGGCCGCCGGCCGCGCTGCGTTGGTCTGGCCCATATCCTGTCTGCGGGTTTTTCGCGAATGAAAGTTGACTGACCGGTCAGTCATGGCATATGATCCAAGTGGTTGACGAGAGGATGCTGCATTGGCGGATGGAGAACATGTTGAGTCCAGGCGGCGGCAGATCATGGATGCCGCCGTGGACCTGTTTGACGCCCAAGGGTACGCGGTGACGACCATCGATCAGGTGGCGGCCAAGGCCGGGATCGCTAAAGGCAGCGTTTATAATTACTTCGAGAACAAGGAACAGCTCTTCCAGCAGGTTGTCGCCGCCGCGCTGGCAACGGCGGAGGCGGACACGGCCGGGCTGTTCGCCTCGGAGGCCCCGGCAGACGCGAAGTTGGCAACGCTCATCGATTACTGGCACCGGCGGCTGGGGCACCACGTGAAGATCGGCCGGCTGGTGCTGGAGTTCATGCTCGGCGCGGCGCGGCACCGCGGGGGGGAGATGGCCTCGACGCTACAGACGGCGTTTAACATGTTTCGCCAGCGCCTGGCCGGGGTGGTGGAGCAGGGAATCGGCGAGGGGCGGTTCCGCCCCGCGGCCAGCCCGGCGATGGCGGCGGCGATGATCATGGGCCTGCTGGACGGCCTGGAAGTCGAGACGATCACGGGCACCGGCGTACGGGTGGACGAGGCGTTCGTGGCGGACCTGAAGCGGGCGATCCTCGGCTCGCTGGGAGTGGAAAGACAGTGACGGGCGTCGGGCCAACGGCCCCTGGGGTGTCGAGGGACGGTGGTGAGTGGAAGCCTGGCTATCTGAGTTGCCGGGAAGGAGTCGGACGTGATCGCAAAGCGGAACAGGTTGGAGCGTAAGGGGGCACTTGCGGGAGGGGCTGGAGCGCAGGTCTTCGTTTGTAGTCCCGCCGTGAGGCGGAATCCCGGCACGCCTTCGCCAAGAAACGACCCGCCTTACGGCGGTACTACAAGCGCGTCTCCCCGTAAGTGTCGCCTTACGTTGGAGCGGGGCCGAAGCGGGCGGGTTCTGGGCACGCTGGTCAGCGTGGCGGCCATCGTCGCCGCGCTGGCGGCCGTCGTCGCGGTGGCGGCCTGGCCGAAGCCAAAGGTCGAAGTGCCGCCCGTCCAGGTCGCGCCGGTGAACGTGCGGGTGACCACGATCCAACCCATCCCCCGCCTGCCGGATTCGTTCACGCTGCCCGGCACGGCCGAGCCGAACACCGTCGTTCGCGTGGCGGCGGAGGTGCCCGGACGGATCGAAACGGTGTTCCTCGCCGAGGGCCGGCCGGTGCGGGCGGGCGACAGGCTGCTGGCGCTGAACACGGACCTGCCGGCGGCGGAATTCAGCCAGGCGAAGGCGTCGATGGAGTTCGACGCCCGCGAGGTGGCCCGCATCACGGGCCTGATCAAGCAAGGCGCCGCCAGCGGCACGGAACTGGACGTGATCCGCACGCGTTCGGCCGCCAGCAAGGCCGGGTTCGACGCCGCGAAGGCCCGCCTGGACCGCTCCGCCATCAGCGCGCCCATCTCGGGCATTCTCAACCGCGTGCCGGTCAAGGCGGGCGAGTACGTCCAGCCGGGCACGAACGTGGCCGAGATCGTGCAGATCGACATGGTGAAGATCACCGTGGGCGTGCCCGAGCAGGACATTCAGTACGTGAAGACCGGCCAGGACGCCACGGTGTTCATCGACGCCCGCGGCGGCAAGGCGGTGGCGGGCAAGGTGACGTACGTGAGCGAACTGGCCGACCCGCGGTCGCGCACGACCCCGGTGGAAGTGACGGTTGCCAACCCCGACGGGGCGGTCAGGAGCGGGCAGCTCGTCTCCGTCGAGTTCGTGCGCCGCATCCAGAACGACGCGATCCTCATCCCCCTGGCGGCTGTGATCCCGCTGGAGAACGGCAAGCGGGTCTACCTGGTGCAGGACGGGCTGGCCCAGCCGCGGGAAGTGACGCTGGGCAGGTTCCGCACGCGGGAGGACACGATCCACGTGGAGGTGCTGTCGGGCCTGAAGGCCGGCGACGCGCTGATCACGGACAACCCCCGCCTGGTGGGACCGGGACAAGCGGTGAAGGTCATCAACGGGGCGATGACGAAGCCCGCGACGCAGCCGGGACCTGAGAGGACCGCGTCGCCCGTAGCGGGAGAATTGCCTATTGCCTATTGCCCATTGCCCATTGCCTATTGCCCATTGCCCATTGCCTATTGCCCATTGCCCATTGCCCATTGCCAATTGCCAATTGCCCATTGCCCATTGCCCAGTGCCTATGGCCCATTGCGACTTGCCCATTGTCTATTGCCCATTGCCAATTGCCGATTGCCCATTGCCAATTGCCCATTGCCAATTGCCCATTGTCTATTGCCCATTGCCCATTGCCCATTCCAGATAGGGAAGCATTCTGCAATCGGCAATTGGCAATCGGCAATTGGCAATTCGGCACGGGGGTGCCTGCATGATCCTCTCTGACATTGCCATCAAGAACCGCGTCACGGTCGCGGTGCTCATCGTGCTCATCCTCGCGATGGGAACGTGGAGCTACATCACGCTGCCGCGCGAGGCCGCGCCCGACGTGCAGATCCCCATCATCATCGTGACGACGGTGTACGAGGGCGTCAGCCCGGCCGACGTGGAAAGCGCCGTCACCAACAAGATCGAGAAGAAGCTTTCGGGCCTGAAGGGCGTGAAGGAAATCCGGTCCTCCAGCGCCGACGGCATGTCGATGATCATCATCGAGTTCCTGCCCGAGGTGAAGGTCGACGCCGCGATGCAGTACGTCCGCGACAAAGTGGACCTCGCCAAGCCCGACTTGCCCAAGGAGGTGGACGCGCCCAGCCTGCGCGAGATCAACGTCGCGGAGATCCCCGTCATCATGATCAGCATCTCAGGCGACGTCTCGCCCGTGCTGCTCAAGGAGATCGCCGACGACCTCGAGGACGCCATCGAGGAGCGGTTGCCGGAAGTGCTCAACGTCGACGTGATTGGCGGTCTGGAGCGCGAAATCCGCCTGGAGATCGACGCCGGGCGCGTCGCCGGCTACGGCCTGACCATCCCCGAGCTGATGGCGCTGATTCCTTCGGAGAACGTGAACATCTCGGCCGGAAACATGGAAACCGGCGGGATGAAGTTCAACGTGCGCGTGCCCGCGGAGGTCAAGAAGCCCTCGGAGATCGACCGGTTCGTGCTGGCACAGCGGGAGGGCAAGCCGATCTACCTGACGGACGTGGCGAAGGTGACGGACACGTTCAAGGACCGCACGAGCTATGCCCGGCTGGACGGGCGCGAGAGCATCACGCTGAGCGTGCAGAAGCGCGTGGGGGCGAACATCCTGGTCCTGTCGGACAAGATGCGGGCGATCCTCGACGAGGCTCGCAAGATCGTGCCCAAGGGCGTGAACCTGGAGGTCACCATCGACCAGTCCGACGAGATCCGCATGATGGTGGCCGACCTGGAGAACAACATCGCCACCGGCTTCATCCTCGTGGTGGGCGTGCTGCTGATCTTCATGAGCTTCCGCTCCAGCATGGTCGTCGCGACCATCATCCCGCTGAGCATGTTGATGAGCTTCGCGATCATCCAGGCGATGGGCTATACGCTGAACATGATCGTGCTGTTCAGCCTGGTGATGGCCACCGGCATGCTGGTGGACAACGCGATCGTGATCGTCGAGAACATCTACCGGCACATGACGATCGGCTACCGCCCGCTGGAGGCGGCTCAGAAAGGCACGGCCGAGGTGGCCTGGCCGGTGATCACCTCGACGCTGACGACGGTGGCGGCGTTCGCGCCGCTGGTGTTCTGGCCGGGCATGATGGGCGACTTCATGAAGTACCTGCCGATCACGCTGATCATCGTGCTGATGTGCAGCCTGTTCGTGGCGATGGTGATCAACCCGACGATCTCGGCGCTGTCCATCAAGGTGAAGGTGCTCGCCGACCACGTGGAGCGGCGCCGGCGCAACCCGTTCATGGCGGGTTACCGCGCGGTGTTGCAGACCTCGCTGGACCGCTGGTACGTGACACTGTGCGTGTCGCTGCTGCTGCTGTTCGGGCTGGCGATCGCGTACGGCAAGTGGGGCCGCGGCGTGGAGCTGTTCCCCGACCTGGACCCCAAGAACGGGCTGGTGAACCTGCGGGCCCCGCAGGGGACGAACATCGAGGACATCAACCGCCTGGCCCTGGAGGTCGAGCGGCGTCTGGCCCCCTACCGCCGCGAACTGAAGCACATGATCGCCAACGTGGGCGAAGGCAGCGGGGGCGGCGATCCGCTCAGCCCCTCCACCAGCGGCACCAACATCGCCAACATCACGCTCGTGTTCAAGGACTTCGACAAGCGCCAGCGCCAGAGCGCCACGGCCCTGGACGAGATCCGCGCCCTGCTGGCCGACCTGCCCGGCGTCGAGGTCAAGGTCGAGAAGCAGAAGGAGGGCCCCCCCACCGGCGCTGCCGTCACGGTCCGCGTGATCGGCAAGGACATCAAACAACTGGAAGAAGTGAGCGAGCAGGCGCGCAAGATGATTGCCGACGTGCCCGGCCTGGTGAACCTCCGCAGCGACTGGGTGGCCACCAAACCCGAACTGGCGTTCCAGGTGGACCGCCGCCGCGCCACGCTGCTGGGCCTGAACCCCACGACGATCGGCAACTACCTCAAGACCGCCCTGTTCGGCTGGAAGGTCGGCACGTACCGCCAGTTCCCCGACGAATACGACATCACCATCCGCCTGCCGCTGACCACACGCGCCGACGTGGAGAAGGTGCTTCAACTCCAGGTGCCCAGCGCCAACGGCTCGGCCGTGCCGCTCAGCTCGCTGGGCAGCTTCGAGTACACCGGCGGCAGAGGGACGCTCCTGCACGTGAACGCCAAGCCGGTGATCACGCTGACCGGCGACGCCGAGGGGCGAAGCGGCCAGGAAGTGCTGGCCGACGCGCAGGAGCGCCTGGCGGGGCTGCAACCGCCGGCCGGCGTGGAGCTGAAGTACGCCGGCGAACAGGAGGAGCAGGAGAAAGCGCAGTCGTTCCTGGTCAAGGCGTTCATCATCGCGCTGCTGCTGATCACGCTGATCCTGGTGATGCAGTTCAACACCGTGTCGGTGCCGCTGATCATCATGAGCACGGTGGTCCTCTCGCTGATCGGCGTGCTGGGCGGGCTGCTGGCGGCTCACCAGCGATTCGGCATCATCATGACGGGCATCGGGGTGATCAGCCTGGCCGGCGTGGTGGTGAACAACGCCATCGTGCTGCTGGACTACACCCGGCAGCTCCAGCAGCGCGGGATGGGAGTCGTCGAGGCGTCCGTCGAGGCCGGGGCGACCCGTTTGCGCCCGGTGCTTCTGACGGCCGGGACGACGGTGCTGGGCCTCGTGCCCATGGCGCTGGGCATCAGCTTCGACTTCCACACGATGGAAATGGCGTGGAAGAGCGAATCCAGCCAGTGGTGGTCGTCGATGGCCGTGGCGGTGATCTTCGGCCTGACGTTCGCGACGGTGCTGACGCTGGTGGTCGTGCCGACGCTGTACGTGCTTCTGTACCGCCTGGCGGCGCGGATGGGGCTGGGAGGGCTGCGCAAGATCGGCGAAGCCGAACCGAAATCCCAACCGGTGCTGGAAGACTACTGAACACAAGCGGCGACACTCCAGGCGGCGAACTCGCTTCAAGTAAGCATGAAGCGAATAACCGCCGCAACCTTCGCCGGGTTCATCCTCGCACTGGTTTCCTCCGCCGCCCTCGGCGCGCCGCCCGCGCCGGTCTGCATCAGCGGCGTGTATCCGCACCTGGGCGTGCTGGGCGGCGACGAGTGCGGCATCGGCACGCTCGTGCCCTTCGCGGGCAAACTGTGGTTCAACTGGTACGGTTCCGGCGGCGGCGGCGAACTCTACAGCGTGGACGACGCCCTGGGCCTCAAGTGCCACCTTCGCGGCGTGAGCGGCCTGGGCGACCGCATGATCCACCCCGAGACCAACCAACTCTTCATCTCCGGCTGCGTGGTGGACGCCAACGGCAACGCCCGCAAGCTGGAGGGGTGCAGGTTCCGCTGCACGGCCGTGGCGAGGCACCTGACCGACCCGGCCAACAAGGTCTTCCTCTACGGCATGGAAGGCCACCTGGCCGAGGTGGACGTGCACACGGGCAAGGGCACGATCCTCTGCCGCGTGCAGGACAAGGGCGTGACGGGCGCCCACGGCAAGGGCGGCTACAGCGGGCAGGGACGGCTGGTGGTCGCCAACAACGGCGGGCGCGGCGGCCTGGCCGAGTGGGACGGCAAGGCCGACAAGTGGACGCTGCTGGAGGAAAAGCAGTTCACCGACGTGACCTCGCCGGGCGGCATCCGCGGCCCGGCCGCGGACGACCCGCTGTGGACGGTGGGCTGGGACGCGAAGTCGGTCATCCTCAAGGTGTGCGACAAGGGCAGGTGGCACACCTACCGCCTGCCCAAGGCCAGCTACACGCATGACGCGGGGCACGGCTGGTTCACCGAATGGCCGCGGATCCGCGAGACCGCCGGCGGGCGGTTCCTGCTCGACCACCACGGGATGTTCTACGATTTCCCGAAGGACTTCCGCCCCGGGCGCACGGGCGGCTTGCGCCCGATCGCCACGCACCTGCGGATGGTGTCGGACTGGTGCACGTGGAACGGCCGGCTGGTGATGTGCCACGACGACGCGTCGGTCCTAAGCAGCGGCGGCCTGACCACGCAATCGCAGTCGAACCTCTGGTTCGGCAGCGAGGAAGAACTGCGGTCGTTCGGCAAGCCCGCCGGCTGGGGCGGGCCATGGGTGAACGACGAGGTGAAGGCGGGCGAGTTCTCCGACCCCATGCTCGTGGCGGGTTTCGAGAAACGCGTACTGCACCTGGGCAACAAGGGCAAGGCCGACGCGACGTTCACGCTCCAGGTGGATGTCGAGGGCGATGGCCGCTGGAAGGACTATCGGCAGGTCAAGGTGCCGGCCGCGGGATACGCGTACCACATCTTCCCGCCCGACTTCCGCGGGCAGTGGGCGCGGCTGAAGTCGGACGTGGACTGCACGGCCGTGGCGTACTTCCACTTCTCCAGTTCTGGCGGACCGGCGGACGGCAAGGAGCGGGCGGAGATGTTCGCCAGCCTGGCGACGGCGGGCAAGGCCGAGCCGCGCTGCGAAGGCACGATGCTCCACCGGGCAAAGTCGGAGATGCTGGACTTCGCAGCCGTCGGCGTGGACGCCCAGGGCGCCGCCGCGGACGTCGGGCACTACGAGATGAACATGCGGATGGAGATGCGTCCGGGTGAAGCCCCGAACGCGAAGGCGCCGGCGAGCAGACCGGCCAGGGCCGCCAAGCCCGGCAGGACGGGCTCCGACGCCGACGGGTACCTGCTGCCGGGGTTCGAGGCGGATTCGCCGTATGCGGCCGCGGCGGCGAAGGGCTGGCGCGGGCGCGAGACTCGGACCGTGATCACCGAACGCTCGCTGGGCAACGTGGATGGCACGTTCTACGAGGTGCCGCACAGCGGCGGCATCCGCCGGGCGAGGCCGGTGGCGACCCACGGGCGGATGATCAGCGATTACTGCTGCTGGCGCGGGCTGCTGGTGCTGGCCGGCACGCGGGCCGGCGCCCGGAGCGACGGGCACTACTTCGCCAGCGGCGACGGCAAGGCGGGGCTGTGGTTCGGCAAGTTCGACGACCTGTGGCAGATGGGCAAGCCGCGCGGGCTGGGCGGGCCGTGGAAGCGGACGGCCATAAGGGCGGACGAGCCGTCGGCCGCCTACATGATGACCAACTACGACCGCAAGACGCTGGAGCTTTCGCACGACGCCAGGACCGACGTGACGTTCACCGTGGAGGTGGACGTTCTGGCCGCGGGCGCGTGGTGGGCGACGTACGCGACGCTGAAGGCGCCTGCCGGGCAGACGGTGCGGCACGAGTTCCCCGACGGCTACTCGGCGCACTGGGTGCGCCTTCGCGGCGACACGGCCTGCAACGCCACGGCACAGTTCACATATCGGTAAGGCGCCGTCACGAAATAACTTGTTCACGTTTCCCAGGTGGCACAGGTCTCCGACCTGTGCTGCACAGCTTGGAAAGCTGTGCCACCAAGACTGGCTTGCTCAGGTTATTTCGTGACGGACCCTAACGACATTCGCCAGACCGATTGCGGCGTGGCGACTGGCCGTGCGGCCGCCGCTGAACCGCAAGCGGGCCCGTCGCGTGTTGGGGCTCGTTCTTCCACCCCGCTGTCGCGGGCAAACTGTTGCGTTTCCGTGTCGTATGCCCGATGGTTCGGCCCGAAGGAGTGACTGTTCATGGTCAGAAGGCGTTTGGCGAGAATGGCGGTGCTGTGCGTGGTTCTGGCGGGGTGGGCGGCAGCGGCCGAGGCGGCGGGACCGGCCGGCGCCGCGCGGGCAAGCTTCACTGAACTGGTCGCCCTACGCAAGGCGATGCAGGCCCGCCTGCGGGAGAAGCTGAACGCCACTCACCCGGCCGTGCTGGTGCTGCGGGCCGAGCGCGGCGCCGACACCGACGACTTGGAACTGACGCTGAAGCAGTCGGGCGGGCAATGGGCGGACGTACACGCATGGGTGCCCGCGTGGGACCAGCTCAACATGGGGCAGTACCGGCAGTACTTCTACTCCAGCCACAACGTGGGCGCCTGGCAGCCGCGGCACCGTTTCGTGGCCGACGCGGCCGGGCTGTCGCTGAAGGACGGCAAGCTGAGCGGCGCGATGCAGGTGGCGTACAAGCTCGACCAGACGCTGCAGGAGAAGCTGCCGCCGGGAAAGCGGATCGGCTGGTGGGACCGGTTCGAGGCGCGAGCCTACACCAGGGACCGTCCGCAGACGTACGAACTGGACGCGGCGGTGAACCCCAAGGCCGTGACGGTGGAGTTCTTCCTGGAGGCGGGGCTGGAGTGGCCTCCGGTGGCGGCGGCGGACAAGCACTCGCCGGCGGCGCGGTCGATCCTGATTCGCGTGGAGGCGCCCGGCACACGGTTCACGCCCGTGGAGGTCCGCACGCTGAAGTGGAACAACGGCAAGCACGAAGGCCTGGCCGACAAACTGAACTACGACAACGGCCGCCTGACGGGCGAGCTGACGATCATGCTGCACAGCGATAGCTGGTTTCCCAACACGACGAAGGTTCGCCCGGCGTCGGCGAGCGGCAAGGCGGGGCCGGAACTGAGCGGCAAACTGCTGGGGCGCCTGCCGCCGGTGATCGCGACGTTCACCATCGACGCCAGGCTCGAGGGAAACCTGCTGACCGGCACGTACAAGGCCGCCGGCGACATGGGCAGCTACGAGGGCAAGATCCACGGCTACGGCGGGCCGTCGGTGGTTGGCCGCTACGGCAGCCACGGCGCCATGCCCGACGCGGCGGGCACCGTCCGCGGCATGCTGCTGGACGACATGGCCCGCATCGACGCGATGCTGCCGCCCGCGGCCGACCTGCCGGCCGACGACGCGGGCGCGGTGAAGGCGATGGCCGCGGCGGCGGGCGAACTGGTGCTGGACGTGCGGGCGCTGCACCTGGCGATCCAGGCGCACCCCCTGCCGCTGTTCGACGCCAAGCGGCAGATGGACACGGCCAGGCCCGAATGGCCGGCAGACGGCCCCGCCGGCGAGGCCCTGGCGGAGTACCTGGCCGCCGCGGTGGCGGGGATCAAGGGCGCCGGCGAGCCGGATGCGAAGCGTCCGGCCGCGGTGGAAGAGCGCGGCGGAAGCAGCCCCGCCGGCGGCAGCGCGGCCATGGAAACCAGGGGTGGCACGAACGTGCTGGCCGCGAAGGCGGACGGCTGGCAGCACGCCACGGCGTGGATGGTGATCGGGCCGTTCGAGCAGCGCACGGGATTCGAGCACATCGAGGCGCTGGCGCCGGATATCGTGCCGGCCAAGTTGACGCCGTTCCGCCAGTGGCTGGACCGCTCGCGGACGCTCCAGATCGGCAAGGCCGGCAAGCCCGGCAAGGCCGGCGGCGGCGCCGGCGAGGCGCTGGCCTGGACGGCGGTGACGGCTGACCTTCGCGTGATGCCCCCCGGCATGGATTGGGACAACGGCAACTACGGCGCCTCCTACTACGCGACGACGCGGATCGCCAGCGACGAGCCGCGCAAGGCGTGGGTCAACATCGGCACGTACGACTACGCGAAAGTGTGGCTGAACGGCAAGCTGCTGTGGACCGAGACGCGGCTGAAGTCCGTCCGCCAGCGCCCGCTGGGGCGCGTGATCGTGCAGGCCGACCTCGCCAAGGGCGAGAACGTCCTGCTGGCCCGGCTGGACCAGGACCGGCGCGGGGCGTGGCTGACGCTGGCCGTGACGACTCGGGACCCGCAGGCCGAGAAGGACCTGCCCGCCGCCAGGCCGAGCAAACTGGCCGCCAAGCCCCAGCCGACGAACCCGCCGATGGCGTGCGATATCGAGAAGGGGACCAACGTCCTGTGGAGGGACGCGAAGCTCGGCGGGCGGAGCATTCCGTTGGCCGCCGGCGAGCGGCTGTACGTGGGCGTCGCCCACGACACGCTGGCGTGCCTGGACGCGGCCACGGGAAAGCAACTGTGGTCCCAACGCGTGGCGACGTATGACGCGGCCGCCGAGGCGGTCTACCAGAAGGTGGTGACGGCTGCCGATGAACGGGCGGCGTACGATGCCGGCAATCAGCTTGCCGCGAAGCTGGGTCTCCACCGCGCGGTGGACTCGCGGCACCTGGTCGCCTCCACACCGGTGCAAACCGGCGAGGCCGTCGTCTTCGCGACGGCCACCGGCGAGGTCGTCGCCTTCGACCGCAGCGGCAAGGAACTGTGGCGTAAGAGCACCGGCCTGGCCGTGCCGAGCGTGAAGCACTTCGACGGCGTGATCGTGGTGCAGGGCTGCGCGGGCAAGGGTTGGGCGGCGCTGGATGACGAGATCAACCTGCCGCCAAACAGCAACCGCGCCCCCACCGGCGTGGTGATGCTCAAGGCCGACGGCAGCGGCGAGATCGGCCGCTTCAGCACCAACCGCAAACGCGAGGACGGCCTGTTCGTGCAGCCGCGCGGGTCCGACAAGGTGTACTACGTGGCCAACGCGTTCGTGCTGCTGGACCTGACGACGTGCAAGCCGTCGCTGAAGATCGACGTGTTCTGCCCGCTGGAGCAGTCGGTGTGCGCGTCGGACGACACGATCTACCTCACCAGCCTTGGCTTCGCCAAGGCGATCTTCGTCTACGCCCAGCCGGACGGCAAGCTCGCGTGGCGCGAGACGTGGGAAGGCAACACCGACCGCAAGTGGTACATGGACGCCCCCGGCATCGTACACAACGGCATGCTGTGGTGGTGGAACCACATCGTCGACCACGGCCCGCACTGCGCCGACCGCCACTCGGCCCTGTACGTGGCCGACGCGACGACCGGCTCGACGGCCATCCGCGTCAAGCCGATCCTCAACGAGACGGTCGGCAGCTACGCCCCGCCGACCCCGGCCGGGGAGTACCTGTGCTTCCTGGCCGGCGGCGGGCATTCGTTCGGCAACGGCGACGCCAGCCGCATGGCGATGGTCGCCACGGACGGCACGTTCTTCGTCGCGCAGCCGGAGATGAAGCTCGAGTTCAGTGCCCTGCCGCCGGTGTTCAGCGGCGATCGCCTCTTCGTCCGCACGCGGAGGTCGCTCACCTGCGTCGCCGTCAAGGGCGAGGAGGGGCGCGCGTTCCAGGCCCGCCAGTTGGCGGCGCAGCTGTTCAACTGGATCGGCCCCGAACCGCTCCAGGGCAAGCAACCGCTGGTCGAGCCCGCCAAGAACCTCGCCATCGGCAGCGACCTGCCGCTGGGCGAATTCCGCACCTACCCCACCGAGTACTGGCTGGGCGCCGGGCCGTTTGCCCCCGGCGCCGAGGCCGAGGCGGACCTCGCCTCGCTGCGGCCGCGGGCCGGCACGACCGTCAGGCTCAAGGACGCGTCGGTGACGTTCTCGGCGCTGCCGCCGTCGCAGGCGGGCAACGTGCCGCCCTCGTTCTCGCGGCAATGCGAACTACAGGGCACGGGCGACTCCATGCCGGCGTTCGACGCGTTCCTCGACCCGCGAGCGTGCAGCGGCAAGGAGTACTCGGGCCTGTTCTACACCGTGCTGAACAACACGGTGCAGCGCGTGATGAAGCCCGCCTGGTTCGAGGACAAGATGCGAGGCATCACCGTCTGGGTCGGCGGATACAAGCTCCAGAAGGACGAGGCCATGCTGCTCAAGCCCGGCCTCTACCCGGTGCTGATCAAGATCGACCCGGAGTTCTACGACCGCGGCATCCGCACCGACGAGATGCCCATCGACGTGAGAAAGGCCCTGGCCGACAAGAAGGCCGACGCGTTCACGCTGACCAGAACGTGGCGCGTGCTCGGGCCTCTGCCCAACGACGTGCCCACGCTGCCCGCAGAAACGCTGGCCGCCATGCCCGGCGCTACCGTCAAGGTCGGCGACGGCGAATTCGACGTCCACGACATCCCCGCGATGGACGCCATGCTCAAACTGACCGGCCTGTTCTCCTACACCAAGGGCGTCCCGCAGGACTGGACGAAGGCGCCCGACCAGGTCGACGTCGCCTCGCCGTTCACCGCCTACTGCTTCGCCCAAATCGACGCCCCCGCCGACGGCACGCTGTACGTCAACGCCGGGGCCGACTGGTTCATGCGCTGGTACGTCGACGGCAGCGGCGTGCTGGACACCATCCAGACCGGCAACGGCCGGGCGCCCGCCGACATGCAGCACGGCATCGAAGTGCCGCTCAAGAAGGGCAAACACGTGATCGCCGTAATGATTCGGCCGGGAACCAAGGGCTGGTCGCTGCACTCGACGGCGGCGTTCTCGACAAGGCCGAAGGCCGAACTGAAAGACTACGCCCTGCCCGCCGTGAAGAAGGAGTTCGACTTCCGCTTCCGCCCGTACTTCGACGAAGTGCCCAACGGCGACGTGATGGCGGCCAGTTGGGCCCAGCGGCTGAAGGCGGTGGAGCCGCGATTGGAACAGGTGCTCAGGGACCTGCCCGGTAGCCCCGAGGCCGCCACGGCCCAGTCGCTGCTGGCGAAGCTGGAGGGGATCAAGAAGGCGAAGTGAGAGCTTGTGGAGGAACTGCGAAAGCGACACTGTAGCACTGTTACCGGCATCTTCAGCCTGAAGGGCTGACGTATGACAGCCCAGGGCAGCCCTGGGTACCCATGGCCCCCAAGATCAAGCCCTGAAAGGGCGAAAGAAATGGTTCCGTGCGGTTCTGCCGCCCTTACAGGGCTTGTTCATTGATGTTCTGGCACCCAGGGCGTTGCCCTGGGCTTTGTTCCATCAGCCC
>CAYWTX010000424.1:0-1988 GCA_964461295.1 uncultured Planctomycetaceae bacterium | reverse complement strand
TCCTGCCTATTTCAGGCCGCTCACTTCAGGATCTTGGCGACGACCCCGGCGCCGACCGTGCGGCCGCCCTCGCGGATCGCGAACCGCAGACCCTCTTCCATCGCGATCGGCGTGATCAGCTCGATCGTCATCTTGATGTTGTCGCCCGGCATCACCATCTCCACGCCCTCGGGCAGATGGGCCGACCCCGTCACGTCCGTCGTCCGGAAGTAGAACTGCGGCCGGTAGCCCGTGAAGAACGGCGTGTGACGGCCGCCCTCCTCCTTCGACAGGATGTAGACCTCGCACTCGAAGTCCGTGTGCGGCTTCACCGAACCAGGCTTGCACACCACCATCCCGCGCTCGATGTCTTCCTTCTTCATCCCGCGCAGCAGCAGGCCCACGTTGTCGCCCGCGATGCCCTGGTCCAGGATCTTGCGGAACATCTCCACGCCCGTGCAGACCGTGCTCTGGTTGTCGCGCACGCCCACCAGCTCCACCTTGTCGCCCGTGTTCACCACGCCGCGCTCGATGCGGCCCGTCGCCACCGTCCCGCGCCCGGAGATCGAAAACACGTCCTCCACGGGCATCAGGAACGGCTTGTCCAGTTCGCGCACCGGCGTCGGCACGTAGCTCTCCAGGGCGTCGATCAGGTCGAAGATGCACTTCGCCTCGGGACTGTCCGCGTCGCCGCTCTCCAGAGCCTTCAGCGCCGAACCCTGCACGATCGGCACGTCGTCCCCGGGGAAATCGTACTTCGTCAGCAACTCCCGGATCTCCAGCTCCACCAGCTCCAGCAGCTCCGGGTCGTCCACCATGTCGCACTTGTTCATGAACACGACCATGTACGGAACGCCCACCTGGCGGGCCAGCAGGATGTGCTCGCGCGTCTGCGGCATCGGGCCGTCGGCCGCCGACACCACCAGGATCGCCCCGTCCATCTGCGCCGCGCCGGTGATCATGTTCTTCACGTAATCCGCGTGACCCGGGCAGTCCACGTGGGCGTAGTGGCGCTTCAGGCTCTGGTACTCCACGTGAGCGGTCGCGATCGTGATCCCGCGCTCGCGCTCCTCCGGAGCCTTGTCGATCTGGTCGAACGGAACGTAGTCCGCCAGGCCCTTCTTCGACAGGATCTCCGTGATCGCCGCCGTCAGCGTCGTCTTGCCGTGGTCCACGTGACCGATCGTCCCTACGTTCACGTGTTCCTTCGTCCGTTCGAACTTTGCACGAGCCATGGTTGGCTACCTCCTTCTCGACGTCGTCGGGGCCGGTCCTGTTGTCACGGGCGGGTCCAGATGCCCATGTAACGCTGCTTGATTTCCGTCGCGATCTTCTCGGGCGCCCGCTCGTAGCGGGCGAACTGCATCGTGTACGTCGCTCTTCCCTGCGTCAGCGACCGGACCTGCGTGGCGTAGCCGAACATTTCGCTCAGCGGCACCTCGGCCCTGATCACCCGGACGTCCCCGCGCGGCTCCAGGTGCTGGATCTGCCCGCGCTTCGAGTTCAGGTGCCCGGTCACGTCCCCGAGGTACGAAGCCGGGACCACCACCTCGACGTCCATCACCGGTTCGAGCAGGGCCGGCATGGCGTTCTGAACCGCCCGCCGCAGGGCCTCCGCGCCCGCCGCCCTGAAGGCCGGCTCGCTGGAGGCGTCCTCCTCGAAGGTCCCGCCCGTCAGCCGGATCCGCAGGTCCACCAGCGGGTGGCCGGCCAGGATCCCGCTCCCGCAGGCCTGGAGGCTCGCCTCCTGCACGGCCCGCTGGTACTCCGCCGGCAACCTGTCCACCGGCACGCCGCTCGAGAAGCTCAGGCCCTCCCCGTAGGCCGCCGGCTCGACGGCCAGCTTGACGTGCGCGAACTGGACCTTGGTCCCGGACTGCCGCTCGAGGCGGAAGTCGGCCTGCGCCGGGGCGGTGATCGTCTCGCGGTAGGCGACTTGGGGCTTGCCGACGTTGGCCCGGACCCCGAATTCCCTCTGCATCCGATCAGTGATGATCTCCAGATGCAGC
>CAYWTX010000423.1:0-11357 GCA_964461295.1 uncultured Planctomycetaceae bacterium | reverse complement strand
CACTCGTCACCCGTCACTCGACACTCTCTTTCCTACTCGATACCTACCCGCCCGCCGATGATCTCGGTCAGTTCCGTCGTGATCTGGGCCTGGCGGGCACGGTTGTACGCGACCTTCAGTTCGCGCATCATGTCTTCGGCGTTGTCCGTCGCCGACCGCATCGCCACCATCCGCATCCGTTGCTCAGCCGCGGCAGCGTCGAGGAAGCACTGGTACAGCCGCAGCCGCACCATGGCCGGCAGCAGGCGGCGGATGATGAGGTCGGGGGCGGGGTAGAAGTCGGCGACAGCCTCGCCCTTTCCATCGTCCTTCCCGGCGGCGCCGCCCTCGGCATCGAGCACCTTCGTGATCGGCAGCAGGCGGGTCGCCACGGGCTTGGCCTGGGCCGAGCCGCCGAACGGCGTGTGCACCACGTCGAAGGCGGCGATGTCGCGGGCGGCCAGTTCTTCCATCAGGCGGTTGGCCAGCGGGGCCGCCATGGCGTACTCCACCGAGTCGGGCAGGTCGTGCATGTAATCGATGGCGACGCCGCGCGCCTCAAACCGCCGCGCGCCTCGCTTGCCCGTCAGGTGCAGTTCGATCGACCAGCCCTGGCTCCGCAACTGCTCCATGTGCTGCATCGCCAGGTGCAGCAGGGCCGAGTTGTACGACCCGCAGAACCCGCGGTTGGACGTGATGACCAGCACGGCGCCGCGGCGTACGCCGGCGGGGGCGCTCGCCAGCGGATGGCCGCTCAGGCCGGCCGCCGCCCGGCCGCCCAGCGAACCGATCACCCTCGCCATGCGTTCGGCGAACGGCGCGAACGTGGCGATCCTCTCGTGCGCCTGGCGGAACCGCACCGACGCGACCGTCTGCATGGCCTTGGTCACCATGCGGATGCTGGCGACCGACTTGCCGTGCTTCAGGATTTGGCGTGGCTTGGCCATGGGCGGCTATGCGGGGCCCTTGTCGCTTGCGGTGCGGGACGCCTGGGCGAACTCGTCGAGAATCGCCCGGAGTTGCTGCTCGCGGTCGGCCGGCAGGCTCTGGTCGCGCCGCATCGCCGCGTAGAAGTCGGCGTGCTTCTCCTTCATGTACGCCAGCATGTCGCGCTCGTACTGCGCCACCCGCTCGACGGGAAGGACATCCAGGTAGCCGCGCGTCGCCGCGTACAGCGAGAGCGCCTGGTCCACCACGTGCATCGGGCGGTACTGCGGCTGGATCGAAAGCTTCACCAGGCGCTCGCCGCGGTCGAGCTGGCGCTGCGTCGCCGTATCCACCGACATGCTCACCTGCGTATACGCCTGCAACTCGCGATATGCCGCCAGGTCCATGCGCAGCCCCGCCGCCGCCTTCTTCATCACCGGCACGGCCGCCTTGTACCCCACGCGGCTGACCGAAATGCCCGCGTTGATGGCCGGGCGGACGCCCGCGAAGAACAGGCCCGGCTCCAGGTACACCTGCCCGTCGGTGATGGAGATCAGGTTGGTGGGGATGTAGGCCGACACTTCGCCCGCCTGCGTCTCGCAGATCGGCAGGGCCGTCATCGACCCGCCCGACGTCGGCAGGCGGTGGACCTTCATCTTGTCGGCGTCGGGCAGCTTCTTGAGGTCTTCCTTGGCTCCCTTCAGGCCGGGGGGACCGATGTACGCCTTCTGCCCCGCCGGCACGAGGTTCATCTCGGCCGGGGTGCTCGCCGGCACGATGACGTACTGGTCGGCCAGTTTGCAGGCGCGTTCCAGCAGGCGGCTGTGGAGGTAGAACACGTCGCCGGGGTAGGCTTCGCGCCCCGGGGGGCGGCGCAGCAGCAGCGACACTTCGCGGTACGCGGCCGCCTGCTTGCTCAGGTCGTCGTAGACGATGAGCACGGCGCGGCCCTGTTCGTACATGAAGTGCTCGCCGATGGTGCACCCGGCGTAGGGGGCGATGTACTGCAGCGGCGCGGGGTCCGAACTGGAGGCGGCCACGACGACCGTGTGGCCCATCGCGCCGCACTGGCGGAGGATTTCGACCGTGCCGGCGACGGTGGATTCCTTCTGCCCGATGGCGACGTAGATGCACAGGACGCCGGTGTCCTTCTGGTTGATGATGGCATCGATGGCGATGGCGGTCTTGCCGGTCTTGCGGTCGCCGATGATCAGTTCGCGCTGCCCTCGCCCGATGGGCGTCATGGCGTCGATGGCCTTGATGCCCGTCTGCAGCGGCTCGTCCACCGGCTGGCGCGCGGCGATGCCGGGGGCGGGCAGTTCCAGCGGGCGGCGCTGGGCGCCCTCGATGGGCTGGCCGCCGTCCAGCGGGCGGCCCAGCGGGTCGATCACGCGCCCGATCATCCGCTCGTCCACGGGAACCGACAGCAGGTGGCCCGTCGCCCGAACCGACTCGCCGGCCTTGATCTCCTCCGTCCGGCCGTAGATCACGGCCCCGATGGAGCGGTCCTCGAGGTTGAAGACCTGACCGAGCTGGCCGTTCTCGAACTCAAGCATTTCGCCGGCCATTGCGCCCGACAGCCCGTAGATCTGGGCGATGCCGTCGCCGACCTCCAGCACGCGCCCGACGTTCTGGACGTCCAACTCGCCACGGTACCGATCTACTTCCCGGCGGATCAACTCGCTCAGGTCGTCCGTCTTCTGCGCACCTTCGCGCCGCCGGGTCAGCTCCTCGCGGTACCGGCCGATCTGCTCCCGAATCACGCTCGCAATTTCGTCGGCCCTGGACTTCATAGTTCTCTCGCACCTGCGCCCGCGGCGCGCTACGCCCGCGAGGCGGCGTTCGGCTCGCCGCCGAACGCCGTCGTCGGCGCCAGTTTCAGTTCGGCGGCCAGCCGCCGCTGGATCTCGTTCAGTTCCCGGCGGATCGACGCGTCGTACAGGCGGTCGCCGATCCGCATCACCAGCCCCCCGACGATCTTCCTGTCCACCCGGAACGTCAACTCGGGTTCCTTGCCCAGCAGCCCGGTCATCAATCGCCCCACTTCCAGCCGCTGCGTCTGGGCCAACTCAACCGCCGTGGTCACCACCACCACCAGACGCCCCTGCCGATTGAGCAGGTCGGAGTGGAACGCCCGCCTCACCGCCGGCAGGAGGTCCAGCCGGTCGCCCTCGGCCATCACGTACAGCAGGGCCTCCAGCGTGGCGGAGACCTGCCCGGCGAACAGCCGCGCGATCATCAGCGCCCGTTCGCGGACGGGCACCACGGCGCCGCTGAGAAGCAGGTCGGCCCCCTTCACGCGCCCCATCGCCGCCAGCACCCCGCGCAGTTCGGCGTCGACGGCCACGGCCTCGTCGTCGCCGGCCAGGCTGTCCAGCAGGGCGCGGGCATATGGCTCGGCCGCCGCTTCGTACGGCGCGCCCATCACGCTCTCGACCTGCGGCAGCGCTTCGCTCACGCCGGTTTCTCCGACACGTGCTCCTGCAGGCGGACCATGGCCTGCCCCAGCAGGCGACGGTGGTCCTCGGGCTTCAACTCCGACTCCATCAGGTCCGCCGCCACCTCGACGGCCAGGCCGGCCGTCAGGTCCTGCAGGTCCCGCACGGTGCGCTGACGGATGACCTCGGTTTCCTCCTCGGCCATTCGCACGGTCCGCCGGGCCTGCTCGCGCGCGGTGGCGATCATTTCGTCGGAGCGGCGCACGGCGTCCTTGTGGCCGCGGTCGAGGATGTCGCGCACTTCTTCGTCCACCTTGCCCATGCGCGAACGGTGCTGATGTTCCAGTTCGCGGGACTCCTTGTCGCGACGCTCGATGGACTCCAGCGTCTGGGAGATCGTCGTCTCGCGGTCGCGAAGGGCCTGGATGATCGGTTTCCAGGCGTACTTGCCCAACACGTACACCAGCACGCCAAACACCAGCAGCGTGGTGAACGAGTAGCCGAAGTCGCCCAGCCGGCTGCCGCCTTCTTCCGCCGCGGCCGCCGCCGGGGCGGCCAGCAGACCCAGGCCCGCCGGCAGCGCCCACAGGGCCGTTTTCAGTGCGCCTCTGCGCCGCATTGCGCCGCTCCGCGCCCCGCGCCTGAGATCGCTCAGGCCAGGGCTACCAGCAAGCAGACCACGATCGAGAACAACATGCCGACTTCCACCATGCCGGCCGTCACGATCATCGGGGCGAACAACTCGCGAGCCGACTCCGGCTGGCGAGCGATGGATTCCACCGTCGACGCGCCGATGCGCCCGATGCCGATGCCGCCGCCGATGGCCGCCAGGCCCGCGCCGATGCACGCGCCCATGACGCCCATCGGCTTCATGCCCGAGTCCGCGGGCTTTGCCTCGTGGGCCGCCGCGGGCTTCTCCGCGCCCTGCGCGAACGCCATCCCGCACATCCCGCTTACCGTCAGCAGCAGCCCCGCCACCGCCAGTGCTTTCGCCATGTCCGTTCTCCTGTTGTCTTGCCTGGCGGCCCTCGGCCGCCCGAACCTTCCTGTCACACTTCGTCCGCCAGCGGCCTCAGTGGCTCGCTTCGGCGTACATGCCCAGAAACAACGCCGTCATGATCGTGTAGATGAACGCCTGGATACCCGCCACCAGCACTTCCATCGCTTCCAGCACGATACTGCTCGCCACGCACAGCGGCCAGACGTAAATCCCGTGGAACGCCGTCGCCCGGATGATTCCCTCCAGCCCCTGGATCGCGAACATCACCAGCACCGCCAGCAGGGCGTGGCCGGCCACCATGTTCGCGCAGAGACGCACCATCAACGCCGCGCACTTGGCCAGCGCCGACGCCAACTCCAGCGCCGCCATCGGGATCAACGCGATCTTCCCGCCCAGCCCCGGTATCGGCGGCGCCAGCCGCAGGAACCACAGCACCGGCGACAAGACGATGCACAGCCACAGCGGCCAGTGCCTCTGGTGGCGCGTCACTTCCGCCGAACGGTACAGCCCCGTGACCAGGATCAGCAGCAGCGAGACCGTCGCCATGGAGCCCGACACGGCCGCGACGGCCGTGGCGGCCCCGCCAAGCTTGTATTCGTGCAGGCCCAGCAGGCGGCTGATCACGTCCAGCGGGACCAGGCCCATGAGGTTGAGGGCGAAGATGTACACGAACACCGTGGTCAGGAACGGCAGGTAGTCGTACGCGCGGTCGTGCAGTGACGGCAGCGCCACCCAATCGCGCACGAACAGCACGATGGATTCCAGGAAGCTCTGTCCGACGCCGGGCACGAGCTTGGGCCGCCGCGCCATCGGCACCAGCGCCAGCGGCAGCACGATGCCCACCAGCACGATCGACAGGATCGCTCCGGACATGAACGTGAAGCGCATGCCGAACAACTCCACCTGGCCGCCCGGCCAAGGCTTGTCCAGCACATGCTCCAACAGGTTTGCCGCCGCCAGCACCACGCTCACCCGCTCGCTTCCATACTCAGGCCAGGTATTTCGCCAGCCGCTTCTTGAGGGGCTCCCACAGGTAGGCTTTGGCGCTCCATCGCCACGCGCGGGCCAACGAGATGGCCTCCGCCACCAGCACCACCGTGTAGAACAGCGCCAGCCAGACCAGCATCGCCACCACCGACCCGATGGCGATCCACGCGGCAATTAAACCCAGTGCCGCGCACGATAGCATACGAAAAACCCGAGAAGCGCAAAACTCCGTCGCCGGCGCCAGCGGCCCCCCGGCCGCCATCCGGTCCACCAGCAGGCCGGCGATCGTCACCGCCGCCACCACGATCACCCCGGCCACGCCTTCGCCCGCCAGCGCCGTCGGCCCGCCCAGCCGCCACGTCGGGTATGCCCCCGCAAGTCCCACGGCCACGCCCATGGGACTACCCCACGCCAGCAGCGTGGCGGTACTCACCCGCGTCGGGGCAATCTCGCTCGTCATGTGCGGCTACTCCTGCCCGGCGTCCGTGCCCCCGCTCTGCTTCGCTCGCCAACGCCGCTCCTTTTCCTTGCGGGCCGTCTTAAGGATCAGCCAACCTTTGCGGACCAACCGGTACAGCCCCACGCTGAAACCCACCATCGCGCCGAATATCGTGAACGACGGCAGGCTCAGAAGCCCGAAGCCCGGCATGACCCAATGGTCCACCGACCAGCCGCCCAACACGCCCACCAGGAAAATCAGGAAGAACTCCAGCCCGGCTGTCGCGTATCGCAGCAGGTTCTTGGCCTGCTGCTCCTGTCTGCGCAGCCTTTCCCGGCGGAGGTGCTCCTCGCCCCGCGACTTTCCGCTTGGGAGCCATCCCGCGATCATGCAGTCTCTTGTATGGCGTTCGCCTCAGTGTTGTCAAGGGCCTGCCGGGCTCGCCATCGCCACACAACGCCGCACGCTGGCCCCGCTCGGGATCTCGTCGACGGATTGCCTCGCGTGCCGGAGATGCCCGCGCGCCTTTGTCTTGAGCCGCTGCCTCCCCGTGCCTATAGTTGCGCAGCCGGTATTCTCAAAGCAATTTCGGAGACAGCCCCATGGCCGCTACCGTCTCGCCAAAGGAACGCCGCGTCGCGCGCCTGGTTGCCAGGATCGCGCTGGGGCTTGCCCTCGCCGCCGGCACCGTCCTGCTCATCCTCGGCCTGATGGGCCACTTCCACCCCAAGGTCAACCCGGCAGCGGCCCCGCCGCCGCAGACTCCCTTGCCGGCAGGCGCCGCCACCGCCACGGTCAAGCTGCTCACCGTGCCCGTCACCGAGTCCGCCGTCGGCACCATCCGGCCCGTCTACGAGGCGGCCGTCGCCTCCAAACTGCTGGAAAAGGTCCTCGAGGTGAACGCCAAGGCCGGCGCGCAGGTGAGCGAAGGCGACGTGCTGATCCGGCTGGAAGACATCGTGCTCAGGACGCTCGTGCAGCGCGCCGAGTCGGCCATGGCGTCGGCGACCGCGTCCCGCAACCAGGCTCGCACCGAATTGGACAGCCTGCGCAAGGCCTTCGAAGCCAGCGGCGCCAGCAAGTTGGAGGTGGACCGCGCCGACACAGCCGTCAAGACGGCCGACGCCGAACTCGCCCGCGCCGAGCAGGCCCTTCGCGAGGCGACGACGAACCTGTCGTTCACGGTCATCCGCTCCCCCATCACCGGCACGGTCGTCGACAAGAAGGTCAACGCCGGCGACACCGTCGTCCCCGGCCAGGTCCTGGTCACCGTCTTCGACCCCACGCGGATGCAGCTCGTCGCCACCGTGCGCGAGTCGCTCACGCAGCGGCTCAAGCCCGGCCAACTCATCGACGTGCGGCTCGATTCCCTGAACAAGACCTGCCGCGGCACCGTCAGCGAGATCGTGCCCGAGGCGCAATCCGCCAGCCGCTCCTTCTCCGTCAAGGTCACCGGCCCGTGTCAGCCCGGCATCTATGCCGGCATGTTCGGCCGACTGATCATCCCGCTGGACACCGCGCAGGTGGTGGCGATTCCCGCATCCGCGGTGACGCATGTCGGGCAGATCGAGACCGCCGACGTCGTCGCCGACGACGCCGGGCGGAAGGTCCTGCGCCGCAGGGCCGTCCAACTCGGCCGGCCGCTGGAGGACGGCCTGGTCGAGGTTCTCTCCGGCCTGAGACCCGGCGAGATCGTCCTGGCCCGAGCGGCGGAGGGCCGGTAGATGCCTGCCCGCACCGATCCCCCGCCGGCGGACCTGGCCGGCCGACACGGCGGCTTCACCAACGCCATCGTCCGCATGTTCCTGCACTCGAACCTGCCGCTGCTGCTGCTGATCCTCGCCACCATCGTCGGCGTCGCCGCCCTGGCGCTCACCCCGCGCGAGGAGGACCCGCAGATCGTCGTCCCCATGGCCGACGTGTACGTGAACTTCCCCGGCCGCTCGGCCGCCGAGGTCGAGAACCTCGTCGCCACGCCGCTGGAGCGAATCCTCTACCACATCGACGGCGTCGAATACGTCTACTCCATGTCACGCCCGGGACAGGCCGTCATCACCGTCCGCTTCCACGTCGGCCAGGACCGCGAGCGAAGCGTCGTCAAGCTGTTCAAGAAGATCAACGAGAACGTCGACGTCGTACCGCCCGGCGTCACCGGCTGGGTGATCAAGCCCGTCGAGATCGACGACGTCCCCATCGTCACGCTCACGCTTGCCGGCCGCGGCGGCGACGAATTCGCCCTCCGCCGCGTGGGCGAGGAACTCGTCAGCCGCCTGGCTGGCGTGCCGGACGTCTCGCGGGCCTACGTCGTCGGCGGGCAGCGGCGCGTCGCCTACGTCCGCCTCGACGCCGAGGGGCTCAGCGCCCACTCGGTCGACCCGCTCGACGTCCGCCGCGCCATCCAGGCCGCCAACGTCGCCGTCACCGCCGGCGACGCCGCCCGAAACGACCGCCAGTTCCGCGTCGAGGCAGGGCAGGGCCTGGTGCGGGCCGACCAGCTCAAGGAACTGGTCGTCGGCGTCTTCGACGGCAGACCCGTGTTCCTCAAGGACGTCGCCGAGGTGCGCGACGGCCCGGAGGAACTCGCCGGCTACGTGCGGCACAACTGGGGCCCCGCGCGCGGGGCCGACCCGCGCCCCGACGCCCCCGGCGCCGCCCTCGGCTCGCCGCCCGCCGACGGCAACGACGGCCCCGCCTCCGCCGTCACCCTCGCCCTGGCCAAGAAGACGGGCACGAACGCCGTCACCGTGGCTGACCACATCGTCGCCGCCGCGAACCGGCTCCGCGGCCAGATCGTCCCATGGGACATGCAGCTCATCGTCACCCGAAACACCGGCCTGGCCTCCAACGACAAGGTCAACGAACTCGTCGAGGCCCTCGCCGTCGCCCTCCTGCTCGCCGCCGCCGTGCTGCTGGTCGGCATGGGCTGGCGCGAGTCGCTCATCGTCGCCCTGGCCGTGCCCGTCGTCTTCGGCCTCACGCTGGCGGTGAACCTCCTGGCCGGCTACACCATCAACCGCGTCACCCTCTTCGCCATGATCCTCGCCCTGGGCCTGCTGGTGGACGACCCCATCGTCGACGTCGAGAACATCGCCCGGCACTTCACCCTGCGCCGCCGCGCCAGCCGCGCCATCGTCCTGGAAGCCGTCTCCGAAATCCGCCCCCCCCTCATCAGCGCCACCATCGCGGTGATCGTCTCCTTCCTGCCGATGCTCTTCATCACCGGCATGATGGGCCCCTACATGCGCCCCATGGCCCTCAACGTGCCCGTCGCCATGGTCATGTCCATGGTCGTCGCCTTCACCATCACGCCGTGGCTCACCTACCGCTTCCTCCGCCGCCGCTACACCCGCCCCGGCGGGCTCCTGCCCCCCCACGGCCCCACCGCCGACGCCCACGGCCTCGACGCCGCACGCTCCTGGCCGCTCTACCCCGCCTTCCAGTTCCTGCTGGGCCCCATGCTCCGCCGCCGCTGGGCCGGCTGGGCCTTCCTCGCCCTCATCGGCCTGCTCATGGCCGGAGCCGTAGCCCTGGCCGCCACGCGCCGCGTGCCGCTCAAGATGCTCCCGTTCGGCAACCGCAACGACTTCCAACTCGTCGTCGACACCGACGAGGGCACCACCCTCCAACGCACCGACGCCGTCGTCCGCCGGCTCGAACAGTACCTCCGCGCCGTGCCCGAAGTCGCCGACGTCGTCTCCTATGTCGGCCTGGCCGCGCCCATGGACTTCAACGGCATGGTCCGCCACTACTACCTGCGCACCGGGCCCAACGTCGCCGACCTCCAGGTCAACCTCGCCGACCGCAAGTGGCGGACCGGCACCACGCACGAGATCACCCTGCGCATCCGCCGCGACCTGGCCGCCATCGCCGCCGCCGCCGGCGCCCGCCTCAAGATCGTCGAACCCCCGCCCGGGCCGCCCGTCTACGCCACCATCGCCGCCGAAGTCTACGCCGCGCCCGGCCAGGACTACGACGACCTCCTCGCCGCCGCACGCGCCGTCGAGGCCCGTTTCGCGGCCGAGGAAGGCGTCACCGACATCGACTCCACCATCGAAACGCCCTGGACGCGACTGACCTTCGTGCCCGACCTGGAAAAGGCCGCCCTCAACGGCGTCGCCGCCGACCAGATCGCCGACGTCCTCCGCATCGCCGTCGAAGGCGGCCAGGCCGGCACGCTCCGCGTCGCCGGCGAGCGGCACCCGCTGGAGATCATCCTTCGCCTGCCCCGTCCGCAACGGTCAAGCACCGAGGACCTGTCGCGCCTGCACGTCCGGGGCGCCGCCGGGCAACTCGTCCCGCTGGCCGAACTCGGCCTGTGGCGCCGCGACACCGTCGACCAGACCATCTACCACAAGAACCTCCAGCCGGTGGTGTACGTGTTCGGCGAAGTCGTCGGCCGCGCGCCCGCAGAGGCCGTCGTCGACATCCTGGCCGACCAGCGCCCCAGCGGCGCGGCCATGCCCGCCGACGCCGCCCGCGCCGGCGCCGGCTGGGTCTCCACCGCCGCGCCACGCCCCCCGGCCGCCCGCACCTTCCTCCACAACGGCGCCGGCCTGGCCTGGGCCCTGCCCAACGGCGCCCGCGCCAGCTTCACCGGCGAGGGCGAATGGCAGCTCACCCTCGACGTGTTCCGCGACATGGGCCTGGCCTTCCTCGCCGCCGTGGCGGCCATCTACATCCTGCTCGTCGGGCAAACCAAATCGTTCGTCATCCCCCTGGTCATCATGATGGCCATTCCGCTGACGATCATCGGCATCATGCCCGGCTTCTGGCTGCTCAACCTGCTCGGCGGCGCGACCATCGGCGGCTATGGCCACGGCATCTTCTTCACCGCCACGGCCATGATCGGCATGATCGCCCTGGCGGGCATCGTCACCCGCAACTCGATCATCCTGGTGGACTTCATCCACCTGTCGCTCCGCCGCGGCCGCCCGCTGATGGACTCCATCATCGACAGCGTCGTCGTGCGGTTCCGGCCGATCCTGCTGACGGCCGCCACCGCGCTGCTGTCGGCCCTGCCGATCGTGGCCGACCCGATCTTCTCCGGTCTGGCGTGGGCGCTGATCTTCGGCCTGCTCGCCTCGACCGCTTTCACGCTGCTGGTGATCCCGGTGGCGTACTGGCTGCTGTACGCCAACAGGCCCGGCCACGGCCTGCCGATGGACGATGAGGAAGATGGATCGCACGCGGCCTCCAGCGCCAAGCGGTCCTGATCTCCCGGCTGAACCTCTGCCGGCCTGCCTCTTGGCGTTCCCGGCGCTCCTGGCGCCACCGAATCTCGCCCTTGACGCCCGCCGGCGCATGTCGTATCGTGTGGTTCTCGGCGCGGGAGAGTGCCCGAGTGGACAAAGGGAACAGACTGTAAATCTGTCGGCCTCCGGCCTTCGGTGGTTCGAATCCACCCTCTCCCAGTGAACACGGCCAATTGCCAATTGCCAATTGCCAGTTGGCGAGTGCCGATTGCCGGTCTGGGTATCCACGTGACTCAACCTGGGCGGACTGGCGACGTGGCACGGGCGTCTCGCCCGTGTGTGGCATGGGCATCTTGCCCATGCGTCCCATGGGCGTCCCGCCCATGGCCGGACAC
>CAYWTX010000422.1:0-4542 GCA_964461295.1 uncultured Planctomycetaceae bacterium | reverse complement strand
GTGTCCGAAGATGGCGAAGCCCTGAAAGGGCGAAAGAAGCCGTCGCCCGGGCGGGCAGTTCTTGCGCCCTCTCAGGGCTTGTTGCTTTGGGACATCCATTCCCAGGGCGTCGCCCTGGGCTGTACTATCTCAGCCTTTCAGGCTGAAGAGCGGACACCGGCTCACCTGGCAAGCGGGTAAAGCGATACTGTTCTTCGTCTGCGAGGTTGTGAAAGAATTGCAGGAGCGGCCCTTCTCCCTCTTAGGCGCCGTCACGAAATAACTTGTTCACGTTTCCCAGGTGGCACAGGTCTCCGACCTGTGCTGCACAGCTTGGAGAGCTGTGCCACCAAGACTGGCTTGCTCAGGTTATTTCGTGACGGACCCTTAGCCCCGAAGGGGCGTCGAGGATTGGGCCGGGGGCGTAAGCCCCCGGTATGCAAGCAAGTAAGCGTAGAGCCCCGAAGGGGCGACAGAAGGCCTCCAGAGTGGGCAGACCCGCGAGCCCCAATTCTTTCACAAACTTTGCCGTGTTCTGAGCGGTGCCCGAACCCACAGCGATGCTGCCTGCTGTCTTCCGCTACCATGCCTCCAACTCGCCCACGATCTCTTCCACCAGGTCCTTGATCGTCACGATGCCGACGTGGCGTCCGGCGGCAGAGGCGACGACGGCCATGCGCCTGTGGGATCGCTGCATGTGGTACAGGGCGTCGGAGATGCTGTAGGTCTCGATCAGGATCAACGGGTCGGTCATGCGCTCGGTGGGCCGCTGGACGTCCTCGTCGGCCAGGACGTCGTAGACGTCCAGCACGCCGAGGATCGCTCCGCTTCCGGCGCGGACGGGCAGCCGCGAGAAGTTCGTGCTGGCGACGACGCGCAGAAGTTCCTGCCGCGTCGCGTCGGGCGCCACCGTCGCCACCTTGTGCAGCGGCACCATCGCGGCCGCCAGCGACACCGACCGCAGCCGCATCACCCGGTCGGCCATCACCGTCTGCGTGTGGGTCATGGCGCCGCCGGCCTGGCCTTCGGCAAAGATCTCCGCCATGCGCTCCTCGGACAGCGTCGGCCCGGGCTTGCCGCCTCGCACCAGCCGCAGCATCGCCCAGGACACGCCGCTGACCAGGGGCAGCAGGCCGGTGACGGTGAACAGTCGATTCGCCGCCCGGAGGAACCAGCTCCAGCGATACACCAGTCGCTCGGCGTGCAGGCGGAAGACGTTCTTGGGCAGGCTCTCGCCCAGGATGAAGATCGCCGTGGTGGCGATCAACTCCGTGTAGAAACTGGCGGCGTGCTCGCCCGTGCCCGCCTGGAGGAACAGACGCACGATCGCCCAGGTGGTGACGTATTCCACCAGGTTGCTGCCGATGAGCAGCACCACCAGCAGCCGGTCGCCGCTGCCGAGCATCTCGGCCAGGCGGCGCGCCCCGACGTGCCCCGACGACGCCCGCAGTTCCAGGCGCACCTTGTTCAGCGTGTATACGCCGGTCTCCAGCCCCGAGAACAGGAAGCCGCACGCCAGCGACGCGGCCAGCACGGCCGACAGGACGGCCAGTTCGAGGATGCCCGCCGAGGCGATCATTCCTCGCCCTCCAGCAGACGGATTTCCAGCTTGCCCACGCGCCGCCGGCGCATCGACAGCACCTTGAACCGCAGGTTGCGGTAGCGGGCCTCGTCGCCCACGGCCGCGATGCGCCCCAACCGCGACGTGACGAACCCCCCGATCGTGCTGACCTTCGGTCCGCCCAGGTCCATGCCGGCCGCCTCCGCCCACTCGTGCACGGGCAGGTCGCCGTCCAGCACGTACCAGCCGGGGCCCTTGTGCTCCACGGGCGAGCCCTCCTGGCTGTCGTGCTCATCGGGCAGGTCGCCCACGATCTGCTCCAGGATATCCTCCAGCGTGATGATCCCGGCCGTGCCGCCGTACTCGTCCACCGCGATGGCGATCTGCGCCCGGCGGACTCGGAGTTGGACGAGCGCTCGTTCCAGGTTGGCGCTCTCGGGCACGAAGGGCACCTTGACGACGAGTTGCCGCAGGGGCGTGCCGGGCTGCATCAGCAGCCGCTTGGCGTGCACGACGCCGAGCATCGCCCCGGGGTCGCGCTCGTACACGGGCACGCGCCGCAGGTGCGTGCGCTTGACGATCTGGACCAGCCCGGCCGGCGGCGAGTCGACGTCGTAGCAGATGACGTCCACGCGCGGCACCATGACGTCGGCGACGCGGAGATCGGTGAGGGAGAGGATTTCCTGGAGCAGGGCGTTGGCCTGGTGATCGAGGATGCCGCGCTGCGCGGTGAGGTCCAGCAGGGAGGCCAACTCCTCGCCGGTGATGTTGGCGTCGGCGGCGGGGCGAGGGGCCAGCAGGCGGGTCAAGGGGTTGACGATGCCCCGGTTGATCACCCGCACCGGCGGCGAGAGCAGCCTGCGCAACAGCACCAGGGGCCCGGCCGCCAGCAGGGCCCACCGCTCCGCGACGTTCAGGGCGGCCAGTTTGGGCGTCACGTCGCCGAACAACACGATCAGCACCGGCGGAACCAGCCAGAGCAGCCCTGCCACGTATGGCGGAGCCTGCGCCGCGCTGGTCAGCCCGTGCAGCAGCACCGACGAGACGCCGAAGAACGCGATCGTCACAAGCAGGTTGCCCAGCAACAGCGCCTGGAGGATGCGCTCCGGGCGGGCCATGAGCCACGCCGCCTTTTGCCCGGCGCCCTTCTGGCGGGCCATCTTGTACGCCTGCCCCGGCGAAAGGCTGAACAACGCCGCCTCGCTGCCGTTGAAGAACGCCGACAGGCACAGCAGCAGCGCCATGAGCAGCAGTTCGGGAACGTGCCCGGCGAGGTAGGAGGTCCAGGTCATCCGTGGAGCCTTCCCCGATGCAGAATCGCCGATCGCGGATTGCCGACAACTGCGGACCGCCGACCGCGGATCGCGGATTGCCCGTCAGCGAACCCCGCCAGTAACTGGTGTCCGTTCCTCATCTCTTCCTACGCCGTACGGTCCAAATCGCCGACCAGACGTCCAACCGGCCAATCCGCAATCCGCAATCGTCCCGCGACCGGAAAGAATCATCGTTGTCGCCGCCGCTCCCGCACCCGTTACCACTTCCCCGCCAAGTGCATCACGTTGTCGTGCCCGCACACGATGGTATCGGCCAGTTCCATGCAATCTTGCAGCGTCCGCAAGGCCGCCTCCCGGTCGGCGCAGCCTTCCCAGATCTGCCCCCGGCGGACGTGCTCGCCCGTGACGGCCCCGTCGCCGGCGATCACGATCGACGCCGTCGCCGGGGTAAGCAGCAGCCCGGCCGAACCCGGCGACGGACCCGCCATCGGGTACACCGTCACCTGCTCGTCAAACTCCTCCGGCGCCGGGCGGAACTGCTCCAGCAGCTTGAGGTCCGCGTCCACCGCGCCGGCGTCCTCCTCGCTGATCCGCTCGGCCGTGTCCTTCAGCCCTTCCAGGTGACGGCGGTACGCATCGAGCTCGTCCTCATGCACCCACCACTGGGCGTGGTGCAGGGCCGCGATGCCGCGGCGATGCACCGGCCGCAGCGTGGTGCAGAATACGTCGGTGACGTCGCCGAACGTCTTGCCGGTGCGTTCGCTGAACCGCGCCGCCAAGACCGTCGCCGGCAGCGAGGGATCGACCAGGATCAGCCGTTTGCCGGCCGTGACCAGCGTGGTGGTGGCGTGGCTGGTGCGAACGGCGGCGGTCTCGCCCCACAGGAGATTCCTCGACATCGTGCCGATGCTGATAACGGTGAACTCGACGGACATTGGGCCTCCCGCTTCCCGCCGCAAGCTGGAGGCTTCCTACTTCCCGTCCAGCACTTCGATCGGCGGCATCGGCTTGCCTTCCAGGTACGTCAGCGATGCTCCGCCCCCCGTGGACACGTGCGTCATTCTCGCGGCCAGACCCATCTGCTCCACCGCCGCCGCCGAGTCGCCGCCCCCGATCACGCTGATGGCGCCCTTGTCGGTCGCCCTGGCGACGGCCTCGGCCACCGCCTTCGTTCCCGCCGCGTAGCCCGCACGCTCGAACACGCCCATCGGCCCGTTCCACACGACGGTCTTCGCGGCCGCGATCTCGCTGCCGAACGCCGCCACCGTCCTGGGACCGATATCCATGCCCAACAGGCCGTCGGGGATGTCCACCGACGAGACGACCTTCGCCGCGTCGCTCTTGAAGTCATCCGCCGCCACGTGGTCAACCGGCAGCATGATCCTGCCCCCCGCGCCCGCCAGCAGCTTCTTCATCTCCTCGACCTGGTCGGCCTCCAGCAGACTCTTGCCGATGCCGTGCCCCTGCGCCTTCAGCAGCGTGTAGGCCATCGCCCCGCCGATCAGGATGCGGTCCACCTTCTTCAGCAGGCTGCTGATGAGCTTGATCTTGTCGCTGACTTTCGCGCCGCCCAGGATCGCCACGAACGGCCGCGCCGGCGAGTCCACCGCCTCGGCCAGGTACTTGATCTCCTTCTCGACGAGAATGCCCGCAACGGCCGGGCCGCCCTTGGCCTGGATGGCCTTCGCCACGCCGTACATGCTGGCGTGCTTGCGGTGGCAGGTGCCG
>CAYWTX010000421.1:0-5249 GCA_964461295.1 uncultured Planctomycetaceae bacterium | reverse complement strand
CACGAAATCCGAAAGGACGGGCACAACGGAAGTCGTCGGCCTAAACATAGGCGCGCCTCTGCTCTACTCACCATCGGTTGTCAGGGTCTGCGGTCCGTCGCGGGTAGGTTTGTTCCCGGGTCGGTTCCACCGGCCGCTCCGTTGTGGGCTGTCATACACGTTATCGGACATGCGAGGCATTTGGCTTGGATCTTCTTGACAAGCAGTACGGGAGGGGGGACGCTTTCCGTGGGCACAGTGGTTGAAGACTTGGGCGCCGTCACGGAATAACTTGTTCACGTTTCCCAGGTGGCACAGGTCTCCGACCTGTGCTGCACAGCTTGGAAAGCTGTGCCACCAAGACTGGCTTGCTCAGGTTATTTCGTGACGGACCCTTGGATGCGTGGCGGCGGGCGTGTTGCCCGGCTGGCGGCATCCGCAGGCCCCACAGGAGGGCCTGAACGCTTGCGCGTTCTGAAGGTCGGGATTCCATCCGGCGTGCTGGTCAAGGGCGGCAACGTGCCGGTGACCCCGCACGGGAAGGTGGTCGCCCCGGCGAACAAGGCCCGCCTGCGTTACCTGGACAAGCGGACCGGGAGAAGAACATGAAGGTCTGGGAGAGATCGACAGTGACCGTTGGAGGCGCGGGCGGCCTGTCGCGCCGCGGGCTGCTGCGGCGTGCCGCCCGGGCCGCCGTTGCGGCGGCGGGGGCGGCCATCGGCTTCCCTTCGCTGGTGCGCGCGACGGCGCTGGGGCGGGGCGGGGCCAGGCCCGCCAGCGACCGGATCACCATCGGGTGCATCGGCACGGGGGGGCGGGCGCAGCAGGTGCTGCGGGGCTTCGGCGGCGGGCAGTCGCAGGTGGTCGCCCTGTGCGACGTGTACAAGCCGGCCCTGGAGCAGACCCGCCTGGGGACGAGCGGCAAGAATCGTCCGCTGCCCGACGTGGCCACCTACGGCGACTTTCGCGAGCTGCTGGCCCGCGACGACATCGACGCGGTGATCGTCGCCACCCCCGACCACTGGCACGCGGCGATCACCACCATGGCCTGCAGGGCGGGCAAGGACGTATACTGCGAGAAGCCGCTGGCGCACACGATCGCCCAGGGGCGGGCGATGGTCGACGCCGCCCGGCGCTACGGGCGGGTGGTGACCGGCGGCAGCCAGCGGGTTCGGGGCGATTACGGCAAGATCGCCGACTACGTGGCCAGCGGGCTGATCGGGCAAGTGCGCGAGGCGTATGTGGGGGCGGGCGGCCCCGCCGAGGACAGGCCCGTGGCGGGCGAGCCGGTGCCCGACGGGCTGAACTGGGAGATGTTCGTCGGCCCGGCGCCGGCCCAGCCGTTCAGCATGGCGCGGTTCCGGGAATGGCGGCACTACTCGGCCTTTGGCGGCGGCGGGCTGGACGACTGGGGGGCGCACTTCTTCGGCGGCGTCCTGTACGCCCTGGGGCTGGACCATACGGGGCCGGTTGAGATCGAGCCGCCGGACAAGGCCCACCGGCGCGACGTGATCTTCCACTTCGCCAACGGCGTGGTCGTCCACAAGGACGGGCCGTTGCGGTTCATTGGCTCCAAGGGGCAGGCCCCGCCATTTGTCATGCTGCCCCCGTCGCCGAGGCTGCGCCAATACGCGGCCGGCAACGACATCGCCCCTGACTTCCTCCACTGCGTGCGTACGCGGCAGAAGCCGTTTCAGGACGTGGAGTACGCCCATCGGACGGCCACGATGTGCCACCTGAGCCGGATATCGGCCCTGCTTGGCCGGCCGCTGCGGTGGGACCCCGACCGCGAGGTTTTCCCCGGCGACGAGGAGGCCAACCGGTTGCTGGACGTGGCGGCACGCGAGCCGTGGCGGATCTGAGACTCGGAACCCGGAGAACGGAACATGAAGAACAAGCCCATGGTTCGGCGGATCGGACTGGCGATTGCGTTGACGGCGGCGTGGTGGGTCGGGCCGAATGCGATGGGGCAGGGCCCCATCACCACCTCGGTTACGCTTCCGGCGATCAGGGGGGGCAAGTACAAGGGCCTGACCAACGAGCAGATGGTCCAGAAGATGATCGAGGCGGCCCCGGACAAGCCCTTTGCCAGGCCCGCCAGGCCGCGGAAGCTCCTGGTGTTCACTCTGTGCACCGGCTACGTCCACCCCGCCATTCCTCACGTGGCGGCCTGCCTGGAGATCATGGGCCGCAAGACCGGCGCCTGGGAGGCCGTCATCACCGACGACCCCAACGTCTTCGAAGCCGACAGGCTCAACGCCTTCGACGCCGTGGTCATGGACAACACCGTCAACCAGTCGGTCTTCCTGACCGAGGGCGAGCAGAAGAAGCTGAAGGACAAAGACAAGGCCGTCGCCGAACGGTGGGAGCGGCTGAAGAAGAACTTCTCTCAGTTCGTCCGCGGCGGCAAGGGGGTGGTGGGGTTCCACGGCGCGGCGGACTGCGGGGGCATGTGGCGGGAGTACGTGGAGATGATGGGCGGGCACTTCAGGGGGCATCCGTGGAACGCCAAGGTCGTCTGCCGGGTGGAGTCGCCCGACAACGCGATCAACAAGGCCGTCCTGGCGGGCAAGCAGTTCGTGGAATACGCCGACGAGATCTACATCTTCCGCGACTGCGAGCCGCGGCGGACCCACCGCATCCTGATGAGCCTGGACCTAGACAAGTGCGCCGAGTTGCACAAGGACCAGCTCGGGAGGTGGGCGCCCGACAGCGGGCGGCCCGACGGCGACAACCCGATGATCTGGAACAAGCGCCACGGCCAGGGGCGGGTCTATTACACCGCCTTCGGCGGCCACGATTTCGAGTTGTGCTGGACGACCGAACTGCTGCGGCACTGGCTGGCGGGGATCCAGTACGCGTTGGGCGATTTCGCGGCCGACGACAGCCCCGGCGGGGAGGCCTCGCGTCCGAAGCTGCCGTCGGAGGCGGCGACGGCAGCGATCGTCGCGGCGGCGCCGGCCTCGGCGCCGGCCAAGCCCGCCAGGCAGCGCAAGGTGCTGGTCTACACGCACCGGGCCGAGTCGCAGCTCGCCTCGTCCTACGCGGCGTCGGCCATCCGCATCCTCGGCGAGGAGACCGGGGCGTTCCAGGCGGTCGCCTGCGACGACCCCAACGTCTTTGTGCCGGACCGTCTCAAGGAGTTCGACGCCGTCTGCCTGGTGAACACGGCCAACATGCCGGTTCCGCTGGGGCGCGGGCGCCCGGACGCCACGCCGGGCCCGGCCGAGTCGGCCCTGACGAAGTTCGTCACCGACGGCAAGGGCCTGGTGGCGTTGCACGCCGCGGCCGGCGCGGGGCGATGCTGGCCCCGGTTCGCCGAGGTGCTGGGCGCGTCGGGCAACTGGGCGCCCTGGCCGAAGGCCGCCATCCGGGTGGAGGCCAAGGACAACCCCGTCAACGCCGACTTCGACACCGCCGAGATCGCCGACCGCATCCTGAAGCTGGAAGATCCCTATTCGCGGGAGAAGCTTCGCGTCCTCCTGAGCGTCGATGCCGCCAAGACCGGCCTGTACGACCCGAAGGTCAGGGCCTACTACGGCCGGCTTGACGGCGACCACGCCCTGAGCTGGATCAAGCCCGCCGGGGCGGGGCGGGTATACTACAGCGTCTTCGGCGGGGTCTCGGCCACGGCGAAGAACCCGGCCGTCCTGCGGCACTGGCTGGCGGGCATCCAGTACGCCCTGGGCGACCTGAAGGCCGACGACAGCCCCAGCGGCAAGCATACGGCCCCCCCGCCGCCGCCCGCGGCGCTGCTGGCCCCGCCACCCGCAAAGGAAAAGAAGCAAGGACACACGGAGGAAAAAGGTGTCAGGGAAAAAGGTGTAACCCCCCGCCCCCTCCCGGCCGCCCGGTCCCGCCCCGCTAAATCAAATTTCCTATCGGTAATGAGTGTGGTCCTGGCTTTCCTGGCCCTTGCGTCGTGGCCCGTCGGGGGTCTGGCCGGGGAAGGGCCGGACCCGATGTTCGAGAAGCCGGCCCCTGTGAGCATGGCCGAATTGGCCAAGCGAAGCACCGAGGGGGTCTCCGCTGTCGAGGTGAACGACTACGCGCCGGGCCACTACGCGGGCGCGTTGACCCCCAGCCCGCCGCACGCGGACATGAATCCGAGGAAGGCCGTCGTCGTTTTCTGGAGGGATCACGCGCATCGGTTCGTCTTCAGTCACGAAGCCAGTTACTGTCCGTGGATCGAGTTACCCAGCGGCGCCGGCATGTGCAACCAATTCTTCGAAGGCAACTTAGGGGACGCCGAACTCTTCAACAATCCCGGCCGAAAGGAGCAAAACAGTTTCGTGGATGTCATCCAGAGCGGGCCGGAACGCGTCTGGGTGCGGTGGACTTACTTCTGCGTCAATATGAAGGACGATACGAAGCCCCGGCTCCGCGGGACGGAGGACTACTTCGCCTACCCGAACGGGCTGATCCTGCGCCGCATGAGCTACAAGAGCCTGATGCCGGATGCGGTCGTCGGCTACAGTACGCAGCCGGTCGAACTATTCGGCGTCGCGCCGGTGGGCGCGACGCTCAAAGATATGTTCACGGCTGACGAGAAACAGCAGGATTTCCGCGTTCTGACGGCGCTGGACCTGTACTCGCAGAAGCGCTACGACATTCATTGGGGCGAGAAGGGCAAGGTTCGGCGCGAGGGCGACGACGAGACGCTCAGGTCCATTTCACAGTCGGCCGGCTGCGCGCTGGTCATGCCCTTCCGCGAGCGACTGCTCTTTGCCGTGCTGGGCAGGGCCAGCGGCTTCTCTCCGGAGAAGAACCAGTTGATCGATCACTGCACGCCGGGAGCCGAAGGCGGCATCAAGTGGGGCGCCGGGCGATGGGACCACTGGCCCATCGGCTGGGCGAATTCGCAGATGTCGCACTGGAAGCCGGGTTCGCCCTACTCCTACCATTTCGGTTCGATCGGGCAGTTCTTTGTCCCGGAGGGCCAGCGGATCAAGTCGTTCTGGAAGGATTACTCGGCCTTCTGCAAGGACATGGACCTGAACCGGTGGACCGAGCGCCGGGTGTTCTGCGTGTTGCTTGGCGCGGCCCGCGAATGGGACGACATCCGGCGCATCGGCCGAAGTTGGCTCGACAAGGGCAAGGATTGCGCCAGCCCGGAGAGTATCGCGGACCTGAAGTGATGAAGCACGGCCGGCAGCGGCGAGGAGCCTGCGGAATGCAGTTCCGAGTGACAGGAGCAATTGCGATGGCCTGTTGGGGGCTGGCAGAACTTGTCGCGGCGGCGGCTTCTGCAGAGCCGCCCTGGCGCGAGC
>CAYWTX010000420.1:0-5885 GCA_964461295.1 uncultured Planctomycetaceae bacterium | reverse complement strand
ATCGGAAACCGGTTACTGCGCGTTCGCGACGGACGCCATTGCCGGTCCGTACCCGACCGGGGCGACACGCCCCGGCTCCGTCCCTTCCGCCTTCGGGGCGTGTCTTTCATCTGTTCCGCGCGCGGGGGCGGGCCCCGGTTGGGTTCGGATCGGAGACCGGTTACTAGGCGATCGCGACGGACGCCATCGCCGGTCCGTACCCGACCGGGGCGACACGCCCCGGCTCCGTCCCTTCCGCTCTCGGGGCGTGTCTTTCATCTGTTCCGCGCGCGGGGGCGTGTCTTTTACCTGTTCCGCGCGCGGGGGCGGGCCCCTTCCCCGAACGGCGGGTTCTCACCCTTTCGCCATGACGGTCGAAAGCTTGAAGATCGGCAGCAGGATGCTGGCGACGATGACGCCGACGATGGCGCCCATGACGACCATCATGAGCGGCTCGATCATGCTCGTGACGGCCTTGACCGTCGCGCGCAGCTCGCGCTGGTAGAACGCCGACACGTCGCGCAGCACCACGCCGAGGTTGCCCGACTCCTCTCCGGCGGCGACCATCTGCACCACGTTGGACGGCAGGAGCCGCTGGCTTGTGAGCGGCTCGACGATCTTGCCCCCCTGCTGCACCGAGTCGTGCACCCGGCGCCACATGTCCTTGAAGTGTACGTTGCCCGAGACGTCGGAGGTGATGCCGATCGTCTCCAGCATGGGCACGCCGGCGGAGACCAGTTCGCCCATCGTGCTGAGGCTGTTGGAGATGTACAGGGCGCGGCACATGCGGCTGAGCAGGGGCATCTTGAGCTTGAAGGCGTCCCAGGCGCGCCGCCCGAATTGCGTGTGGATGAACGCGATCAGCACGGCCACCAGGAACACCGCGATCAGCAGCAGCAGCCACCAGTAGTGCGTCAGCAGGCCGCTGAGGCCCATGACGAACTTGGTGATCCCAGGCAGGTGCTGCTCCTTGCCCTTGAACAGCGGCATGAGCTTGGGGAGCACGAACGTCAGCAGCACGATGGTCGTCACCACCGCCATCACGGCGATGATGCACGGGTAGATCATCGCGCCGATCACCATGCGGCGCGTGTCGGCCTGGTGGTCGAGGTAATCGGCCAGGCGCTCCAGCATGTGCGAGAGGTTGCCCGACAGTTCCGACGCCCGCACCATGTTGACGTACAGCGGCGAGAACACCTTCGGATGCCGCGCCAGGGCGGTGGAGAACGGCTGGCCGCTTTCCACGTCCGCCTTGATCTGGTAGAGCGTGCCGCGGAACTTGTCGTTCCTGACGCCCTCGGCGATGCCCGAAATGGCCGCGCGAATGTTGATGCCCGCCTTGATCATCACGGCAAGCTGGTTGGTGAAGGCCAGCACGTCCTTGAGGCTGGGACCCATCTGGAAGCTGACCGCCCGCATCCGCTCGTAGGCGCCGGCGACTCCCCCGGCCGCGGGGGTGATGCTCAGCACCGTGCCCTGCACGCGGAGCAGATTGGTGGCCTCCAGCAGGCTGGGCGCCTGGATCGCGCCGGTCTGGACCTGCCCGCCGGCATTGCGGACTTCGTAGTTGTATGCAGCCATGATGGTTCGCTCCAGAATGCCTTTCGCGTGCGGGCGCCGTTACTACCAGTACCCGACCGGGGCGGCACGCCCCGGCTCCGTTCCTTCCGCGTGCGAAGGCGTCTCCGTTGCCTCCGCGCACGAAGGCGCCTTTCTCGCGCTCACGCGCTCAGCGCGCGGTGCAGCGCGTCGGGCCGGGCGGCCTTCGCGACGGCCTGGTCCCAGCCGATGATCCGGTTGAGGTAGAGGTTCTTGATCGAGTCGTCCAGCGTGCACATGCCGCGGGCGCGGTTGGTCTCGATGACGTTGGGAATCTCGTGAATGCGGTTTTCGCGGATGCAGTTCCGCACGGCGGAGGTGCAGATCATGATCTCGCAGGCGGGCACCATGCCGGGTTTGTCCTGGCGCTTCAGCAGGGTCATGCTGACGACGGCCTGGAGCGTGTTGGCCAGCATCGCGCGGATCTGGTTCTGCTGTTCGGGCGGGTAGACGTCGATGATGCGCTCGATGGTCTGGTGAGCGTTCTGCGTGTGCAGCGTGGACAGCACGAGGTGGCCTGTCTCGGCGGCGGTGATGGCGGCGGCGATGGTTTCCAGGTCGCGCATTTCGCCGACGAGGATGATGTCGGGGTCCTGCCGCAGGGCGTGCCGCAGCCCGCTGGCGAAGTCGGGCACGTCGATGCCCAGTTCACGCTGCTCGATGACGCACTTGTCGCTGTGGAACTCGTATTCGACGGGGTCCTCCAGCGTGATGATGTGGTGGCGGTACTTGTGGTTCATGGCGTCGATCATTGCCGCCAGCGAGGTGCTCTTGCCGCTGCCGGTGGGGCCGGTGACCAGCACCAGCCCGCGCGGCAGGTCCACCAGCGAGGAAACGACCGGCGGCAGGTTGAGACTGGCCAGCGGGGGCACGCGGTCGGCGATGGCGCGGAAGGCGATCGACACCTCGCCGCGCTGGTAGTGGGCGTTCACGCGGAAGCGGGCCAGCCCTTCCACCACGGTCGAGAAGTCCACGTCGCGCCTCTCCTCCAGCCGCTGCAACAGGTGCGGCGCGAGCATCTCCTTCACGTAGCCCAGCGTGTCCCCGGGCGTCAGCGGCCCGAAGGGCGCCGCCGAGGCCAGCACGGTGTTGATGCGGAATTGAGGCGGCAGGGGCGGCACCAGGTGCACGTCGCTCGCCCCGGCCTCGAAGCCCGCCCGCAGGATGTCCTTCAGGTTCGACATAACGTTCCCTCGTCGATAGACCGCACCATTCGCGGAAGGAACGGAGCCGGGGCGTGCCGCCCCGGTCGCGTCCGGATCGGAAACCGGTTACTGCGCGGTCGCGACGGACGCCGTTCCCGGTCCGTATCCGACCGGGGCGACACGCCCCGGCTCCGTTCCTTCCGCGAATGGACCGCTTTCCGCTTCCGCGGATGGACCGCTTTCCGCTTCCGCGAATGGACCGTTTTCCGCTTCCGCGAATGGAGCGCTTTCCGCTTCCGCGGATGGACCGCTTTCCGCTTCCGCGAATGGACCGCCGTACCTCTATGTCTCCGTCACCCGCATGATCTCCTCGATCGTGGTTCGCCCGGCCGCCGCCTTCAGCAGGCCGTCCTCGCGCAGCGTCCGCATGCCGGAGGCCTTGGCGGCCGCCCGAAGTTCGTTCAGCGTCGGGCCCCTGGCGATGAGGTCGCGGATCTCCGGCGAGACCTCCATCACCTCGTAGATGCCGACGCGGCCCTTGTAGCCGGTCTGGCGGCAGCGTTCGCAGCCGACGCCCTGGAAGAACTCCTTCGCCGACGCGCCCACCTTCTCGAGGTATCGCTTCTCGCTCTCGCGCAGCGACGTCACCGGCTGCTTGCAGCCCCCGCAGACCTTCCGCACCAGCCGTTGGGCGAGGCAGGCGTTTACCGCCGCCGAGATCAGGAACGGCTCGATGCCGATGTTCGTCAGCCGCGTGATGCTGGAGGGGGCGTCGTTGGTGTGCAGGGTGGACAGCACCATGTGCCCGGTGAGGGCGGCCTGGATGGCGATGCGCGCCGTCTCGGCGTCGCGGATTTCGCCCACCATGATCACGTCGGGGTCCTGGCGCAGCAATCTGCGCAGGGCGGTGGAGAAGCTCATCCCGATGGCGTCGTTCACGTGCACCTGGTTGCAGAAGCCCAGTTCGTACTCCACCGGGTCTTCCACGGTGGAGATGTTCAGCTTGTCGCCGTCCATGATCTGCATGCCGCTGTACAGCGTCGTGCTCTTGCCGCTGCCGGTGGGCCCCGTCACCAGCACGATGCCGTGCGGCTGAAGAATGTGCCGCTGGAACGTCTCCAGCGTGTCGGCCTCCATGCCGAGGTTCTCCAGGCCCACGCTGATCGAGCGGTTGTCCAGGATGCGGATGACGCACTTCTCGCCGTGGATGATCGGGAGGATCGAGACGCGCAGGTCCACCGTGCGCCCGTGCACGCAGGCGCGGATGCGCCCGTCCTGCGGCAGCCGACGCTCCGCGATGTCCAGGTTCGCCATGATCTTCAGACGCGAGATGATCGCCGCGTGCATCTTGCCCGGCGGGGCCTGCTGGTCGAACAGAATGCCGTCGATGCGGTAGCGAATCCGCAGCCTCTTCTCCTGCGGCTCGATGTGGATGTCGCTGGCTCCGTCGCGCACGGCCGATGAAATCAGGTAGTTCACGTACCGGATGACGGGGCTTTCCCCGGCCAGCATCTCCAGATCGGCGACTTCCTCCGACTGCTTGTCGACGACCTCGACGGAGTCCTCTGAAATGTCCTTGATGATGTCGTCGACCTGCTGGGTCGGGTCCGCCGAAAGGTCCTCGATCGCCTTGACGATGTCGCCGGGCGTGGCGACGGCAAGCTGGACGCGGCCTTTGAGGCGATGCTTGAGGTCGTCGATGAGGAAGATGTCGGCCGGGTCGGAGAGGGCGACGCAGACGCCCTGGTCGCCGCGCCCGACGGGCAGAACCATTTTGGCCCTGAGGTAGGCGACCGGGAGCATCGCGAAGGCGCCGGCGTCGACCTCGGCCGACTGGATGCGGAGGAAGGGGAGCTTGAAGTACTTGGCGACGGCCTGGAGGGCCTCCACGTCGTTGAGCACGCCGGCCTGGACGAGCATGTCCAGGAGGCTGGCGCGGGGGTTGGCCTGCTGACGCTGGCGGGCCTTTTCGATCTGCTCGCGCGTGACGCGCCCGGCCTCCAGGAGGATGCGCTCCGGGCCGCGGACGTTGGCTTCCTGGGCCGCCGGCTGCCAGATGTTGTCGGCGAACGGCGACTCCTCGCGCGCGGCGGGCGCCGGGAGCGTTGCGGCCTGGCTGTGGCTTTCCACGTCCTTCGCCACGCAATCCTCCAAGACAAGCTTCCAGCTACCAGCTTCCAGCTTCCAGCAAGAGGGAGCCCGACTTCGTTCGTAGTACCGCCGTAAGGCGGTTCCCGTCTCGTCGAAGGTGTGCCGGGATTCCGCCTTACGGCGGTACTACAAACGGGCCACCTTCTCTCTGTCTTACTGGAAGCTGGAAGCTGGCCGCTTCTTACGGCATCTTCAGCAGGTGCGTCTTTTCCTTCCACGTCAGCTCGACTTCGCGAGCCCCGATGCGGCTGACCGTCCACGGGCCGACCTTCTGGCCCTCGGTCAGCATGTTGTTCGAGATCACCGCCACCGTCTGCTTGCCCATCAGCACCGATTGAAGGCGAAGGCTCTTGATCGCCGCCATCGCGTACTTCTCGTCTTCGTCGGGGGCGGCCTCGAGCTTGGGCTTCTCCGGCTCGACGGGCTTGGCCTCCACGTTGGTCGGCTGGAACACGAAGGGGTTCTTGGGCAGCAGCTCGGCCTCCAGTTGGCGCTGCTTGGCGGCCATGTAGAACTCGCTGACGATGCCCTTGGCGGTGGACGCCGCGCCGCCGGAGGGTGTGGCTTCCAGCAGGCTCAGGGCCGACTCGACCTTGGCGTGCATGTTTCTCTGTTGGGCGAGGGCCTTGTTGGGCCCGCCGGCCTGGCGTCCCAGCAGCCACATGCCGCCGAAGCCGCCGACGTAGAGCGCCAGCAGGACGACATTGCCTCGCGTGAGGAACTCGCCACGCCCTCGGCCGCTGCCGGGCGGCAAGATCGCCACGGCCATGGCGGGCGGGGACTCGGCGAGGGCCGGCGGCTCCGGCGCCGCCGGGATCGGCGGGGGCTTTACGCCTTCTTCGTACATGGTTTGCTGCCCTGGCCTTCCTCGAAGAAGATGGAGATTTCCATTTCGGCCGACACCGCGCCCTTCTGGGCGGGCATTTCCTTCAGCGACATCTGGCGGACCCGCATGATCCGGGGCTGGCCCTCCAGGGCCAGCAGGAACTTGTACAGGCCCTGGTAGTCGCC
>CAYWTX010000419.1:0-50169 GCA_964461295.1 uncultured Planctomycetaceae bacterium | reverse complement strand
CTCGCTTCCGGCTGCCGGCTACGCTTGGCCGGGCGGGTTGGGTTCCCGCTGGGTCCCATTGCAAGGTTTACGTGCTCTTCTACATTGCACTCCTCCTCGCCCAGGCTTTGCCTGGCGCACTAGCAACGTTACGGGGGGGGCCTTCAGCCTGAAGGGCTGACAGACTACAGCCCAGGGCAACGCCCTGGGAACCCGCAGCCGAAGATGGCGAAGCCCTGAAAGGGCGAAAGAAACCGTTGCCCGGGCGGGCAGTTGTTGCGCCCTTTCAGGGCTTGTTGGTCTGGGACATCCATCCCCAGGGCGTTGCCCTGGGCTGTACTATCTCAGCCTTTCAGGCTGAAGAGCGGACACCGGCTCACCTGGCAAGCGGGCAAAGCGATGTGTTCTTCGTTTGCCTCGCCTTCCTTCGCTCCAAGAACTCGCCCCGCCTTGCCCGAGGATCGCGGCGGCGGCGCCGCAGCCGGCCGCCGCCATCGCCGTACGCCTGGTAACCTGCTCGCCCTTCATTTCAGGACCTCCCGAACCATAGGACAAGCCGAACGCTTTGGCGCCGCGCGGCGCCTCCAGGAAGTGATTCCCACTCACGCGTCAATCCCCCTTCTCCGGAAACGTCTCCCGCACTGGACATACCGTTGGACTCGCGCGCCGTCCGCACTCGCGTGAATTCCTTCTTCGCGCAACTGCCGGATCGTGGTATCATACTACGCTCCCGGTGGCGGTGTGTCTCCTCGGATCGCGGGAACGGACCGGAACCGCCATCGGAACTGTCCGAAAGGAGCCCAGCCGTGGCAGACACAACCTCTCGCGGCATCGGCAAGCCCTCCGGTGGCGGATCGGGCGCCCCCGCCCGCCTGACTCCCCGCGGCCTCCCGGCTTCCCGGTTTCGCCCCGCTGGACCCGACCCCCTACCGGTTCATACCCATCTCCCGCATGGCAGCGCGGCACAGCAGCTTTACCCCGGCGCGATTCCGGGCGCTTCGTCTCCTTTCCATCCTCCGTGCTGGATACCCATGTGAACTTTGAGGGTGAGCATCATGTACCAGAACATCCTGCAAGCGATAGGGAATACCCCGTTAGTGAGGATCGGTGCGCTCAATCCCAACCCGCGCGTCACTATCTACGCGAAACTGGAAGGGTTCAATCCGACGGGAAGCATAAAAGACAGAATAGCGCTGAAGATGATAGAGCAGGCGGAACAGGAGGCCAAACTCGTCAAGGGAAAGACCATCATCGAACCCACCAGTGGAAATACAGGCATAGGCCTGGCCATGATAGGGGCGGTGAAGGGATATGATGTCGAGATCGTGATGAGCAGTGCCGTATCGGTTGAGCGGCAGAAGATGATCAAGGCCTTTGGGGCCACGGTAACTCTTACGGAAGCCAGTCTGGGCACTGACGGGGCCATCAGAAAGGCGCACGAGCTTGTCAGGAGCAATCCAGGCAAGTACTTCATGGCTGACCAGTTCTCGAATGAGTTCAACAAGATGGCCCATTACAGGACGACCGCCGAGGAACTATGGAGGGACACGCATGGCCAGATCGACTATTTTGTCTCCTCCCTGGGCACTTCAGGGACCATCATGGGCGTCGGCAAGTACCTTAAGGAAAAGAGCTCGGCAATACAGATTGTGGAGGCTCATCCTGTAAAGGGCCACTATATCCAGGGCTTGAAGAACATGGCGGAGGCAATTGTTCCCGCCATCTACGATCCGTCGAAGATAGATGTAAGTATCATGGTGGAATCCGAGGCCGCATTCAGGCTTGCCAGAGAGATAGTAAGGAAGGAGGGGATATTTGTGGGCATGAGCTCTGGAGCGGGTATGTACGCCGCGCTGGAAGTGGCGAAGAGAGCGGAGAAGGGGAATATCGTGGTGATCTTCCCGGACAGAGGGGAAAAGTACTTAAGTACCGATCTGTTCAAGGTGTAATGGCTCAACCTGTCCGATTCGGAACCCCGAAGAGGCGACGGAGGGCGTCGAATGAGGGCGAGGGATCGCGACGCTGTTCTTTCACAAACTCCGACTCCAGCGGCAGGGCTTGTTTCGCGCCCCTCCGCGGATATGAGTCGCCGGCGCGGCGAGAGACGAAGAAGGAAAGGAATTGACGGGATTGGCGGGATTGGTTCCCGGGTATCTCTCAACCCCCACAATCCCTTCCTTCAATCTCCGTAGTCCCTTTCCACTTTCGCACCGCCGATGGCGCCGCCTGACTGATCGCCATCAACTCCTCGAGCATCTCGGCCGTGCGGGCCACGCGCGGGACCTTGTGCTGTCCGCCGAGTTTGCCCTTGCGTTTCATCCACTCGTGGAACGTGCCCATCGCGGCCGGAATGAGCACCGGCGGCTGCAAGCCGTAGTTATCGGTGCGGTGGACGTCGTAGTCCTCGCTGAAGGAGCGGAGCTTCGCGTCCACCTCGGCCATGAACGCGCTTGCGTCGGCCGGGGGGTGATCGAACTCGATCACCCAGCAGTGCGCGGGCACGGGTTGTTCGGGCGAGGGGTATCGCGGGGCCACGGTGTAGTCGGCCACGACGGCGCCGGTCTTCTCGCAGGCGGACGCCACGGCGTTCTCGACCATATCCAGCGACACGTGCTCGCCGAAGGCGCTGAGTTGGACCTGCGTGCGGCCCCCGAAGACGATCCGCGGCGGGCGAAGCGAGACGAACCGCACCACGTCGCCCAACGGGTAGGCCCAGATGCCGCCGTTGGTGGACAGCAGCACCGAGTAGTCGACCCCCGGCTCGACCTCGCCGATGTGCAGGCGCGGCGCGGCGGCGGCGGCCCCGTTGGCGGGCACGAATTCGAAGAACACGCCGTTATCGATGATCAGCCGCATCGGCCCGCCTTCCTCGGCCTGGATGGCGGTCATGCCGCCCTCCGACGAGGAGTACGTGTCGACGTAGTGCAGCGGCCGGCCGACGTATTGCTGGAACGCGGTGCGGTAGGGTCCGAAGGCCATGCCGTAGCTGACGAAGAAGGCGAGCTTAGGCCAGAGTTCGCCGATGGGCTTCCCGGCGCCCCCGGCGGCGGCGCGCATTCGCCGGAACAACATGCACGCCCACGACGGGCAGGCGCTCACGGCGGCGACGTCGGCAGCCAGATACCGCTCCACGATCCGGTCGATCTTCTGCTCCCAGTTGCCCAGGGCGGCGATATCGCTTTCGGGCAGGTGGCGCCGGCGGGCGATCTTCGGGATGTGGCGCGTGACGATGCCGGACGCGTCGCCATAGAGGCAGCGGCCGTTCTCGCGCAGCGTCGTCGAGCCGCCCAGGTAGAGGAACTTGCCCCCCAGCAGCGCCTTGGCCCCGCCGCGGCGGGCCAGAATCGACGCCAACAGCCCCCCCGCCCGCAGGTTCGAGCGGATCGCGTCAGCCGTCACGGGGAGCAGCTTCTCGCCGGCCGTGGTGCCCGAGGAGATGGCGAAGTAGCGCACGTGCCCGGGCCAGCAGAGATCGCGCCGGCCCTGGCAGGAGCCCAGCCAGTGGGTGGACTGTTCGGCGTAGGGCGTCACCGGCACGCGAGCGCGGAACTGCTCGGGCGAGCCGATGTCGGCGAAGTCGAAGCGGCGGCCCCACTCGGTGCCGGCGGCGCGGCGCAGAAGCTCGGCCAGGACGTTGCGTTGCGTGGCGGCCGGGTCGCGGCACGCGGCATCGAACTGCCGCAATCTCCATGCGGCGTAGGCGTCAAAGGTAGAAGCAAGCAGTCCCATGGTTCGTCAGCGGGCCAGGACGAGCTCCACCGCCGAGCACGCGAACTCCAGGTCGCGTTGGCAGGGCGCAGAGGAGAAGGTCTCAAAGCCGCTCTTCTCCGCGTCCGGCGCGGCTGAGTGTCTTCGGCTCGCCCGGAAGATACCCATTGCCCGCTTGCCTTTAACAGTGAAAAGTGGTCTACTCCCGGTCGCCGCTGGCGGCTGCGGCGTGGTTCGGAGAACCGGAAAGGTGCCGGCGTCGCCGCCTTGCTGGCGAAAGATCGCCTATGCCTGACATCTTCGATAAGTGCGTCAAGTTCCGAGATCACTCGCCCATCATCGAGGGCGAGCACCGCCAGAAGGCGGAGGGCGTCCTCTATCGCAGGATGCCCTTGGACAATGCCGGGCCCTGGATGGACGTCGACGGGCGCCGCATGCTCCAGTTCAGCACCAACGACTACCTCGGCCTGGCCAGCGACAGGCGGGTGATCAAGGCGGCCTCGGACATCGCCAGCCGCTACGGCATATCGGCCCCGATGGGCGCCCGCCCGCTGACGGGCAACACCGAGTTGCACGAGGAGTTGGAGCGTCAACTCGCCGATTTCAAGCGAACGGAGAAGGCGCTGGTGTTCAGCAACGGCGCCTTCGCCATGATGGGCGCCATCGCGGCCCTGGCGGGCCCTCGCGACCTGATCCTGCTGGACCGGTACGCGCATGCGTCGCTGGTGTGCGGGGCCCGCATCTCGGGCGCCCGCATGCGGTTCTTCCAGCACAACGACGTGGAGGACCTCGAGGCGATCCTCATGGAGACGCCGGCCAACCGCGCCCGCATGGTCGTGGTCGACGGCGTGTACTCCATGCAGGGCGACACCGCCCCGCTGCCGGACCTGTGCGACCTGTGCGAGAAGTACGGCGCCCGCCTCATCGTCGACGACGCCCACGGCACCGGCGTGTGCGGCGCCAACGGCCGCGGCACGGCCGAACTGCAGGGAGTGGAGGACCGCATCGACCTGCACCTGGGCACGTGCAGCAAGGCGATGGCCACCACCGGCGGCTTCGTCGCCGGCGACGACGTCGTCATCAACCACCTGCGCTACAACGCGCCGACGATCCTGTTCACCAAGGCGATGCCCGGAGCCGTCGCCGCCGCCACGCTGGAAGCGCTGAGGATCGTGCGAACGGAAGGCGACCGCCGCACGCGGCTGTGGGAGAACACGCGATTCCTCCAGGGCGAGTTGAAGGCGATGGGCTATGACATCGGCAAGACGCAGACGCCCATCACGCCGATACGCGGCAACGGCACCGACGCCGTGCACATCAGCGCCGAACTGGACGAGGAGTACGACATCTTCGCCAGTGCCGTGCTCTACCCGGCCGTGCCGATCGGCACGTCCATCCTGCGGGTGATCCCGACGGCCAGCCATTCGCGCGAAGACCTGCGGACGCTTCTGGACGCCATGGGCGAGCTGCGCCGGAAATACCCGTGCTCGAAGAAGCCGCGGGTGCCGGCCGCCTCATGAGCGCGCTGGCGGTGAGGCAGGCCGACGATCGACGGTCGCGGCGGGAGTTCCTGGAGCTTCCGTACCGGCTCCACCGCGGCGACGCCAATTGGGTGCCGCCCCTGCGAGGCGAGCAGCAAGGGATCTTCAGCGGCCGCACCGCGTTCTCTCGGCACGCCGAGACGGCGCTCTTCGTTGCACGGCGCGATGGACGAGCCGTTGCGCGCGTGGCAGCCATCCACAATCGTGCGCACGCCGAGCGCTACCGCGACGGCGTGGGGTTCTTCGGGTTCTTCGAGTGCCGGCGCGACGACGCGGACGCGGGCGCAGGCGCGATCGCGGCGGCTGAACACTGGCTCGCCGCTCGCGGGCTGACGAAGATTCGCGGGCCGGTGAACCCGTCGATGAACTCCGAGTGCGGGCTGTTGATCGAGGGGTTCGACTCGCCGCCGATGGCTCTCATGCCCTACAACCCGCCCGAGTACCCGCCCATGCTCGAATCGATCGGGTTTGCCAAGGCGAAGGATCTCTTCGCCTACCTGCTGCGGGCCGAACGCCTGGAAGTCGGCACCGAGGCGCACGAGCGCCTGGTGCGCATCTCGGCCGCGGCGAAGCGGCGACACCCGGAGTTGACAATCCGCTGCCTGGACATGTCGAACTTCGAGGCCGACGTGCTGAAGCTGCTGTCGGTGTTCGAGGAGGCGCGGCGGGACAACTGGGGCTACGTGCCCCTGACGCCCGAGGAAGCCATCGAGTCGGCCCGCAACCTGCGGCGCGTGGTCGATCCGAAACTGATCCTGCTGGCCGAGGTGGACGGCGCCCCGGCCGGGGCGGCGATGTCGATCGTGAACGTCAACCGCGGGCTGGCCGTCGCGGGCGGCCGCCTGCTGCCGCTGGGCTGGCTGCGGTTCCTGCTCGCGATGAGGCGCGTTGACGAAATGCGCATCTTCGGCATCGCGGCCCTGGAACGGTACCGCAGCCTGGGCATCACGGCGCTGCTGTTCACCGAAACGGTGATCAACGGTCTGGCCCGCGGCATCCGGCGAGGCGAGGCGTCCTGGGTGCTGGAAGACAACAGGATGTCCAACCGCTCGATCACCGGCAGCCTGGAGCCGGAGTTGTACAAGAAATATCGAATCTATGAGAAGGCAATGGCAGGATGCGCAGGATGCGTGGAATGACGAGGAGCGACGGGCGGCCGGCGGCCCCAGGCCCCAACATCGTTCTGGTCCTCGCCGACGACATGGGCTTCTCGGACATCGGCTGCTACGGCGGCGAGATTCGCACGCCGAACCTCGACGGCCTGGCGCGCCGCGGCCTGCGGTTCACCCAGGCGTACAACTGCGCCCGCTGCTGCCCCACGCGGGCCAGCCTGCTCACCGGCCTGTATCCCCACCAGGCCGGCGTGGGCCACATGGTCAACGACCGCGGCGTCGGACCCGCCTACCAGGGCTTCCTCCGCGCCGACCGCCCCACCATCGCCGAAATGCTCCGCCCAGCCGGGTATCGCTCCCTGATGAGCGGCAAGTGGCACGTGGGCGGCAGTTACGTCGGCCGGGACAGCCGCTCGTGGCGCTGCCTCGGCGACCAGCGCCACCCGCTGCCCACGCGGCGCGGCTTCGAGCGGTTCTGGGGTATGCTCGGCGGGGCCGGCAGCTACTTCAACACGCCCTATCTGGCGTGCAACGAGTCGATCGTCACGCCCGAGGGCGAGGCCTTCTATCTCACCGATGCGATCACCGACCACGCGGTGAGCATGATCGTGGAGGCGAACGCCGCGCCCCAACGCGACCCGTTCTTCCTCTACCTCGCCTACACGGCCCCGCACTGGCCGCTGCACGCGCTCGAGGAAGACATCGCCCGCTACGAGCGCGCCTACCGCTGCGGATGGGACGAACTTCGCGGCCGGCGGCGCGAAAAGCTCACGGCCGAGGGAATCCTCGACCCGCGCTGGCCGACGTCGCCGCGCGACGCCAAGGCGCCCGCCTGGGCCGACTTGCCCGCCGCGCGGCGCGACTGGGAGGATCTGCGCATGGCCGTCTACGCGGCACAGGTCGACCGCATGGACCAAGGCATCGGCCGCGTGCTGGCCGCGCTGGAACGCACCGGCGCAGCCGACAACACGCTGGTGATGTTCCTGTCCGACAACGGCGGGTGCGCCGAGTTCCTCGCCGAGGACTCCGCCCGCCCCGAACCAATGCGATACGACTACCCCACCCGCGACGGCCGGCCCATGCGGATCGGCAACATCCCCGGCCTGCGGCCCGGCCCGGCCGACACGTTCATGAGCTACGACCTGCCGTGGGCCAACGCGTCGAACACGCCGTTCCGCCTGTACAAGAGCTGGGTGCACGAGGGCGGCATCTCCACGCCGCTGATTGTCGCGCCCGCGTCCTCCAAGCCCACGGCCGGCGGGCCATGGGCTTCCGGCACGCTGTGTCACTCCCCCGTTCACGTGGTCGATCTGGCGCCCACGATCGTCGATCTCGCTGGTGCGAAGGCGACCGGCCCCGTTCCACTCGAGGGCGAAAGCTTCCTCCCGGCGGTGCAGGGGCAGACGTGGCGGCGCCGACGCCCGATCTTCTGGGAACACGAAGGCAACCGCGCCGTCCGCGACGGCGATATGAAACTCGTGTCGCGATACCCAGGCCGCTGGGAACTCCACGACCTCGCCGCCGACCGCACCGAACTGTCCGACCTGGCCGAGGAAGACCCCGCCGGCGTCAAGCGACTTTCCGGGCAGTACGACGATTGGGCCGCCCGCTGCGACGTGGCCGACTGGCAGCAGCTGAAGAAGTAGCGGCGGCAATGTCGGCCTCGCCCAGAAGGCGACTGCGAATCGCAAGTACCTCGTCGTCTCTGACCACGCAGATCACTTGCAGACAGCGGCCGCCGAGGTCCTGCCCTTGTACAAACCACTTCGCTTCGCCGCCGCGCTTGGGCTGGAGGCTCCGGGCATTGTCCACAACAAACTCAGCGTCCTCGGGGGCCACGCCATGTCCGGCTGCGTGCTCCAGGTTCCATTCAGTCCAGCCGAACTCGTACTCCATTCCTCGCCCTCGATTCCGCTGTAGAATAGAATCCCGCGCGGGGTAACGGCACACAGAAACTCACTTCGCCAGGTACTCCATCGCCCGCTGGAAGAACAACCGGCCATCCGCTCGCTCGATCCGCCCGCGGGTCCACTGCGGATGGTGCGTGATGTCCACGAACCGCTCGGGGTGCGGCATGAGGCCCATCACGCGGCCAGTGGGGTCGCACAGGGCGGCCACGTCGTCCACGCTGCCGTTGGGGTTGATGGGGTAGGGCTGGCCGGTGTTGCCGGCTGCGTCCACGTAGCGGAGAGCGACCTGGTCGCCCGAGCGTAGCCGGTCAAGCATGGCGGCGTCGCGCGGCACGAACTTGCCCTCACCGTGGGCGATCGGCAGGTCGATCACCTCGCCCTTGGGCAGAAACACGCATTTGTCGCTGTCGGCCCGCAGGTGGATCCACATGTCCTCGAACCGCCCCCTGTCGTTCCACGCCAGCGTCGCGTCGCGGTTGGCCTCCGCGGCGTCCACGCGACCCCACGGCAGCAGGCCGCTCTTGATCAGCACCTGGAAGCCGTTGCACACCCCCAGCACCAGCTTGCCCGCCGCCACGAACTCGTTCAACGGCTCCGACAACCGGTACAGCATCTGGTTGGCGAGGATCTTACCGGCCGCCACGTCGTCGCCGTAGCTGAACCCGCCGGGCACGACGAGGAACTGGTAGTCGCGCAGGCGGGCCGGCTCTTCCATGAAACGGAAGACGTGGACGCGCTGGACTTCGAAGCCGGCCTGCTGGAGAGCGAACTCCGTCTCGCGGTCGCAATTGGTGCCCGCGGCCCGCAACACTAACGCTTTCGGTGTGGCCATGGCTGCTCCTCAACGGACAGAAAACACAATGCCCGCCGCGGAAGCAAGAGCAAATCAACTGCCAGCTACCTGCTGCCTGCTGCCAGCTACCAGCTACCAGCTACAGCAAGACAGAAGGCGGGCGCGTTCGTAGTACCGCCCTTGGGGCCTCCCTCTTGCTGGTAGCTGGAAGCTGGTAGCTGGTAGCTCACTTCAGCACCCGCAGGTTGCGCCACTTGCAGGCCGTCTGGCAGGTGTGCAGCGAGACGTGGCTGCCGGCCTTAATCGGCTCGGCGTCGACGGCATCGCCAACCTTCTGCCCCTGGCAGTACAGCGTGAACCTGCCGCTGGCCGGATCGAACTCGTACCGCAGCCTCGCCCACTCGTCGAACTTGACCGGCACGTCGAACGTCACGCGGAACTCCTTCACGCGCTTGTTCTTCACGAACTTGCCGACCACCATCTGCCCCGAGGCCGGTTTGCCGGCCTCGGCCTTGGCGTGCTTGTACCACAGCAGGTAGCTTGTCCCGCGGTCGTTGGCCTGTTCGTCGTCGGCCATCACGTACATCCCCGCCCCGCACGAGCCGTCGGCGACGAGGATCTCGTACTCCCACGCCATCGGCCCGGACTGTTCGATCTTGCGGTTGAAGCCGTTGTTCTTCCACGGCTTGTCCCCGTCGAGCTGGTGAATCTCGCCATCGGCGACGATCTTCCACACGCCCCCTCGCCCCAGCGAATGCCATGCCTTGTCGTTGAAATTCTCCGCCGGTCCCGTCGCGGGCGCGGGCGCGGGTTGCGGAACAGGTCGCGTCGCGGGCATCGACGCACTCGGCGCCGAATTCGCCGAAGACCCTCCGCCCGAGCCTGCTTCGGGGCGCTTGTCTCCCTCCCGCGCCTGCGCCAGCACCTTCCGCGCCGCTGCCTTCACGTGCGGCGAATCCGTCTTCGCGACGAGCGCCTCCACCAGCGCCAACCCCTGCGCGCGGTCGCCCGTCCGCAACACCACCTCCGCGTGCACCAGGGCGGCCCAGTCGAACATCCACCCCTCGACCTCGCGCCCCGCCGCGCCCTTGTCCTGCGCCTCCAGCACCCACTGGGCCTGCGCCTCCGCGTCGTCCCACTTGCCCAGCATCGTCGCCGAACGCGCCAGCAGCAGGCGGTACAGCCCCGTGCCCGGCGCGGCCGCGATAAGCCTGCTCGACAGGAAGTGGCACTTCACGTACTCGCCGGTCTTCCACGCGTTGCCCGCGTCGACGTACGCCTGCTCCTCGTCGAACTTCCCCTCGTTGGGGTCAGGCGCCGACAGCCGCGGCTTGATCCCCGCGTGCGTCATCGCCTCTTCCGAGACGCGCTGGTCGGCCGGCACCGGCCCGACCTCGAAGAACCGGATGTCGTCGGCCCAGCACGTCCCCGGCGGCCAGTACGCGAAGATCTTCACGCGGACGAACTCGACCTTGGTGTTGAAGTCAGAGAACACCCGTAGCGGGCGCACCTCGAAGTCCAGGTTGAACGGCTCCCAGTCGCGAACGCCCCGACCGGTCACCGGCCCGCTGATCTCCTTCTTCATCATGTACACTTCCTCGTACACACTCGTGCGGTCGCCGACGTTGTGCTTTACCAGCCCGAAACCCTTCACGAAGATGATGAAGGTCGGCCCGGCCGACTTCGTCCACCCCGTGCAACGGTAGCGCGTGTTGGCCTTGACGGGAATCTCGGCCGTCTGCATGCACATCACGCCCGGGGCGCCCATGCGGCCGGCGTCGCCGTGGAGCAGCAGCACCTTGCCTCGCTTCGGCCCGCCGTCCACCACCAGCACGTTCTTGCCGCCGGGAAAAACCGGCACGCCGCGCCAGCCGACCGGCACGCCGCTGTTGGCGTCCACCTGCTCGAACGTGCCGTTGTACACCAGGTTCATCGCCTTGTCCGGCGCCGCCGGCGTGGGCGCCGGCGCGACGCTCGCCGCGAGCAGTTCCTCCAGCTTGGGAACCTTTCCCCGCCCGCTCGGCCGCGGGCCGTTCCCCTCGTCGGCGGCTAAAGCCGCCGAGGCAACCATGCACAGCGCGACGAAGAGACTACGAATGACACGACTGAAGAAACGAGTGTCACGAAGGAAGACGTCCGTGTTTCGTGTTCGTGCAATTCGCGTCTTCATTCGTGTCATTCGTGGTCTCTCTTGTTCCGTGCGCGCCGAATGCCTACTTCGCCGGCCGGCTCGCCGCTGCTTTCTCCGCCAGCTTCTTCCTGCACTGCTCGATCTTCTCCGGCAGCTTCCTGAGGTGTTCCGTGGAGGCCATCTCGTCGCGGAGGCGGGCAAACTCGACGATCGCCCGTTCGTACTCGCCGATGTCCATCAGGCAGTTGGCCTTCAGCCACAGCGCTTCGGGCGCGTGTACCGCGCCGCTGTTCACGCGCTCGGCCAGGTCCAGGCACTTCACGGCCCCCATGCTCGGCTGGTCCACGTACATCGCCTTGCCGCGATAGAAGAACGTCTGCCCCTTCAGCTTCGCCAGCGGCGCGATGTCCTCCCACTGGTCCACCGCTTGAATCGCCAGCTTCGGCTCGTCGCGACCCAGGAAGTCGTCGATCGTGTACGGATACCCGCCGATCTTCGTCAACCTCTCCGCCTGCGCCATCCGGCGCGGATCGTTCTTCTCCAACTCTCGCAGGATCTTCTCCGCTTCCGGATAGTCCGTCTTCAGCAGGCAAACGTCCGCCTTCGCCAGCGTCGCCTTGCGGGCCGCGGCCCTCTCGGCCGCGACATCCGACTTGCCGTACTTCTCGATCAGCTCGTTGAGAATCTCGACGGCTGCCTTGTAGTCCTCCTTGCCCCACGACAGCACGTGCGCCTTGTGCAACGGCAGTTCGCGCAGCATCTCCTCGCTTTCCGCGATCGATCCCGCCAGGTCGTAGGCCGCCATCCGCCCATCCTGGATGCCGCGCTCGCCGGCCCGCAGCGAGGCCAGCTTGTCCTTGTCGCGCCGGATCCTCGCGGCCAGGCCGTTGCCCCCACCGATGATCCCCAACAGCTTCATCGCCAACTCGGGGTTCCACCCGCCACGGACCGTCGAGCCCAGGCAACGGGTCGCCAGATCGCCCAGGGCCGGGTGGTCGGGCCTTTCCTTCACCAGCCTGCCCAGCGCCGAGGCCGCCTTGGCGTCCTGGTCGAACGTGTACCAGAACAGCGCGTAGCCGACCAAATCATCGATCAGCAGCTTGCCCACGTCGTACGGCGGCGAGTCCTTCATGTAGTCCAGGTACGCCTCGGCCTGGGGCACGTTCTTGGGCAGCCGCACCTGGGCCGTGTGGGCCACGTTGATCTGCCACGTCGGCGTGGAGACCGTCTGGGTGTCCGTGTTGCCCTTCTCGTCGGTGACGGTGAACGTCGCGCTGCGCCGCCCGGCGCCGTTGGAGAAGAACACGTGCCGCATCCACCGCTCGTCGCCCTTCCACACGTGCACCGTGCCGTCGTCCATCTCGGCCCGCACCTGTGTGATCTTCCCCGCCGTGCTGCGCGACGCCACCCGCATGGTCGCCATCGTGAGCTGCTGCTCCGTGTCGGGCACCCAGTAGGTGAAGGTCATCTCCAGGCCCGGGTTGCACAGCAGCGCCTGGCCGCGCTTCTCATGCACGCCAGGGCGCACCACGCGCCGGCACCCCCAGAACCACTCGTCGATCTCGCGGACGCCGAAGTACTCCTTGCCCTGAAACGCGAGCGCCTTGCCCGCCCGCGTCGACCACGGCCAGGGCGGGCTCCACCCCAGCGAGCACATTTGCATGCCTTCGCCTTCCTCGTGGTAGATCTCCACGTGGTGTTCGCCCGGCTGGAGGTCCAGCACGATCTCCTTGTTCGGCGGATTGAAATGGCTGCGCCACTCCGATTCCGCCCGCGGCCCCGGCCAGGCGATCACTTCCTTGCCGTCCACCACCAGCCACGCGCCGTCGTCGGCAAACAGCCGCAGCGTGTACTTGCCCGCCTTGTCGAGCTTCAGCCACCCCTCCATGTGCGTGAGGAAGTGGTCCGACTCGCCGAACGGGTTGGGCCCCAGGAACGTGTTGCTCAGCACGGTCACGCCCTCGGGCTCCCCGGCCGCCGCGATCATCTGCTTCAGTTCGTCCAGCGTCTTGGGATGCCCAGGTCTGGCCTTCCGCCAAACGCGAGTGAGCACCCCGCCGCGGGCCTTCCAGTCCCCGCCGCGGAGGTTCCAACGCCGCGTGTCGATCTTCGGCGCATCCTTGTTGCCGTAGTACAGCCAGCACACCTGCGGCCCGGCGATTGGGACGTGAACCAGCAGGGATGTCACGTAGTCCGGGCGATGCCGAACCACGATGAAGTTCACCGGCGCGCCGTTGGCGTCCACGACCCGCAGGTCGCGGGCGTCCCCGGCCGCACGGCCGTAAAGGCGCACGTGCCCGACGCCAAGGTCGCCTTCCCAGTTGGAGAAGTGCAGTTCCGCGCGGTACGCCCAGGCGTCGTGCCACCAGGGCTGGGGCTTGGCGGTGACGGGAATGGGCGCGGGGGCGGGTTCGTTGGGCTCGCCGGGCTCAACGGCAACCGGCGGAGGCGCGTTGGCGTCCTGGGCGAACGACAGCGAGAACGCGGCCAGCAACGCCGCCAGACCGCAAGCGGCAGCGGGAGGCCCCACTCGGCAGTCCGCAATCGGCCCCAACGGGACGTTCCACAGTCGGCGACTCTCACTTGTTCTCGCTGAGTTTCTCAAAGTATCGCCTCACAGCATCGTCGTATTCCTTGGGCACGGCTTCGTCGCCGGCGTCCAGGACGCGGTCGCGGCTCCCGGCCGGGGCGCCCTGCGCCTGGTCGGCCCGCATCGACGAGGGCCGGGCCTCCAGCCCCGGCGCCGCCTTCAGCGAGCCCAGCGTCATCTCGTGGCGCTTCATGTCGTCGGCATAGCGCCCGTCGGCTTTCTTGTTGTCCTCGACGCCCATCAGCTTCAGCAGCCGGTCGACCTCCGGCACGTGGATGCCAGCCATCTTCAGCGCCGACGCCAGCCGCGCCGCCTTCTGGCGGTATCGCTGCTGCCAGTCTTTCATCTCCGCCATGCCGCCGTACGTCGGCGGGGGCGCCTCGCCTTCCAGTCCCTCCTGCCCGCCGCCGCGGGCCTTGCCGCCGCCGGTGGCCCCGCCGGTCGCCAGCTTCTGCAACTCCTTCACGACCCCCTTCTCGTACGTGTCGTTGGTGATGCCCGTCTCCGGCTTACGCCCTTCCAGACCCTTGGCCACGTTCTCCACGAACTGGCCCTGGCTCTTGCCGCTGCGCCCGTCGCCGCTGCGCCCGCCGGCCTGATTGTTGTCCGGCAGGCGGTTGCCCGTCTTGCCCTTGGCGTTGAACGTGCTGATCGGCCCGCCGTCCACGCCCCACGTCGGGTCCGGCGCGTTGGGCGGCGCCAGGTCCACGTTGCCGCTCGTCTCGTCCTCGGCCTTGTCGGCCATCCGGTCCTGGTCCTCCACCAGTTCGCCCACCAGGTCGAACAGCTCCTTGGGCAGCGGAGCGTTCGGCACCTCGATCTGCTGCTTGGGGTTCTCCATCACCCACTTGGTGCTGTCGGCCCCGGCCGGCAACCACTGCTCCATCTCCTCCTTGACCTTATTGGCCTTGTCCTTGGCGTCCTTCATCTCGGCGACTACCGACGACTGCGCGCCCGTCCTCACCTCCTGGATGTTCCGCGGGGCGATCGTCTGGCTGGCTTCCTCGATCTGCTCGGCCAACTCCTTGTAGTCGCTCGCCACGTTGGCGTCGCTGAAGTCCTGCTTGGCCAGCTCGGCGATGTCGCTCACCTTGCCCTTGAAGATCTTCGCCCACTCGTCCTCGACCCCCTTGAGCCTCTCGATCTTCTTCTTGTCCTCGTCGGTCAGATCCCTGCCCTTGCGGACGAACTCCTCCACGCCCTCGATCAGCTTGTCCTGCTCGGCCGTGAAGTCCCGCAGCCTCTTCAGTTCGTCCTTGATCTTCTTGAGCAGCTCCGCCCGCTGCTGCGGCGTGAGCTTCTCCATCGAGGCCGCGGCCTTGTCGGCCAAGGCGACGCTGTCAGCCGTGCGGCGGATGATGTCCTCGAGCTGGGCGATGATGTAGTCCATCTGCTTGACGAGGGATTCCTTGAGCGGCTTCTGCTGCGGGCCCTCGTATCGCACCAGCGACTGGATGCATTGCAGCATCGCCCCCGCCGCAAGGGCGTTCAGGTCGCGAAGGATGCTCCCCGTCGGCCGGACCGACTTCTCCTGCTCCGCGATCGCCTCGTACGTCAACTCGCGCACCTTGTTCTGCCGCACGCGGATCGCCTGGAGCTTGTCGTCGGCCGCGAATCCCTTCCGGTTGTTCTTCTGCATCTCCAGCACCGCGTTGAGCAGGTCGAGCAGGCGCTTCTGCTGGCCTCCCAGCAGCGTGCCGTTGCGCGACCCCTCGGCCGCGGTGATCGACCACGTTCGCCCGACGGTCTGGTTGGGCTGCGGCGTCCGCTTGTCAAACGCCAGCACGCGGTAGAGCAGCGTCTGGTTGGCGGCGATACCCAACTTCGGCAACGAGAGCGGCGCCGTCAGCGTTCTGGCATGCAGGTCCGGCGCGGTGAACTCCCACCGGTTGGCGTCCTCCCACTTCTCCTTCGGGCGCCGCGCCTGGAGCACCACGGCCCCCAGGCCGATGTCGTCCGTCGCCTCGATGACGACCTCCACTTCGCTGTCGGCCGCGAGAATCAGATCGCGCCCCGGCACGGTCACGATCGCGGTGGGCGCCTGGTCGGGCGTGACGGTGATGCCGTACCGCGGCGGGCTCAAGTTCGTCACGCCGTGGCGGTCGGTCAGCCGCACGGCGTAGCTGCCGTTGGCGGCGAGGGGAAAGCTCGCGCGGGCGAGCTTCGCGCTGCCCGCGTCGATCGCCATCGCGACGGCCGCGCCGTCGGACATCTCCAACTTCGCCTCGGCCAGTTCGTTGTTGCACGCTACCTCGATGGCGGCCGTCGAGCCCTCCAGCCCCGACAACTCGCCGACCCCGCTGTCCAGCCGCACGACGACGCCGCCCGCATACGCCGGGCGCGTCACCGAGCACGCGATGCCGTCCACGCGCGGGCGGTACCGCACGTCGATGGAGTATCTCTCGCTCGTGCTTCGCCCGGCTCGCACCCGGTAGCTGATCGGCGCCGTCACGCTCGTCAGGCCGTCGTAGCGGTACTTCGCGCCTCGCTCCCCCGTCGGCTTCAGCGGCACGCTCGTCCAGCCCATCTCGCCCAGGCGATACTCCAGGGCGACTTCGTCCCGGTTCGGCAGGAACCGGGCCAACTCCACGTCGATGACCACCGGCGTGCCTTCCAGCACACTCGCGTTGCCCGGCCGAACGACAATCTCCGTCGCCAACAGGTGGGCCGGCGGCGCCAGCGGGCGCGCCAGGCGCGCCAGGGCGTTGCTCGCCATCGCCGGGCGCAACGCCACGTACCCGCCCAGCAGCGCCCCGCACGCCACCAGCGCCAGCAGCCCGCGCGTCACCGGCCGGCGGTCGATCGCCAGCCCCGCCGTGCGGGGATCGATACGCCGCGAGTTCTCGATGACGGCGGCTCCAGCCATCGGATCGCTGCCGGCTGTGCCGGCCTCGATGAACTGCAACGCGTTGACGAGCCGGTTCTGCTGGCTTAGCGGCGGGGCTTGCCCCGCGCGCTGCCTTCCCGCCCGCTGCTCGTAGAGCAGCGCCAGCCGCACCGCGCTGGGGCGCCGCACCGTCACCGTGGCGAGCATCCCCGCCATCCACGCGCCCGCCCCGATCAGCAGCACCGCCCAGCCGCCCAGGAACTGCGCCGGCGTAAGGATCACGAAGTTGTCGGCCAGGAGCATCAGCAGCAGCCAACCCAGCGCCCCCGCCGCCGTCGCGGCCAGCAGCACGCCCATCTGCCGCGCCACCCACCGCCGCCGGATCGCGCTGATCATCGCCAGCACGCGGTCAATCGATTGTGACTGTGTCATGGTGCGCCTCGGTGTGGCATTGTCTCTCACGCCAACCTTCTCATCCGCCTCAAGACCCACTCCGCGCACAGCAGAACGAAGAACGCCGCGACCAGCACCGGGTGGTGCCACAACCCCGCCTGCTCCACGCGCGTCACGGCCGTCGGCTCCGTCTCCAGCCGCCACGTGTCAATCTCGTCCACCTTCAGCACGCGCCCGCCCGTCGCCTGTGCCGCCCGCGTCAGCCACTGCGAGTCCCACTGCCCCGCCAGCAACTCCAGGTCCGGCCGCTCCACCTGCACCGTCACCGCCTGCGTCCGCACCGCATACTCGTCCTGGTCGCGCTTCACCACGGCCGGCACAATCGGCTCGGCCGTCACGAGGAAGTCCATCCGTCCCGGCCGGGCCGCCGGCACCTTCGCCTCGTGGCGATCCTGCCCGGCCGAGGCCAGCCCCACACGCGTCCGCCGGCCCTCTTCGTCCACGCACAGCGCCGACACGCGCCAATCCACCTTCGCCGGCAGCGACGGCCGCGTGCTGCTGCCCGGCCGCGATTCCTCGCCGCCGCGCACCTCCACCAGCAACTTGACGTCCTGGCCTTCCTTGTACCGGTAGCGGTCGGTGGAAACAAACAGCCTCTCGGCCGAGGCCTCATCCTCGCCCGCGGCCAGGAACCGCACGAGTTGGCCCCAGAACTTGCGGTAAAACAGCGTCTCGCCGGTGAACCCGCCGACGATCGTCCGCCACTTCCACGTCGTGTCCACCGCCCACACCATCGAGCGCCCGCGCCCCACCTGCTGGCTCACCATCACCGGCAGGCCCTGCCGGTTGTCGCCGCCGGACACGCCCGGGTTCACCGCCAGCACCTGCGCGCCGGGCTTGATCCCCTTGATGCGGCTGCACCCGGCCAGTTGCGGCAGCGAGTGCCACACCGCCCGGTCGCGCACGCGGTCGCCCGTGATGTGGAAGATCGGATGGCCTTCGCCCTCCTCGGTCAGTCGCAGGTTGAACGGCGTGTCGATCTGGGCCTTCTCGTCCTCGACGAAGTCCACCGGCAGCACGTCGCGCAGGACGCTCGTGCCGAACCCATCGGGCCCGAAGCCCAGGTAGCCGCCGGTCAGCAGCAGCCCGCCGCCGTCGCTCACCCAGCTCTTCAGGGCGGACAACTCCGCCTCGGCGAAGTATCCCGGCTCGATGTCGCCCAGGATCACCACCTTCACGTTGGCCAGCTGCTCCTTGGTGAGAATGCCGCGGCTTTTGCCCCCAGCCGAGCGGGCCGCCGTGCGAACCGACGACAGCACGTTCAGGTCGGGGTCGCCGGCGAGGGCTTCCCGCATGAACTTGCCCTCCCAGCGAAGCACGCCGTCGATGTACAACACGGTGAAAGGCTGGACGCGCACCGCCAGCGGGAACCACGCGCGGTTGTTGCCCAGGTTGCGCTCGATATGGAAGGGGGCAGCCGCGACCTCGGCGCCTGGCGCCGTGGTTGAAGCGCCCGGCGCAGGCCCGTGCCCGGGTCCCGCGCTGGCATCCTGCGCCCGTACGTCCACCGTGTACGTCAGCTTGCCGGGACGGCTCGCCTGAAAGTCCAGGTCCACGCCGCGGTTCATCTCCCCGGCGTGCCAGCGGATGATCTTCCGCGCTACCACGGACCGCTCATCCGAGATCGTGACCTCGACGTTCCGCGCGTCGATGCGCCCCGTGGCCCCCATCAGCACCGTCACCTTCACCGCGTTGCCCGCCAGTGCCCGCTGGTTGGCGATGACCGCCTGGATCGACAAGTCGCTCGGCCCGACGCCCGCCGCGGCCTGACGGGCCAACTCCACCGGATACACGGCTGCGTGAACGTCCTTCAGCCCGCCGGCGCCCGACCGTGAGTCATCCGATTCGGCCCCGTCGCTCAGCAGGATGATTCCCGCGAGCTTCCTGGCTCGCAGCGCTCTCTGCACGCGAGCCAGCGACTCCGTCAGCGGGCTCCGCTCGCCCTTGGGCGCCGCCGGCAGAGCCGCCAGGTCCAGCACGCTCCCCGAGGCGTCGTAGCACCGCAGCTCGGCCGACTGGCCCAGCTTGGGCACGATGCGACTGCGCAGCACATCCAGCGCCCGCTCGTAGCGGCTGGGGCCGGCCTCTCCCTCGGCCGGCAGCGACATCGACAGGCTGTTGTCCAGCACCACCGCAACGGCAGGCTTGTCCAGGTCCGCCTTCCGCCACACCCACATCGGGTGCAGCAGCGCCGCCAGCAGGCAGGCGATCGCCCCCAGCCGCAGGCCCAGCAGCAGGAACCTGTTCCGCGCAGCCCGCCCTCGCCCGCGCAACCCGCGCGTATACGCCAGCACCACCAGCGCCACGCCGATCCCCACCAGCACGACGGCGACGGGCCCGAAATTGGACCAGTCAATCCGCAACGCCGCAAGTTGTGATGCACCCAAGCTCATTCGATCCACACAGCCAGCTCCAATCGCCTGACGGCTTGCTTTCTGGCGTTCTTCACGCCGCCTTCGCCTTCGTTCCGCTCAACGCGGCCGACTCATTCTTCCTCCCCAGCCGGTTGGCAACCACCGGCTCGATCACCAGCGCTGCCAGCACCACCCACAGCAGCATGTCCCAGATGCCGCGGCTCACCTTGCCCGCCGAAAGCACCTTCGCGATCGCGCCCTCGCCGCCCAACGCCTTGCCGCCCTCGCCCCTGGCCAGACTCACAGGCGTGATCCTCCATCGCCCGCTGAAGCGGGCGACGTCGTTGGCGTCCACCGTCTCCGGGGCCGATTCGCTTCGCGGGCAGTTCACAGCCGCGACGACCGCCGCCTCGCCGGGCGAGGCCGCATCGACCGTGTAGAACCCGGCGGCCGCCACATCCGCCGCCGGCAAGTACGCCTCGCCCGTCGCCCCCGCCGCCCGCAGGTGCGCCGTCCTCGGCGGCTGGCTGCCCGGCCGCTTCACCGCCGCCGGCCGCGCGGCCTTGCCGCGCAGCATCACCAACTCCTGCCCGACCTCGTTCGTCCTCGCGGCCGAACCCGCCCCCGCCAGGTAACTGATCGTGCGGCTCATCAGCGTGACAAAGCTCCGCCGCAGCGGCAGGCTGCTCCAGTCCGGCTGCGGCGAGGTCGTCACCAGCAGGACCCGCCCGCGGCCGTAAGACCGCTCCAGCATCAGCGGCATGCGGTCGTCGATGCGCGCCAGCACGCTGGCCTCGCGCGGCTCCACGAGCCACGCCTGGCGGATGTCGATGCCAGCCAGGGCGCTGCGCAGCGGGCCGGTGAACCGCTGGAAAATCGCGTGGTCCCACTGTGCCTCGAGGATGTGCATCGGCTCGGCCTGGTCCTTCGACGCCACCAACCGCTTGAGCTTGCCGGGCAGGAGCCCGCCCAGCGGCCGCCGCGGCGAGCCAAGCACCCCGTTGTGGAACTCGCCGGCTGCCCCGCCGGCAAGGAAGATCTCCAGGCCCCCGCCGGCGAGGACGAATCTCTCCAGCCGCGCCACCTGCTCGACGCTCAGCGACTCCACGCCCGCCAGGATCATCACGCGGTAGCCGTCCATGCTCTCGTTGGGCAGTTCACCAACGCCCACCGAGTTCACCAGCAGACCTTCGCCGTCGGCCACCACGGCCTCAAGCGCCGCCTTCAGATAGAAGGCGGGCGTGCGACGCGGGTTGTCGCTCGGCATGCCGTCCACCAGCAGAATCGGCAGCCGCCGCGTGGTCTCCAGCGTCGCGTAGAGCGTGTTGTCCTCGGGCAGGGCGTCCGGGGCGACAAACGCGATCTTCAGTTGGCGCGGCGCCGAGGACGTCGCTGGCTGCGCCGCAACCGCCCTCGCCGTGCTCGGCCCGCTGGCCTCGCGCTCCAGCGCCAGCGGCACGTGCTCCACGTGCGCGCTTTGCCCGGGCAACTCCAGCGGCCGGTGCGCCTGCGCCTTGCCGTCCAACTCCACGACGAGCTGCCCCACGATCGCCCCCGGCCGATAGTTCCTCAGCCGAATCTCCAGCGTGTTGGGCTGGCCGATGACGGCCAGGCCCTGGCTCAGCACGGCCGACTCGACCATCGCGTTGTTCGTCGTCGGGTCCTCCACGTGCAGCAGCACGGTCTGGATGGGCTCGCGCGGCTGGGGCCAATCGCTCTGCGGCCACTGGTTGGCCTGCAGGTCGGTGGCGACCATCAACATGCGGGCCCGCTGCTGGGGCGAGTCGAAGATCCGCGCGGCCTGCTCCACGGCCCAGAACGGGCCCGGGCCGGCGTCGGTCGCCGTCAGCGAGGCCAGTTCTCCGATCAGCCGGGCCGGGTCGCTTGTGAGTTCCACGCCCGCCAGGCCCGCGCTGCCCAACGCCTTGCCGCTGAACGTCAGCACCGCCGCCCGGTCGCCGCGGGCAAGCTGCCGCAGCGTCCCAGCCGCGACCGCCTTGGCTCGCTCCAGCCGCGTGTAGCGGTCCGCCCCGCTCGCCACGGCCGCGTCGGCCGCCTTCATCGAAAGCGAATCATCCAGCAGGATGACGACGTCGCGCCGCCCCTGGGCCCCGCCCATGCCCAGCACCTCCAGGATCGGGCGCGAGACCGCCAACGCCAGCAGCACGCACGCCGCCATGCGAAGCAGCATGAGCATCAGCCGCTGAAGCTGCATCCTCCGCTGCGACTGGATCACCGTGTCGGTGAAGAAGCGGTTGGTGGAGAACTCCACCATGATCCGCTTGCGCCGGTGGTACAGGTGCAGCACCAGCGGCACCGCGGCGAACGCGGCGAACAAGAGCAGGATGGGGGACAACAATGTCATAGAAGCTTCCAGCTTCCAGCTTCCAGCTACCAGCTTCCAGCTTCCAGCAGGAGGGAGGCCGATTTCGTTTGTAGTTCCGCCCTTGGGGCCAGGGCCGTAAGGCGGCTCCCGTCTCGTCGAAGGCGTGCCGGGATTCCGCCTTACGGCCCTGGCCCCAAGGGCGGTACTACGAACCGGGTCACCTTCTCTTTCTCTTGCTGGAAGCTGGCCGCTGGAAGCCGGCGGCTACTTCCGCATCTTTCCTCTTCGGTGCAGGTAACTCACCAGCACCTGCTCCACCGGCTCGTCGGTGCGGCAGCGGACCAGGTGCAGGCCGTAGCGCTTCGCGCCGTCCTCCAGCGAGGCGCAGAACTTCTCCACCTCGCGGCGGACGAGTTCCTGGATCAGGTGCGGCTCGGCGTCAAACTCGCCGCCGGTCTCCATGTCGCGCAGCACCGTCACGCCGCCGCTGGTGCGCCCGACGTCGAACAGCCGCTCCACCGGGTCCATCACGTGCATCAGCACCACCTCGTGGCCGCGGTGGTGAAGCTGGCCCAGCGTGGCGATCAACCCATCGGGTTCGTCGAACAGGTCGCTGATGAGCAGCACGAGGCTGCGGCGCTTCAGGCTCACCGCGAGCTGGTTGAGCGCCGAGGCCAGGTCGGTCCTCCCGGCCGGCTCGGCGTCCATGAGCGTGCGGCAGATGCTGAGGATGTGCCCGGGCGCCGATCGCGGCGGCACCTGGTGCGTGATGCGGTCGGTGGCCAGGATCAGCCCGACGCTGTCGCCCTGCTCGATCAGCAGGTGGGCCAGCGCCGCGGCCAGGATGCGCCCGTAGCCGAACTTGCTGGTTCGCCCGGTGGGCTCGCCCGTCAGCGTGTTCTCGCCGAAGGCCATCGACCGCGAGCGGTCCAGGACGATCAGAGCCCGCAGGCTGGTTTCCTGCTCGTACTGCTTGACGACGTATCGCTCGCTGCGGGCGATGACCTTCCAGTCCAGGTGCTTCAGTTCGTCGCCGGGGCTGTACTCGCGGTGCTCGGCGAACTCGATGCTCAGCCCGTGCAGCGGGCTTCGATGCAACCCGTGCAGCGCCCCTTCCACCACCCGCCGCGCCACGAGCATCAGCCCCCGCGTCCGCTCCAGCAGTTGGGGGGAAAGAAGCTCGGCTATGGCGTTGGTTTGCAGCATTGGGGGTTAGCCCAACACGGACACCCGGACAAACACGGACTGACACAGACTGACACGGACATCGGGTCGCGGCCTTTGTCCATATTCGTCCGTGTCAGTCCGTGTTCGTCCGTGTGTCCGTGTTCTTCTCACTTCGCCTCATCCTCGCGCACCGTCGCCAGCAGGTGCTTGACCACCGCGTCGGCGTCGATCCCTTCCGCCTCGGCCGCGAAGTTCATCAGCACGCGGTGGCGCATCACGATGGGGGTCACGTTACGCACGTGCTCGCAGGACACGTTCACCGTCCCGTCGAGCACGGCGCGCGCCTTGGCGCCCAGCACGAGGTATTGCACCGCGCGGGGCCCCGCCCCCCACTGCACGTATTTCCTGATGAACTCGTCGGCCCCGTCCTCGTTGGGGCGCGTCGCCCGCGCCAGCTTCACCGCGTATCGGGCCACGTGGTCGGACACCTTCACCCGCCGCACGATCCGCTGCAGCGCCACCACCGCCGCCGCGTCCAGAAGCTTGCCCACCTTCGCCATCGCCTCGCCCGTCGTCGTCTGGGCAATGGCCAACTCCTCCTCTTCCGTGGGGTACTCGACCTTCAGCGCGAACATGAAGCGGTCGAGCTGCGCCTCCGGCAGCGGATACGTGCCTTCCTGCTCGATGGGGTTCTGCGTGGCCAGCACGAAGAACGGCTCGCCCAGCGGGTAGTCCTGCCCGCCGACGGAGATCTTGCGTTCCTGCATGGCCTCCAGCAGCGCCGCCTGCGTCTTGGGCGGCGTGCGGTTGATCTCGTCGGCCAGCACGATGTTCGCGAAGACCGGCCCCCGCACGAACCGGAACACGCGCCGCCCCGTCGTGCGGTCCTCCTCCAGCACCTCGGTGCCGGTGATGTCGGCCGGCATGAGGTCGGGCGTGAACTGGATGCGATGGAAGACCAGTTCGAGAATCTCGGCCACGGTCGAAACCATCAGCGTCTTGGCCAGACCCGGCACGCCGATCAGCAGCGCGTGCCCCTGCGCGAAGATCGCCGTCAGCAGGTCGTCCAGCACCTGCCCCTGGCCGATGATCCGCTTGCCGATCTCGGCCCGCATGTTCTTGTGCGTGGCCGCCAGCTTGCCCACCAGCTCCAGTTGCTCCGCCGCCGCCTGCTCAACATTCCCGGTCGCCATGTTCAACTCCCAGCTTCCAGCTTCCAGCGACCAGCTTTCAGCAAAGAACTCTTCGGCTCCTTCTTGCTGGAAGCTGGCGGCTGGCAGCCTGCTACTGCATCGCAAACACCACGAGGTTGGTCCCCAGTTTCACCGCGTCCTCCTGGGCGTAGCACCGCGCGAACGCGCTGTGCCTCTGCGCCCACCCGTCGCCCATCCCGATGGGCGAGTACAGAATCGCCGGACGATTGTCGTGCATCACCGCCAGGATCACCGGCTCGATCGGCTCGGAAAGGTGGTTGGCGTTGAGCTTGTCGATGTTGTGGAAGCTGCTGAACACCGCGTGTTCCTTGGGCAGCTTCTCCAGCCTGGCGTCGGGGAACAGCTTCCGCACCAACTCGCGGAAGCCGCCGTCGAACTCGGCCAGGCCGCTGGCGGCGTCGGCGATCAGCGTGCCGCCCTCCTTGAGGTGCCTCCGCAGCAGGGCGACCTCGTCGTCGCGCAGGGCCGGGTCCCACGTGCCTGTCATATACAACAATGGGTACGTGAACAGGTTGGGGTTCTTCATCTCCAACCGCACCCTCGTGAACTTCACCGCGATCGACGTGTTCGAACCCAGTTCCTTCAGGAAATACGGAATCCCCGACGGGTTGGCGTCCCAGTTCCCCTCGTGAATGATCTGCGCCAGCACGAACTGCTGCCGCGGCCGCACGCTGGGACCCTGAATCTCCCGCGTCCGAGACAGGTATTCCGCCAGGCGCAGCTCGGCCGTCACGTACGTCATGATGTTGATGCCCAGCTTGTTCGAATCGCCCGGGGCGTAGCGGAGCACCTTGACGTTGTCCCACTTGTTCCAGCCGCAGGCGAGGTCCTCCATGCTCACCAGCACGGCCGCTCGCGTGCCGATGCTGATCGCGTGGACGCGCGGACGCTGAAGCCCCGAGACCTGACCCCCCGGAACGCCGGCAAGGTCTTCCGCGGCAGCCGTGAAGGGCGCCGCCGGCCCCAGCGACGGCAGGGCGACGCGCTCGATCTTGTAGTTGGAACAGTACAGCGGGTGATCCGGCGGCAGCATCCGCAGCGGGCGATGGGCGAACATCGCCTTCAGTTCGGCCTGGGCGGACTCGTACGCGTCCTTCTGTCCGCAGCAGTTGATCAGCATCGTGCCGCCGTCCATCACGTAGTCCCTGAGCGCGTCCCGCTGGTCGGGCGTGAACTTCAGCGGGTAATAGGCGCACAGGTACAGGATGGGCGTCTTGGTCCGCACGCCCGCCGTGTGCTTGCGGACCATGTCCCGGATGTCCAGATGCTCCCAGCCGTACCAGAGCTTGACGTTCTCCTGGGCGGTGGTAAGCAGCGTGTCAACGGCGCCGGGCGATCCCTGCCAGCCTTCCACGCTGAAGTTGGCGAGGTTGGCGATGAGCTTGGGCGGAGCCGGCGGACGCTTCTTCTCGCTCCGCCGCTGCGGCGTGACGGGCAGGGGCAACGGCGCCGCCGTCTCGGCCGCCTTGGTGAAATGCGGCTTCTCCTGCGGGGGCGCGCCCCATATGTTGATCTTCGGCTTGGCCTGAGCCGCCGCGGCCGTGCAAAACGCCGCCAGCGACAGCAGACCCGCCGCCAGGCGAAGCGATGGGCTACCCGACATGCGAACCTTCCTTCCGCACTACAGTTCAACCGCCGGCAAGCGGGGCAGTTGCGGGCAATCGTGCTTCTCCCGCAGCCCAGGACGGGTCAACCGCGCCCCAGGGGGCCCCGCCGCAGATCCCGGCGGAAGGACGCGGAGACAAGAGCGTTGGACATCGCGGCATTTCCATTTCTTCACTCCGCGCCTCGGCGCCTCGGCGGTGATACAATTGGCGCACATGGCTCAAGGACACACTTCCATGACCTGCGACGAAAGTTGGCTGCTGCTGGGGGCGGATTTCCTGTCTGAGCAGGTGCGGATCATCTCCGAGCACCTGCGCGGGGCCCGCAGGGCCCGCCAGAACGAACCCGTCCACCAGGCCCGCGTCGCCTCGCGGCGCTTCCGCGCCGCCCTCGAAATGTTCGGCGACTGCTTCCCGGCCGAACAGGCCAGGCCCTGGCGCAAGTCGATGCGCCGCCTGCGGCGCAGCCTCGGCCCCGCGCGCGACACCGACGTGCAGATCGAGTCCGTGGCCGCGGCCCAGAAAGCCCTGGCGGCCCCTAGGGATAAGAGCCTCCACCCCGGCGTGCAGCGCCTGCTTCTGCGGCTCCGCCAGCGCCGAAAGGCCTTCCAGCAGGACGTCATCCTCGCCATCGACCGCCTCGAACGCGCCCGCGTCCTGAGCGAGATCGCCGCCGCGACCGAACACGCCTGCCAGACCCTCCGCAGCCGCGGCGTCGTGATCCAGGCGCCCGCCGCGTTCCTCCGCGCCGAACGCGAAATCCTCCGCCGCGTCGAGGAACTGCTGGCCTGGCAGGATTGCCTGGCCGACGAGAAGGCGAAGGACTCCCACCACCAGATGCGCATCGCCGCCAAACGCCTCCGCTACACCGTGGAAATCTCCCAGCCGCTGTACGACGGCGCCATGGCCGCGCCGGTCGAGGCCGTCAAGGAACTCCAGACGCTGCTGGGCGACATCCACGACTGCGACGTGTGGGACGAACAACTCGACTCCTTCGAAGAGGAGGAACGCGAGCGAGCGCGGGCGTTCTATGGCCGTGCGGCGCCGTTCTCGCGTCTGCGCCCGGGGATCAGGCACTTCCAGCAGTTGCGGCGCTGCCAGCGGCAGCAGCGGTTCGGCGAACTGATCACGCTCTGGGCACGCCTGAGGCACGAAGGCTTCTGGGATCGCCTGGCAGGCATGCTGGTTTCTCGGTTGCAGACGAGAGAGATCAGCAGGGATGAAGGCGATGAAAGGGATAAGAAAGAGTAAGAGCGTCAAGTGTCGGGAAGGGAAACAGGGCACGTTCATCTCCCGACACTCGACACTTCCTCCCATCCCTTCCATCCCTTTCATCCCAGCTTGTCTCCTCTGGTAGCACATGAGCAACGACATCATCCAAACCGCCGCCGCCTTCGCCCGCTCCTGCGGGTACGACGAAGGGCACTCGCGGCAGGACGCCCGGCTGGCACTGGATCTGTTCGACCAACTGGCCCCGCTGCACAAGCTGGGGCCCGACGACCGCCTCCTGCTGCACTGCGCCGCCCTGCTGCACGACATCGGCGTGCCCCTGGCCGCCAAGGACCACCACAAGACGGCCATGCGGATGATCCTGGCCGATCGCACGCTGCCGCTGCGCCCAAGGCGGCGACGGCTGGTCGCCCTGATCGCGCGCTGCCACCGCAAGAACCCGCCCGGCGAGCACCACCCCGACCTCGAAGGCCTGCCCGGCGGCGACCTGCGCCGACTCCGCCTGCTGGCAGGAATCCTCCGAGTCGCCGACGGGCTGGATCGCTCGCACCGCTCGCTGGTGACGGCCGTGCGCTGCACCCCCACGCCCGGGCGACTGGCCATCTCCTGCGGCGGGGTGGACGCGCGCAGCGAGGAAATCGCCTTCGCCCGCGAAAAGTCCGACATGCTGGCCGAAGCCCTGGGCAGGCAAGTGCGCATCGTGGCGGGCAGAAGACCAGGATGACGAATACCGATCCCTGAATGTCGACTCATTCGACGCCGTTCCCTTGTCTCTACCCAAGTCGCCCCCTCCCCCGGCCGATGTACCTACCAGACAGCGGGACAGGGATTCGGTATGCCCAGACTATGCATAGCGGCGTTCTCCGTGCTTGCCCTGGCCGCGGGCTGCCAGCCCAACGACAGGGCAATGCGCTCGGAGAACCAGGCCGTCGCCAGCGCCAACAAGGGCGCCAGGTCCGTCGCAACCACGGGCGCCGATGGCCGACTCACCCGGAAGAGCGCCGCGCAGGTGCAGGCTCGCCCGGCCGCGGGAAACCAGCGGCCGGACTGGGACTGGCTGGGAGTGACCGGCAGCACGGGCAAGAGCGCCGCGAACGGGGCCGCAGCAGCCGCGGGATCGTCCAAACGACCCGATTGGGACTGGCTGGGGATCACCGGCAAGGACCAGGCAACGAAGTCAGGCTCACAGCGGGTCGCGATGGGCGACTGGCTGGTCAAGCCGCCGGAGCAGCGTCAGCAGTGGAGCCACGTGAAGGCCCGCCACAAGAACAACGGTCCATCGCTGCCGCCCGACCCCGTGAGGCTGGGAGAACTGGCGACGTTGCCGGACATCGCGCCGTCGGGCCAGACCCCGCCGCCGATCGCGCCCGGTTCGACGGCGACAAGCCAGTAGTGTGCCCCCCGTGCGTATCGCCATGCACGGCGTCTGAGCCGGGAGGAACCCCGAACCGCCTTTGCGTAGTGCCGCGCCGCCCCTCGCTTCGTCTGCATCACAGCAACGGGAAGCTTCCGCGCCGTTGCCAATCCACTGGAAGATGAGCCGGATGCGCGATCCGCGCGACCCGCCTTAGGGTCCGTCACGAGATAACCTGAGCAAGCCAGTCTTGGTGGCACAGCTTTCCAAGCTGTGCAGCACAGGTCGGAGACCTGTGCCGCCTGCGAAACGTGAACAAGTTATTTCGTGACGGCGCCTTATTGTTCGGTTTCGCCGCTACCGGGCACGCCAGGCAACCCAAGCGTAAAGAAGTCAACCTTCTACTTCTTTATTTCCTTGACACCCTCACCCCAACGGGCATATCATTCCCGTGCCATCGAGAGTGCGCGAGGGTACTGGCCCGATGACCGCACGGCAACCTGACCGTTCGAGGAGGCGGAGTATTCACGACGCCCGGGAACGGCCAAGGTGCCCCTGCCAGCCCGAAAGGGATCGATGTGGCGCAGGCTGCGGCGGCCTGGGCAAAACCCACAGTGGTAAGCCCCCATTTTCGATTCCTGCGGTTCTGCGTTTCCGGTGGCCGGTTCCGCGTGGGAACCCGTTGCCGATTGCCGAACGCCCCATTGGGGCCGGTTGGCAACGCATCCGACAGAGAGAACGACCAGACACCCAAGGAGACCCTGATGAGCGACTCGATTCCCCGTTTGGGAACCCTCGCCTTGCACGCCGGGCAGGAGCCCGACCCCACCACCGGCGCGCGAGCCGTACCCATCTACGCCACGACCAGCTACGTCTTTCGCGACACCGATCACGCGGCCAACCTGTTCGCACTGAAGGAGTTCGGCAACATCTACAGCCGCCTGATGAACCCCACCAATGACGTGCTCGAGAAGCGCCTGGCCGCCCTGGACGGCGGGGCCGCCGGCCTGGCCTTCGCCAGCGGCATGGCCGCCATCACGGCCGCCATCCTCGCCATCACGCACGCGGGACAGAACTTCATCGCCTCGACGAGCCTGTACGGCGGCACGTGGACGCTGTTCACGCAGACGTTGAGCAAGCTGGGCGTCGAGGTGCGGCTGTTCAACCCCCACAAACCCGAGCAGATCGCCAAACTGGCCGACGCCAACACCCGCTGCGTGTACATCGAGTCGATCGGCAACCCCCGCAACGACGTGCCCGACTTCCGCGCCGTCGCCGACGCCGCGCACGCCATCGGCGTGCCGCTCATCGTCGACAACACCGTGTGCACGCCCATCCTGCTGCGACCCATCGACCACGGCGCCGACATCATCGTCTACTCCACCACAAAGTTCATCGGCGGGCATGGCACGCACGTCGGCGGCGCTGTCGTCGATTCGGCCCGCTTCCCCTGGGCGAGCGACCCCAAGCGCTGGCCGGAGTTCTGCTCGCCCGATCCCGCCTACCACGGCATGGTGTTCGCCGAGGCCCTCAAGCCTATCGGCAACATCGCGTACGTCATCCACCTCCGCACGCACTGGCTGCGCGACACCGGCGGGTGCATGAGCCCCTTCGCCGCCTTCCTGTTCCTGATGGGCCTCGAGACCCTCCACCTGCGCATGCCGCGCCACTGCGAGAATGCCCAACTCGTGGCCGAGCACCTCGCCGCCCACCCGGCCGTGGAGTGGGTGAACTACCCCGGCCTGCCCGACCACCCGCAGCACGCCAACGCGAAGAAGTACCTGCCCGACGGGGCCGGGGCGATCGTCGGCTTCGGCATCCGGGGCGGGCGAGCCGCCGGCATCAAGTTCATCAACAGCGTCCGGCTCGCCAGCCACCTGGCGAATATCGGCGACGCCAGGACGCTGGTGATTCACCCGGCCTCGACGACGCACCAGCAGCTTACCGAGGCCGAACAGCGCTCCACCGGCGTCAGCCCCGAGTACGTCCGCCTCAGCGTGGGCATCGAGGACGTGGCGGACATCCTGGCCGACCTCGACGGGGCGCTGAAGGCTTCGCAGACATAGCTTCCAGCTTCCAGCGGCCAGCTTCCAGCCGAACCGGGAAGCTCCGGCGGCCTCTGGCTGGTAGCTGGTAGCTGGAAGCCAAGGATGAAGGAACGGATGTGAATCGCGAGCCAACCCCAGTGGCAGAAGGATCCTTTGACAGCGACGCCGTACGCAGCGCCAAGCCGCTGCGATACGCGAAGACCGCGAAGTTCCACGAGCCGCTCGCGCTGGAGCGCGGCGGGCGGCTGGAGAAGCTCGACGTGGCCTACGAAACGTACGGCGAGCTGAACGCGCGCGGCGACAACGCCGTGCTGATCTGCCACGCGCTGAGCGGCGACTCGCACGTGGCCAGGCACGACGAGCAGGACGATCCCGGCTGGTGGGATATCGTCGTCGGCCCCGCCCGGTGTATCGACACCGATAGGTACTTCGTGATCTGCCCCAACGTGCTGGGCGGCTGCCGCGGCACCACCGGTCCCAACTCGATCAGCCCCGCGACGGGGCGGCACTACGGAGCCGACTTCCCCGTCGTCACCATCGGGGACATGGTCGACGTGCAGCGCCGCCTGGTGGACGAGCTGGGCATCCAGCGCCTGCTCGCCGTCGTCGGCGGCTCGATGGGCGGCCACCAGGCCTTGCTCTGGCCGCTGCGCTACCCGCGACGGGTGGCCGGGGCGATCGTGCTGGCCTCGTCGCCCCGGCTGAGCAGCCAGGCGCTGGCGTTCGACATCGTCGCCCGAAACGCGATCCTGCGCGACCCGAGCTTCCACGACGGGCAGTACTACGACCACGAACACGGCCCGGACGTCGGTCTGGCCATCGCGCGCATGATCGGCCACATCACCTACCTGTCGCGCGAGGCGATGCACGAGAAGTTCGAGGGCGACCGCCTGCGCCCGCGCGACGTGCCCGTCGCGTTCGAGAAGAAGTTCTCCGTCGGCTCGTACCTGGGCTACCAGGGCACGCGCTTCGTCGAACGCTTCGACGCCAACAGCTACGTCACCCTCTCCATGGCCATGGACCTGTTCGACCTCGGCGGCTCGGGTGATGAACTCCGCCTCGCCCTGCGCCCCAGTCTGTGCCGCTGGCTGGTCGCCAGCTTCTCCAGCGACTGGCTGTTCTCCCCGGCCGAGTCCAGGCAGATCGTCGACGCCCTGATCGCCGAGGACAAGCCGGTGAGCTACTGCAACGTGGCCAGCCGCTGCGGGCACGACGCGTTCCTGCTCGAGGACGATCTGCACGCCTACGGCGCACTGGTTTGCGGCTTCCTGGCCGACCTCAGCGGCGAACCCCGCAGGCCCTGCTGCTGCCCCGCCGCGCGCCCGGCGACGTCCAGCCCGGCCAGCATCTTCTGCCCCGACCACCCGCACCGCCTGGACACCGAACGCATCGTCGAGCTGATCGAGCCCGGCTCGGCCGTGCTGGACCTGGGCTGCGGGCACGGCGAACTGCTGGCCGACCTCGCCAGGCGCGGGCAGGGGCGGCTGCTGGGTGTCGAACTCAACCAGGAGGCAGTCCTGACGTGCGTGGAACGCGGGCTCAGCGTGATTCACGCCGACTTGAACGCCGGCCTCGCCGCGTTCGCCGACGCCCAGTTCGACGTGGTCGTGCTCAGCCGCACGCTCCAGAGCATCCGCGACGTGGAGAGGCTGATGCGCGAGATGCTCCGCGTGGGGCGTCAGTGCATCGTGAGCTTCCCGAACTTCGCGTATCACAAGCTGCGGCGCATGCTGGCCGAACAGGGCCGCGCGCCCGAGGCGGCCGGGCTGCTGGCCCACAAGTGGTACAACTCGCCGAACATCCGGTTCTTCTCGATCGCCGATTTCGAGGAGTTCTGCGGCGAGCGCGGCATCACCGTCCACCGCCGCATCGCCCTGGACACCGAGGACGGCCACGAGGTGAACGACGACGCGAACCTCAACGCCGACCTGGCGATCTTCGTGCTCAGCGGGTAAGGGAGGCGAATCGCCGGCGTCGGTGGTTGGTCAAGCCGGTGGAATGGTGTATAATTGTCGTTGAAGGGAAGCTGACATGAGCGTCAAAGAGATGGCACGACAGGTTATCGATGCGTTGCCGGATGAGGCCGACATGGAAGAAGTCATGTACGCGCTGTACCTGCGGGCCGCTATCGAAAAAGGCGAGAAAGACATCCGGGAAGGACGTTGGGTTTCCCAAGCTGAAGCAGAGAAGAGAATCCGGCAATGGGCGAAGTGAGGTGGACACTCGCGGCCCTGGACGACTTGGACCTGATAAAGGAGTATATCGCCCAGGACTCGCCTGCTCAGGCTTCCATGTTCGGCGACAGGCTCATCGAGGCGACGCGGCGTCTGTCAGAATTCCCGCTCTCCGGCAAGGTGACACCGGAAACGGGCGACAGGGCCCGCAGAGAGGTCCGGGTCGGCGACTACAGGGTCATGTACCGCGTGGAGGGCGAACACGTTTACATAACCCGCGTCTTCCACGGCGCACGCGACTTCAAGCTCTAACACTGCCCGCTCCCGCATGCCACGCCGCCGCCTGCGAATTCGCCTCGATCACACGCTCGACGACCGCCTCGTACGGCCGCTCGAAGGGGTCCATCAGTCCGTTCTCGTTCAGCGGCAGACCGCTGCCCGCGCGGGCGCCGTCCCACTGCTCCACCCAGCCGCAGTGATGCCAGCCCAGCATGAACGGCAGCGACATGATCCCACGCACATAGTCGTGATAGTGCCGCCCCACGGCCGCCAGGCTGTCCACCATGTACCCCTTGACCCGCGTCTGGTGCGGCGGCTTGGCGACGGCAAAGCTGCTGTCGCCGTTGAGGATCGGCTTGCCCGTGGCCGCGTGCAGCCGCAGCAGCGTGTCGCGCTGCTGCTCAAACGGCGCGTACCACTGGAGGAACAGCACGTCCACGTGGCGGGCGACGGTCTCCAACACCGCCGGCGGGATGTCCGCCGGACTGTGCAGCTTGTCGCCCAGAATCAGGTGGCCGTCGTCGTGCTCGCGCAGGCAGCCGCAATGCAGTTCGTACCACCGCTCGACCATCGCGACGAGCACACCGGCGCAGTCGGCAGCGGACGCGGCTGCGTCGGCCGGCGCAGGCCAGTCCGTCAACTCGCCCGCCTGCTCCCACGTTCGGAAGGCGGCGCCGTACGCCCGCGCGGCCTGCTCCGGCGAGGCGTGATTGCCGCGCAGCACGTCGATCCATTGCCGCTTGCCTGGCGCGGCCGGGCCGAGTCGGCGCAGGTCGTCCACCCACGGGTGCATCGCACTTGGCGGGCGGGCTTGCCCGCCGTGCTGCTGCATCTCGCCGCGGTACAGATACCAGCGCGGGATATCCGCGAACGCATAGCCGATCAGGTTGCGCTGCCCGCGGTGCAGTTCACAAACGGCCCGCACTCGCTGCTCCACGGCCGCGGCGAACGAGTCGGCGAAGATGTCCGGAAACGCCTCCTGCCCCAACCGCGGCGCGCGCCACCACGGCGAGGCGGCATCCGGCGCACAGCGCGGGGCGAGGTCCTGCGTGTTGGTGTCGACCACGTAGTAGACGTCGTCCTTGAACAGCCGCGGCGGCACGCCGGCCGTGTGTACCCCTAAGGTATTGAACTGCCACCGTCCCATCGTGGCCAGGACGTTCGCCATCAGACGCGGCAGGGCCGCGCCGTTGGGGTTGAACTCGCCGTCCGGGCCGGCGAGGTCCGGGCCGTACTTCTCCAGCGACCACTGGCGATTGTACGGCGCCAGCCAGCAATCGCCCTGGACGTGGTTGACACCGAGGCTGACGAATCGCTCGCCGGCGGCGTTGACCAGCCACCACACGCCGTCGCGATGCTCGACGCCGATGGCCGACCACGGCGCCGTCACGCCTGCCCCGCCATTCGCGCAACAAACACCGCGTAGTCGCCCGGGGTGTCGATGCCCGCGCCGTCGTAGTCTACCTCGGCCGCCACGATGGCGTACCCGTGCTCCAGCGCGCGGAGCTGCTCGAGCTTCTCGGACTGCTCGGCCGGGGTGGGCGGCAGAGCCGTGAACCGCTTGAGGAACGCCACGCGGTAGGCGTAGATGCCCAGGTGCAGCAGGTATCGCGCCCCGCCCGCACCGTCGCGGTCGAACGGGATTCGGGCGCGCGAGAAGTACAGCGCCCGGCCGTCGCGGCCGAGCACGGCCTTCACGCGGTTGGGGTCGCACGCCTCCTCGGCCGACAGGGGCGTCACCAGCGTGGCCATGGGCGCCTGCGAACCGGCGACAAGTCCCACGACGCGGTCGATGGCGGCCGCGGGAATCTCCGGCTCGTCGCCCTGCACGTTCACGACGATCTCGTCGTCGCCCAGGCCGAGGATAGCGGCCGCCTCGGCCAGGCGGTCGCTGCCGCTACGGTGGTCGGCGCGGGTCATCACAGCCTGTCCGCCGAAGGCTTCCACGGCGGCGCGGATGCGTTCGTCATCGGTGGCGACGATGACCCGCCCGATGCGCCGGGCCTGCCGCACGGCCTCGACCACGTGCTGGATGAGCGGCTTGCCCGTACGGGCAAGCAACGGCTTGCCGGGCAGCCGCGTTGAGGCATACCGGGCGGGGATGATGGCCGTGGCGTTCATGCGCGGCAGTGTACCGGCCGCGGCGGGGCGGGGGAAGATGGTCCACGAACTGCCCGGCGCCGGCTTTGCCCGCAACCGAGTTGCTCATTGCCGACTGCCGACCTCGCCCGCCCACTTCGGCGCCGTGGTTCGCGCAGGGGATCGGGGCCGAAGCAACCACGCATGGCGGGGGCGCGATATACTACCCGGAACAAGGCTGCCGTCACGTCGCGGCGTCGATGGACCAATGACCCGATCCGCGAACTCGTGCATTTCCATCGACGTCGCGATCGCGTCGAAGGCTTCCCCGGGCTCGGCGAAGGCTTGCCGCACGGCGCTGGCCAAGCCCGCGGTCGTCCCATTGGCCTCGTCCAGCATCGCCGCGATCGCGCCGTTCCGATCATCGCGGGTCTCACGCTCATCTCAGAAAGTCTTCCCTCGGCGTTCGCGTTGTTGCGCGGCCAGGCAAGTGGTAAACCCCGCTGATCGACGGAAGGGCTGCTAGGAGGCAGCGACGGGCGGCGACATGTCCGCAATACGCCCAGGGCGTGAGGAAACCGCGAGTACACACGCACCTTCTCCGGCAAACGCGCCGGGGTGGGGTCGGGACGCGTCCGAAAGGCGTTCCTGAGAACAGTGCGGGTAACACTTCACCCGTCTGCAACGGATTGTGGGGGTAGCGGGGGCAGTTGGCCAGTCGTCAGGTAGGTCCGCAGGGCCGAATCCATCGTGGCCATCGAGCTTGGCCTGGAGTTCGGCGATGCGGCCATTCCGTTCGGCAATTCGTCTGGCCGCGGCAGGAATGACCCGCTTGACGACGGCATCATCCAGGGCCGCCAGTTCCTCGGCCTGCCCATCCGTGAGCGGTTGCGAGAGAGTCGCAGAAGCGGCCATTTCTCCCTCTTAGCCCCGAAGGGGCGTCGCCGCGCCATCCCACCGTGCCTTGGGATACTGGTTGCGAGGTCGGCGCCGGCGAACTGGCCGCCGGACCAGAAGCCGCGGGCGCGCCGGGGGCCGCCTTGCCCTTCCGCACCTGCGCAAACAGCCAGGGAACCAACTCCGGGTTCTCCCATGCCGGATCCCAGGCATGGTGGTTGCCTCCCTCAATGTAGGTGTGCTTAGGCTTGCCGCCGGCCGCCTCCAGGGCGTCGATCATGTCCTTCGTGCCCTTGAACGGGACCCACCTGTCGGCCGTGCCGTGGAACGCCCAGGTCGGGATATGCGCAATGCGGGACGCCTTGGAGGGGTCTCCGGCTCCGCAGATAGGCACGGCCGCGGCAAAGAGGTCGGGCCGATACATGATGAGGTCCCAGGTGGCGTACCCGCCGTTGGATGCCCCCGCGACATAGCATCGATTGGCGTCGCAACCCAGTTCCTTCATGAGAATCGGAATCAGTTCGAGGATCAGGGCGATCCCCTTCGGCGGAGCGTCCAAGTCGTGCTTGTGGGAGCCGGTGCCCCATCCCTTCTCATCCCAACAACTCTTGCACCAGTCGGGATTGGCAACCGGCTCGAAGAAGACGCAGGGATACTTGGCTTCGCTATAGGATGGGTTCTTTTCCAGGTAGCGTTTGCCGGAGCCGCCTTTGTATGGCTTGTCCCGGGGGGGCACCCCGCCGCCATGCACCTCCGCCAGGAACGGCAGCTTCGCCTCGGGCGTGTACGAGGCGGGGAGATACAGGTTGTAGTGCATGACCTTGCCGTCGGCGCTGGTGTACTGGAGGCTGGTGTACTCGCCCTTCTTCAGGTTTGGCGGCAGGACCGCCTCCCCGGCCGCACAAGGCAAGGTCGGAACAGCCAGGGCCAGCACACACCAGGCGAACGCGATGGCGCAGAGACTTTTCATGGACCACTTTTCCTTTCCGGTAGCCGTTCACGGGGTTCTTGCCCTTGTCCTGCCTGCCGGAATCCCGCCGCGGCAGGCCGATGAATGCGATCTCTGTGCAGTTTACTGGACTTTCCCCAAGACCGCGATGGCCTTGGCGGAGGCATCGGCGAAGGCGCGATGGGTCCACCTGGTCTTGGCCTCGCGGATCAACGGGAGTAAGGGCGCGGCCGGTTTGCCGTCGCTCAGCCCTGCCGTCAGCATCTGGTTGACGCGCGGGTCCTTGGCGTCTTTGGGGGCGGCTTCGACCTTGAACATGGCCGGGGACTTCCGCAGGTCGTAGCACCAGATTTGGCCGGTGGCAGTTCGCGTGAACTGGAAGCCATCGGCGAACGGATCGCGGATGGGAAGGATATAACCGGACACCCCTTCATTGCCGCGTGGAGCGTAGGGGTTTCCTGTCGGCGCCAGTTCCAGCGTGTGGGGCGTGTAGGCGCATGCCATCCTCATGCTCTCATGGCTGTTGTCGCCAATCAGCACGAATTTGTTACCCCAGAGGTGGAACTGACCCCAACTTGTAGTTGTTGGGGTGAGTCTATGAAGCAGTTTCCCGTCGGCGGCATCGACGGCCACCATAGCAGCCTTGCCTCCAACTCCGAAAGTCCCCAAGTAGGCCACGCCGTCCCGGTAACCCATCTTCGCGCATGGTCCCCCATCGCGACGCATCCCGTGCTGGTACTCGTCGGGCAGTTCCCATAGCAGTTTCGCGCCATCGAGTCTGAGGGTGTAACAGGCGGGTTTGCCCACGCCAACGGCGCCGCCCTTACCGAGGTCCGATGTGACCGGGTTCCAGACGAAAGCCTTGCCATCCGCCGCGACCGGCTGCGTCGAATGGGCAATCCTGGGCGTGGTGGTCTGCATCCAGAGAACTTTGCCGGTCTTGGGTTGAATCAGCCGCATCTCGCCTTGCCCGTTGATACAGAAGAGGGTCGGTTGGCCTTCGACCACCACCGGACAGGGGACATTGTCGCCCGACAACGCATTGGCGCATTCCCACAACCGTTTGCCGGATGCGGCGTCGAACCCGATGAGCGTGCCGCCAGACGGGACGAGCAGTGTCTGATCGCAAACAACCAGACTGGTCAGCATCTCGACCTCGATCTTGGCGAGCGATCGCTGGGCGAGCTGTTCGGTCTTGTGTTCCTCGAGTACCTTGTGCTGTTTGCCGGTGTCGCTCTCCCAAACTGGTTTGCCGGTCGCCAGTTCGACGCAGTAGACCCGCGCGGTTGTCCCGAGGTGAAAGACCCTCCCGTCCGCCGCCGCCGGCGTCGGTCCATACATCGGACGCTTGCCGGCGCCGCGGTTCATGCCTTTGCCGGCGAAGACCTGCTTCCACCTGGTCTTGCCGGTCGCCGCGTCCACCGCCAGGATGACATCATCGGCCCCGATCAGGCCGCGCTGGCGCAATTCGGGGGGGTTGTCCGCGTATTCCTTGGCGATTGCCTCACCGCTGGGGATGAAGTATCCCGCGATCACCAGGCCGCCGGCGACGATCAGGCTGCCCTGACCGCTGGGATACAGGCCCGGTGCACGTGGGGAGTTCGGACGATCCCCAGTGGTGGTCTTGCCCCACCCGATGCTCTTGTCCTCGCTCTTCCAGACCAGACGAGCCTGGCTGAAATCATCCAGGAGTGGCACCCTGGTCGGATCCGCGAAGGTGCCCGACGGGCCGAAGTACATGGGCCAGTCGTGGGTGATCTTGGGCGCTCCCGTGGGCGTCTCGGCGGCCGCCGCCGCGGGGGTCTTGGCAGGTTCCTCGGCGAACGCCGATGGCAGGACCACAATGGCCATGGCGACGGCGGCAGCGGCGGCGCGGATGGTGTTCATGCGTTCTCCTTCTCTCTCTGGAGGCTTGAACACCAGTAGCCCCCCCCCGGTTTTCTCTTGTCTATCCGCCCCGCGCCAAAGCGGCGAACTGGTCGCCGCGCTGCTCGTAATTCAGGAACATGTCCCAACTTGCGCAGGCGGGCGAAAGGGCGATGCAGTCGCCCGCTGCCGCGTGGCGACGGCAAGCGGCCACCGCGTCCGCCAGCGTGGCGGCTCGCTCCACCACGGGGGCCGGGCCGTTGCGGGCGACTTCCACGGCCGCGACAATCTGCCCAGCCGTGACGCCGATGGCGACGACGGCCTTGGCCCGCTGGGCGAGCGCCCGGCCGAAGGAGTCGAAGCTGACGTGCTTGTCGTACCCGCCGACGATGAAGATGGCCCGGCGCGGCTCGAACGCTTCCAACGCCACGATGCCGCCCTCCGGCGTGGTGCACTTGCTGTCGTTGTAGTACCGCACGCCGTTCCGCTCGGCCACGAATTGCAGCCGGTGCGGCAGGCCGGCGAATCCGCCCAGGGCGGCCGCGGCGGTGGCGCGGTCGATACCCATCGCCCGCGCGACCTGCCAGGCCGCCTGGGCGTTGGCCTGGTTGTGACGCCCAACGATCTTCAACTCGAACGGCAGCTCGCCCTCGCCGCTGAAGAACTCGACTTTCACGCCGGCGGGCGCTTCGGCGGCCCAGCCCCTCACGTGCGGGTCGGCGGCGTTCAGCACGAGCACGTCCCCGGGCTTCTGGCGGCGGAAGATGTTCTTCTTGGCGTCGCCGTAGGCCTCGAACGAGCCATGCCAGTCGACGTGGTTGGCGGCCAGGTTGGTCACCAGCGCGACGTGCGGGGCCCGCAAGGTCGGCGGCATTCGGAAGAGCTGGAAGCTCGACAGTTCCAGCACGACGACGTCGCCGGGAGCTATGTCGGGCAGTTCGCACAGGAGGCTGCGCCCAATGTTCCCGCCGACGTGCGTGCGGCAGCGCCGGCGGAGGATTTCGCCGATCATCGCGGTGGTGGTGCTCTTGCCCACCGTGCCGGTGATCGCGACGACCGCGGCCCGGCAGCGCTCCAGGAAAAGGTTCATCTCGGTGGTCTGTGGCACGCCGGCGGCCGCGGCGGCCAGCAACAGCGGCGTCTCCGGCGGCAGGGCGGGATTGACCACGAGCAGTTCGGCCTGGAGGAAGTCGGCCTCCTCGTGCCCGCCGAGGTGGAGCGCAACGGCCAGGCCGTCAAGTTGGCGAACGGACTCGGCCAGGTCGCCGGCAGGGGCCTTGTCGGAGACGGTGACGGCGGCGCCCTGCTCGGCGAGCCATCGCGTGACGCCCACTCCGCCGCCGAAGCGGCCCAGCCCGACGACGGTTACGCGCCTGCCCGCAAAATCGCTCTTCATCCTGGTTCTCCAGACTCCGTTCCGGTGGCGGGATTATACCGGCCGCGAGACCTTTGTCGATTGCGGCGTCGCGCACGGGGGACCAGGAGGAGGTGTTCGCCGGCGGCCCACCATGGGTTCGCCGCGATCGAAGAGGATTCCGATCGCTCCCGGCGCTCGGAGGTGCGGAGCGCTGCTACCCCGGCATGCCGCAGGGCAGAGTTTCTCTTGAGAAACCCCGCCCCCTGAACCGACAATAGATGACCGCGATGGCCAATCACTCACACAAGGTCGGTTTGCTTTCGCGCCGGTTCACCGGCCGGCCGCTGCGCTGGTTGGCGTGGGGCGCGCTGTGCGTCGCCTTGGCCGGCGCGGGGGCCTTCGGCCTGACGGTTCTCGAGGCCCACGTGCTGGGCATGAATGCCCATGCCGGTCCCGGACGCGGCGCCGCGTCCGTCGAGTTGGCTTGCCTGCCGCAATGGATGCCTGCCGCCCTGGCACGGGCGCTTGCCAACGACCTGACGCCGCCCCAGGCCAACCTCAGCGACCCGCGCCTGACCGAGAAAGTCGCCGAATTGGCCGCCCAGCACCCCTGGGTCCGCAAGGTGGAGCAGGTCGCCGTTCGCGTGCTCGCCGACGGCCGCGGAATCGTCGATTTGTCCGCCGCGTACCGCCGACCCGTCGCGCGGGTCCGCCACAAGGGCGAGTTGGTGTTCGTCGGCGACGATGGACACGTGCTGCCGTCCGAGCAGGTGCCGCAGTACGTCGTGTCGTTCGCGGACGGCAAGGGGGGCTACGCCCGGCAGATCAGCTTCGTGGCGCCCGGCGACGTTCGCAAACAGTGGCAACCATCGGCGCGGCGGATCCATTACGTCGTCATCGAGGGTGTGAAGACCGACCCGCCCCAGCCAGGCTGGAAATGGGACGCCCCGGACCTGCTGGACGGCCTGCGCCTGGTCGAACTGGTACGGACGAAACCCTACCTCGCCCAGATCGCGACCATCGACGTCCGCAACCACGCCAACCGCATCAGCCGGTCGGAGCCGGAGTTGCGGGTGCTGGCCCAGGTCGGCCGCGGCAAGACGACGGAGATCCGCTTCGGGCGTTTCCCCATCGGCAACGGCGATTTCGTGGTCTCGCCGGAACGAAAGATGTCGTATCTGGACGCGTACGTGGCCGACCACGGGGGCAAGCTGGCCGGCTTCCACGATTACCTCGACCTGCGGTTCGATCACCTGCACCTCAGCCCCACGTGAGGGAAGACGAGAAACAGCCAAGGACGATGGGGCGGTTGCGTCCCGGGATCACGTCCAGGCGAACCCGCGCTTCTGCCCCCAGTTCGCCCAATGGGCATGCGGGTATTCTTCGCGCCGCGAAGTTTTGCCCGGTTTTGTTTTGACACACTCGCAAGGCGGCTATAGAGTCCGTCGCGGTCGAGGACGGCTCCTCGCTCGCAGCCGAGTTCCCGCCACGGAGGGCGGTTGTGGCGGCTACGCATCCGCGTCACAGCAGTTCTTCTCGGGCAACATGGTTCTTTTCCGCGCTTGCTGCGCGCTGTCGAGGGTGGGTTATGGCGACGGTGGATCGCTCCTTGTGGCAGCGAATCGTCGAGCAGGTTGTGGCGGAAGGCGGCAACCTCATCCGGCCGTGGTTCACCGAGCTGGAGCCGATTTCGCTGGAGCACGGCCTGCTTGAGATACAGGCTCCCGGCAAGCGGGAGCAGGAGTACTGCAAGCGGCACGCGACGGCCCTGTTCACCGAGGCCGCCCAGGCCGCCACCGGCAGGCTCGTCGGCGTCTGCTTCCTCACGCGCGCCGACGTCGACGAGGAGTCGGCGCCGGGGAAGTACGTCGGCGCCGTCGAGGTGCGCCTGCCCGAGGACCGCCGCCGCCTGTGCGACGACTACCTCTTCAGTTCGTTCGTCACCGGGCCGTGCAACCGCCTCGCCCACGCCGCCTGCCAGGCCGTCTCGGAGTCGCCGGGGCGCACGTACAACCCGCTGTTCCTCCACGGCAGCGTCGGCCTGGGCAAGACCCACCTGCTTCACGCCACGTGCCATAGAATCCTCGCCGACAACTCTAACGCCAACATCTGCGTGCTCACGTGCGAGGAGTTCGTCAACGACTTCATCGGCGCCGTCGAACGCGGACAACTCCTGGAGTTCCGCTACCGCTACCGCCACGCCGACCAGCTGGCCATCGACGACATACAGTTCCTCGCCGGCCACGAGCAGACGCAGGAAGAATTCTTCCACACGTTCAACACGCTCTACCAGATGCAGAAGCAGATCATCCTCTCCGGCGACCGAGGCCCCGGCGAAATCCCCCACCTGGAGGAACGGCTGATCAGCCGCTTCAACTGGGGCCTGGTGGCTCGGATCGACCGCCCCTGCTACGAAACGCGCGTCGCCATCGTCCGCAAGAAGGCCCGCCTGCGCAACGTCGAACTGCCCGATGACGTCGTCTGCTTCATCGCCGGCACCATCGACTCCAATACCCGCGAACTCGAAGGCGCCATCGCCAAGGTGCAGATGCTCGCGGCCGTCACCGACCGGCCGCACGACCTGGCCCTCGCCCAGGAGGCACTAGGAACAGCGCAGGTCGATGCCGCGCGGCGCGAGATCACCATCGAGGACATCCTTAACGCCGTCACCACACGCTACAACGTGCGGCTGGCCGACCTGCAATCCAAGAAGCGCAGCCGCTCGATCGCCTTGCCGCGGCAGGTGTGCATGCATCTGGCCCGCAACCTGACACGGCACAGCCTCGAGGAAATCGGCGGCTACTTCGGCGGCCGCGACCACACCACCGTGCTCCACGCCGACCGCACGATCTCCGCCCAGTGCACCAGCGATCTCCAACTCCAGACCACTATTGAGCGCCTGACGCAGGAGATCCAGGCGACGGCGTAAGCACTTGTTTCCTCGCAAAGCTCCCTTCTTCTCGGCGTCCTTCTTTCTTCTCCAAGCTCCGATCGTCTTCTCCAAGCCCCGGCCCCGCGTGGCTGGGGCATCTTCGCGCCTTCCCATCCCGTAACGCCTTCACGGCAGCGGAGTCGTCCCTCGCTGCGCACAGTCCGCCTTCGCGTTACTCACGGCGGTTCTGGATAACCGGTGGATAACCTGTCTCCGACGTGGCAGTTGGCCCTTCGCCGCACAGCCCCTTAGGGAACTAACCTAGGCCGCTCGTCTGTGAATCACCCCATACCCAACGCCCCCGCCGCAACTGCCAACATGTCCTCCACAACTGCCGACCGCGTGGCAGGCTTCCTTATCTTCGGCACTTACACAAGTTAGAATCGCCGTTCTCGCTTCCAACAGTCGCTGACAGGCCCTATCAGGTACTGCTACGACTTATCTATCTCTTCTATAGAACCGCCGCTTGTCAGTATCGCATCCGAGCGATCCAGTGGAATGGCCGCCCCTGGACGATGTACTTGCGCTCGAAGTTCGTGCCGACTAACTCCCCGTCCTGATCGCTCATCTTCGGAAACGGAATCGCCGCCAGGCCCGGCACGTCAGCAAGCAGGCGACGAACTTGCTCGAAGTAGTCTCGATGGTCGGTCACGACGATGAACTCTCCGCCCGGCTGAAGGATTCGCACTGCCTGCTTCACGAAGCTTGCTTGGATCAAGCGGCGGCGGTGGTGCCTCGTCTTGGGCCACGGGTCGGGGAAGTACACGTGCAGCCGCCAGATCGACGCATCGCCCATGCAGAGCTCCACGAACGCGGCCGCGTCCACACAGAGCATCCGCACGTTTCCCAGGCCGGCCCGTTTTACGCGGTCGGCCGTGTACAGGCAGTACCCCCTGGCATACTCGATGCCGAGCAAGTTGATCTCCGGGCGAGCAGCGGCACGAGCCGCCAGGAACGTCCCCTTGCCGCTGCCAATTTCCAGTTCGACCGGCCGCGCGTTGCCGAACATGGCGGGCAGGTCCAGCATGCCCGCGGTGACAGGATGCTCGATCAGCACGCCGGCGGTGTCGAACTCCTCCCGCCGGCCGTGCGAGAGCTTCTTGGGCGATCCGCCTCGCATATCGCGAACGTACCCGCGGGGCGAGGCGGGAAGCAAGAAGAACAAGGGCATTCTGACGAAGGCATCGCCGGCCTCGGGCGCCGGGTCGGGCTGAGAGGTCGTGAAAGAATCGCGGAAGCGGCCTTGCTCCCTCTTCGCCCCGAAGGGGTGACAGAAAGCGTCCAGAGCGGGCAGACCCGCGAGATCCCATTCTTTCACAAGCTCTGAGCTCGACTTCTGCCAATTTGTTGTAACTAGCGGCTTGGTAAGAAGTTATAAGCGTGGGTTTTCCGCTTGTCCCTGCACCACCAAGTTGTTGCTCAGTAACGACTTACGATTCCGCCACCAGTGAAAATGGCAGAAGTCGAGCTGAGATCTGCCGAATCCCGTGGTTTGGCGAGCCGCCGTGCAATAATGTGAAGCGTTGCGGTTTGTACGCGGCTTGCGGATAGAGGAACGCCCATGACTTTCACGATACGTATCGCCGGCGAGGCCGGGCAGGGCGTGGCCACCACAGGCGACGTGCTGATGCACAGCATGTCGGCCGCGGGGCTGCACGTGCTGAGCACGCAGAGCTACATGTCGCGGATTCGCGGCGGGCTGAACTGGTACGACGTGCGGATCGGCGCCGAGCCGATGTGGGCGGGCACGGAGAAGGCCGACCTGCTCGTCGCTCTGACCGGCGAGGCGCTGGCGGTGCTGCGAGGCACGGTCAATGGCGGCGCGATCCTCTACAACGGCCGAAGCGCCGACGGCACGGTGGCGATTGATCTGGAGGCCGTCGCGCATGCTACGGCTGGGCAGAAGCTGTACTCCAACGTGGTGGCGGCCGGGGCGGTGTTCGCGTTGTTGGGGCTGGACTTGGCCGTCTTGGATGCGTACCTGGCGAAGGAGTTCGCGCGGAAGGGAGGCGACGTGGTGGCTGGCAACCAGGCGTGCGCCCGCGCGGGCGCCGAACTGGCCAGGGCCGCGGGCGTGCGGCTGGCGGCCCCGCGCCCGGGGGTGCGCAGCGGCGAGGTCGAGGTTCGCACAGGCGCCTCGGCGATCGCCGTGGCGGCGGCGACGGCCGGGGTGAAGTTCGTCGCGTCGTACCCGATGACCCCGTCGACGGCGACGTTCACGCACCTGGCCCAGTGGGCGGACAAGTACGGCATTGTGGTTGAGCAGGCCGAGGACGAGATCGCGGCCATCAACATGGTGATCGGCGCGGCGTACGCGGGCGTGCCGGCGATGACGACGACGGCCGACGGCGGCTTCGCGCTGATGGTCGAGGGCCTGAGCCTGGCGGGGATGACCGAGACGCCGGCCGTGGTGCTTCTGGGCCAGCGCCCCGGCCCGGCCACCGGGCTGCCGACGCGCACGGCCCAGCAGAGCCTTCTGTTTGCGGTGCATGCGGGGCACGGCGAGTTCGCCCGGGCCGTGTACGCGCCGGGAACGATCCGGCAATGCTGGGAACTGACGCGCCTGGCCCTGGAAACCGCCCACCGCTGGCAGACGCCGGTCATCCTGATGACCGACCAGTTCCTCCAGGATCTGGCCCAGACCGGGTCGCCGCTGAGCGACCAGCCGCGGCCGATCGATCGCGCCATCGTCGCCGGCTCGGCCCAATACGCGCGCTACGCCGTCACCGGGAGCGGCGTCTCGCCCCGGGCGATTCCCGGCGGCGAAGCGCTGGTCGTCGTCGACAGCGACGAACACACCGAGGCCGGACATCTTACCGAGGACCTCGGCGTGCACCTTGTGCAACACGACAAGCGGATGCGCAAGCTCGACGGCATGGCGAGCGAGTCGCTGTCGCCGGAGTTCCACGGCCGGCCCGACGCCGACACGCTGCTGCTGTGCTGGGGGTCGACGTACGGGCCGTGTCGCGAGGCGGTGGACATCCTTTCCGCCGGGGGGCGGCCGGCGGGCATGCTGCACTTTGCGCAGCTCTGGCCGCTGGACCGCGAGCGCATCGGGCGGGCCGTCGGCTCGCGGAAACGGGTGATCGCGGTGGAAGGCAACAGCACGGCCCAGCTTGCCGCGCTGCTGCGCGGCGCAGGGGCGCTGGGCCCGGTGGAGAAGCTGCTCCGCTACGACGGCTTGCCGTTCACCGGAGAGTGGATTGCCCAAAGGGTGTGACTCAAGAGGTGCAGTTGCGGAGGCGCCTTCCGCCTTCCGCCGAGGACTACACATGCAGATAGAACTGTCCAGGGCGGACACCCAGCCGGCATGGTGCCCGGGCTGTGGGAACTACCCGTTGCTCAAGGCGCTGGACCGCGCGATCGACGCGGCCGGGATCGACCGGCGAAGGCTGGTGGTGGTCAGCGGCATCGGCCAGGCCGCCAAGACCCCGCACTACATGCGGGCGAACGTGTTCAACGGCCTGCACGGGCGAGCCGTGCCGGCCGCCACGGCCATCAAGCTGGTCAACCACGAGCTGGACGTCGTGATCACGTCTGGCGACGGCGACATGTACGGCGAGGGCGGCAACCACCTCCTCCACGCCATCCGTCGCAACATCGGCCTGAAGGCGTTCGTCCACGACAACCAGGTATACGGCCTGACCAAGGGTCAGGCCTCGCCCACCAGCCATCTGGGCATGGTGACCAAGGTGCAGCCGCATGGCGTCAAGAGCCTGCCGTTTGACCCGCTGGCGGTCGCCGTCGCTGAAAGCTGCTCGTTCGTGGCTCGCACGTTCACCGGCCTGGCCGAACACATGCACGAGGTGATGGTGGCGGCCCTGAAGCACCGGGGCGGCTTGGCGCTGGTGGACATCCTCCAGCCGTGCCCGTCGTTCAACCGCGTCAACACGTTCAAGTGGTACAGGGATCGCGTGCGGCCGATCGGCCCCGAACACGCCGCGCACGACCGCGACGCGGCGATGCGGCTGGCCATGGCGGGCGGCGAGGAGATCCCCATCGGCATCCTATTCCGCTGCGACCGGCCCAGCTACGAAAGCCAGATCGAGGCGCTGGCCGAGGGCCCGCTTGTCGGCCGCTACGGCGAGTAGAAAAGGCGCGACATCCTCGTGTGCGCGACAGCGGCTGCCTTGGGTTACGGGCAAAGCCCGCGCCGTGGGTGATTCACCTTTGCACGCGGGCTGAGCCGCCCTTGGCGAACGCTTCCACTTCCTTCAGGCTCGCCATCGTGACGTCGCCGGGGAAGGTCGTCAGCAGCGCGCCGTGCGCCCAGCCCAGGCGCAGGGCGTCTTCGGGTTTGCGCCCCGACAGCAGGCCGTAGATCAGCCCGGAAGCGAAGCCGTCGCCGCCGCCGATGCGATCCAGCACGTCGAGCTGGCAAGCGGGGCTGACGAATCGCTGGCCGTCGAGCCACAGCACGGCCGCCCAGTCGTGCCGGTTGGCCGAGTGGACTTCGCGCAGCGTGGTGGCGACCATCTTGATATTGGGGAACTGCTTGACGACGTTCTCGATCATCCCGAAGAACGCGTTGGTGTCGAGTTTGGAGGCCTTGGCGGCGGCCTCGGGGCCGGCAATGCCCAGGCCGAGCTGCATGTCTTCCTCGTTGCCGAAGAGGGCGTCGACGCTGGAGGCGATCTTCCGCAGCGTGCTCTGGGCCTTCGGCAGGCCGCCGATGGGCGCCCACAGCTTGGCGCGGAAGTTGAGGTCGAAGGAGTTGATCGCGCCGGCCCTGTGGGCGGCCTGCATGCCCTCGAGGATCAGTTCGCTGGTGGTCTCTGACAGCGCGGCGAAGATGCCGCCGGAGTGGAACCACTTCACGCCGGCGCCGAAGATCGACGCCCAGTCGAAGTCGCCGCTCTTCAGCATCGCCCCGGCCTCGTTGCAGCGATTGTAGAACACCACCGGCGGGCGCACGCCGTGGCCGCGGTCGCTGTAGACCGTCGCGATGTTCGGGCCGCGAACGCCGTCGTGCTCGAACCACTTGTAGAACGGCCGCACGCCCATCTCGCGCACGCGGTTCTGCACCAGTTCGCCGATGGGGTAGTTGACCATGGCCGTGGCGATGCCGGTCTTCAGGCCGAAGCAGTCGCACAGGCTGGCGGCCACGTTGTACTCGCCGCCGGAGACGTGGATCTCGGCCGAGCGGGCCTTGCGGAAGGGGATGGCGCCGGGGTCGAGCCGGTGCACGACCGCGCCGAGGGAAAGGAAGTCGAGGTCGCCGTCTTTGCGAATAGCCAAACCGCTCATGTTCTCTCCACTGGGCAGGCGGGCATTGGGAAACGGGGCCGATGCTCCCCGACATGCCCGACGGGCAGGAATACTAGCACGTCCGCGGCGAGGCGTAAAGAGGCAGGGCACTATCAAGGGCCGCGTTGCTGGTGCGATCCGGCGGCAGCCCTCGGTCGCCCCGCTTGGGGGGCCAGGAGAGGGCGATTCCCGCCGCCGGCGTGTCGCAACCCGGTGTTCAGGGCGTTGGCCTTGCCCAGCCAGCCCTCCGGCAGGTCCGTGACGTGCACGGCCCGCACGTCGCGGGCCATCCGCCGCAGCGCGTGCGCCGCCCAAAGCCAGTATGCCGTCGCGGCCGCGACGTACGCCAGCAACACCGCGCTGAGAGTCCAACAGGCGATCATCACGGCTCCGGGAATCGATCGCGTAATGGCTTGCGTTCGTGGACGGTCTTCAGGATGCGATGCGCACCTCGCGCCCGGTCTTGGCGCTCTTGAGCACCGCCTCCATCATCGACTGGACGGCCCGGCCGTGGCGGAGCGGACAGATGCACTTGGCGCCGTCAACGATGCAGTCCACGAAGTGCCTGGCGATGTGCTGCCAGTCGGTCGGCCCCTTGGGCGGATTGACGGCCATGTCAACCGGCGAGCCGTCCATCGTGCGGTAGATCGTCAGCGGGTCCATCTTCGCCCCCGCCTCGGTGCCGAAGAACTCCAGTTGGAACTCCGGCGCCTGGTGCGACGCCCAGAAGCTCTCCACGTGCAGCCCCACGTCGCCCTCGAAGCGGATCAGTCCGCCCGCGTAGTCGTCGGCCGCGAACTTGCGGTAGAACTTTGGCGCCTTGTGGTAGTCCCAGTAGCCCTGCCCCCGCGGGCCGAACCGCGCCCCGCCGACGCCCGAGGCGCTGATGGGGCGCGGCATGCCCATCACCCACCACGCCGCGTCGAGCACGTGTACGCCCATATCGCGGAAGGCCCCTCCCCCGGCCGTGACGAACCCCTCGCTCCAGTCGGGGATGCCGCTACGGCGGATGGACCGCGCGCGGCCGTAGTAGAGCTTGCCGAAGAGCCCCGCGCGAGCCTGCGCGGCGAGGTACATCACCGGGCGCGACCAGCGGCAGCACAGCGACATCATGTTGACCACGCCGGCCTTTTCGGCGACGGCGACGGCCTGGGCGGCCGCCTGGGCGCTGTCGGCCAGGGGCTTGGTGACCAGGACGTGCTTGTCGCGTCGCATGGCCTCGACGGCGATGGGGACGTGCCACTGGTTGGGGGGGCAGACGACCATGGCGTCGACTTCGGCGTCGCGGGCCATGTCGCGGTAGTCGACGTACTTCTTGACGGGGTTGGGGAGTTCCTTGGCGAACGCATCCATCTTCTCGGGGATGATGTCGCACAGGGCGACGATCCGCGCCCGCTTGTCGGGCAGGAAGCCCCTGCAATTCTCCTTGCCGATTCCCAGCCCGACGATGCCGATGCCGATCTGCTTGCTCATTGGGTTCCTCGTGATCTGGCTGTCTGGTTGCCGCACGTGATCGCCGACAGTTGTAGCGAGACGATCGCCGATGCAGGTAGATTAAACTCGAAACGAGGCAACATGATTCGTCCGAGCGATGACGATGCGCCGCCGCCGGTTGCGCCGCTGTTCGAGCGGGCGCGGCGGCTGGTGGAGGACATCGAGCTCGGCGTGCGCGGCGACTGGCGCGACGGCGAAGGCGTCGCCGCGGCCGACGAACTCGCCGAGCGGCCGTACAACCGCATCGCGGCGGACCTGGAGCCGTGCCGCAACCCGTTCGGGCAGCAGTACGCCGCGCAGTACGTGGGCAGGATGGGCCACGTCCGCCGCGGGAGCACCACCGGCGCGACGCCCCACGGCCGCCTCGCCGGCCTGAGCGTTTGTGAAAGAATCGCGGAAGCAGTCTTCCTCCCTCTTAGCCCCGGAGGGGCGTCGAGGATCTAGACATAATGGATTGACCTGCCCCAGTCTCAAGGCCGTGGGTTACGCTTTGGCCAGCGTGTTGCCGGTCAGAGGCAGAGCCACATTGAGAAGGAGCAGGTCATGCAGGAGTC
>CAYWTX010000418.1:0-1923 GCA_964461295.1 uncultured Planctomycetaceae bacterium | reverse complement strand
CCAACCCGCCGCCTGAAAACCCCCGACAGCCCAGTAACCCGCAGGAACCGTCAGGCTACGGGGAGGCGCCGCTCAGGTGCTTCGCATCCATCCACATCGTACCGGTCGGAGGATGACAATGGCATCGAAAAACGACAACCTCGACCTGTCGCTACCCGGCGCGATCCTCGAACTGGGGCAGGCGATCCATGCGGCTCACGGCGGCATGCGACCACGCCCAGGCGCCGCGCCGAACGCCGAGCAGATGGTTGCCACCGAGGACCGGGTGCTGGCGATGGTCATAGCCAGCGTGGCCGCGCGAAAACTCATGGGCATCAGACTCGCCAACCAGGACGATGCGGAGCGGCGTCTGCGGTTGAGAACCTTCGCCTACCTCGCCAACAGGATGCTGGGGGAGCAGACGCACAACCACGCCGAGATCACCGAAGTGGCCGTCGCGGCGATGGACCCGCAACTGCCGCCGGCCCAGGCCCTGCTAGTAGCCAGGCACGGAATCGGCCGCATGGTTGCCGCCGGCGTGCTTGATGCCCATCCGGATTGCCGCACCCCGTGGAACCCAGACGTCATCCTGCCGGCGCGGGCGTTGCAGTGGGCCGCAGGCGGCAGGGCTTCGCTAGGGATCCTCAGCCCTCAACGCCTGGCCGCCGCCCGGCTCAGGTGTGGTGCCGGGGAGGAGCCCGTGGAAACTGACAGCCCGGTGCCCGCCCCCCTGCCGGCGCGGCAGATCAGGGAGCGGATTGCCGCCCGGGTCATCGGAATGGAAGGGGGGCAACTGGATGTCGTTGCGAGCCGCCTGGCCATGCACATGTCGCGGTCCAGAATGCTGGCGGCGGGCAAGGACCCCGGCACGCCAAACGAGGTCGTGCTGGTGATGGGGACGGAGAGCGGGATAGGCAAGACCTTCCTGTGCGAGGTCGCGGGACAGGCCACTGGGCTTCCGTGCACCATCGCGAACGCCGCCGAGATGACCTCTTCCGGCTATGTGGGCCAATCATGCGAAGATGGTCTGCGCCCGTTGCTTGCCGCTGCGAGTGGGCGGGTCGAGTCCTGCAGGTTCGGCCTCATGTGCTACGACGAGATTTTCCGACGCGCGGGATCGCTCAACGAGTCGGCAGTAACGGGAACGGCCGTCCAGGGTGAGATGTTGCGGTTGGTACAGGGGCAGATGACCCAGGTCGGGGGTAAGCGCGGCAGCTTCGAGCCGCCCTTCTGGGTCAATACCCACGGGATGTTCTTCTTCCTCTGCGGTTGTGCCGCCGGCCTCGACCGCCTCATCCAGCGGCGGATGGGGCGGCTGGCGATCGGCTTCGGCTCAGGTTCAGGCCGCATGGGGGACAGGGCGGCCTTGCTCGATGGGCTGGAAAGATTCGGGATCATCCGCGAACTCCTGACGCGCCTCACGGCAATCGTGGTCGTCAGACCGCCCTCGCTGGATGCGCTCTGCAAGGCCGCCACGTCCGAGCATGGCGTCATCGCGTCGTACAGTCGCCTGCTGGGGGACGCCATGTTCTTCTTCGACGATGCGGCTGTGCTGGCGATGGCCCGTCATTGCCTGGCGACCAAGTCATACTTCCGCGGACTCGCTGCGATCACGTCGGCGGTGGCGGCAGAGGCGGTCATGCGGGAGCAGAAGGGCGCAGTGGTGGTGGCGGCATCGGACGTCCGCAGAGGTATTGGGAGGATGGACGAAGAGGTGGCGGACCTGCTGGGGGCTACTGGTCGGACTGGACTGCCCGACGACCCGATGCCCGACGATGTCGCGGTGGACGCCTACGGCGAGTCGGATGGGGTGTAGCAATGACCACAATGGAGTCAAGTGTGTTAACGCGAAACGCCGCCGAAACAGGTCGGGGTGTGGGACCGGGCCGCGCACAGGACCGATCGCAGGCGATTGGCGAACTAGTGGCGAACTAGTGGCGGGGG
>CAYWTX010000417.1:0-1639 GCA_964461295.1 uncultured Planctomycetaceae bacterium | reverse complement strand
AAGTATGACGTTGCCTGGAAGTTCGAGCGGGCGGAGAGTTGGCAGAACGCGCGAGTGGCGTACGAGGAGATTCGCGACGCGCTGGCCCCCGAGGAACTGGACCCCGGAAGCGAAGTGTACAAGGTGATCTACGACAACGTCATCAAGCACCTGGGGTACGTGAAGTGGCGGATGAAGGAAAAGAAGAAGTGAGAGGCCTGGTTCAGATGCGGATAGGACATCGAGCTCCAATTGTTTCACAACCTCTGACAAGTGCCGAGTGTCGAGTTGTCGAGTGTCAAGTGACGGGGGACGGGCGCGCGGATTGCTGAACCGCCGGCGGTGGGATGGGACCGATGGAAATCGAGGCGAAACTCGCCGTACGGGATCACGATGCGGTCATCGAAGCACTTGGGATCGCGGGGGCGGAGTACGTGGGGACGTTCATCCAGACGGACCGGTTCTTCGACTTCGATGATGCGCGGTTGAGGAAGGGGGATTCGGCGCTAAGGTTGCGAAGCGTGCGTCGAGTTTTGGGTGGAACGTCCGGCGAGGATGAAGACTCTTGCCAGCCGCGGGCGGAGGGGATCGAGGTAACGAATCCACGGGCCAACGAGTCAACGAGTCAACGAGTCCGCGAGTGCACCACTGCACCGGTTCCCGCGGTGCTGACATACAAGGGCGCGCGCGAGAAGGGCCAGGGCGGTCTGAAGGTGCGAGAGGAGATCGAGACGCTGGTGGAGGACGCGGAGGCGATGGCCGGGATCCTGCGGGCGGGCGGCCTGGCGCTGTCGCTGACGGTGCAGAAGCGGCGGAGCAGTTACCTGCTGGGCGGCTGCAAGGTGGAGTTGGACGAGTTGCCGCTTCTCGGCAAGTTCGTGGAGGTGGAAGGCCCGGACGCCGCGACGATCCACGCGGTGATGGAGAGGCTGGGGTTGAGGGGGGAAACGATCACCAAGAGCTACGTCGGGCTGTTGGCGAAGGAGGCGGGCGAGCTGAGGAAGGGAGCGGAGTTCCTCATCGAGGGGTAGACGGGGCCGGGAAACAGCCGAGGCGCCAAGACGCTCGTCGGCGCCAATCGCCAATCGGCAGATTGGCAATGCTTACCCGCCGGCCATCAGGACGCGCATGGCCGCGTGGGTCACGAAGCCGGCCACGGTGGCGATGGGGTCCAAGACGTCCTTCAGGACCGGGACCGTGTAGACCTGGGGCATGGCCATGCGGAGCAGCCAGGGGCCGAAGATCAGGCCCATCAGCAGCTTCTGGCCGTAGGTCAACTGCCACTGCATGAAGCCCTGCTGTTTCCAGGGGGGCAGCAACTCGCGGGCGATATGGTGCCCGTCGAGAGGGAACAGCGGGATCAGGTTGAAGAAGCACAGGCAGATGTTGGCGGTGATGAGGTACAGCAGCATCATGCCCGCGAACAGCCAGACATCGATGGGGACGAACGCCGTCGCGGGCAACTCCTTCAGGCTGTACAAGCCTTTGAGCATGACTCCGGCGACGACGGCGAGGAAGAGGTTGCTCATTGGTCCGGCCGCGGAGACGGCGATGTCGCCGAGCCTGGGGGGATGGAGGTTGTGGGGATTGACGGGCACGGGCTTGGCCCAGCCGAAGACGCCGCTGAGCACGAGACAGAGGGTGCCGACGACATCGAGGT
>CAYWTX010000416.1:0-2274 GCA_964461295.1 uncultured Planctomycetaceae bacterium | reverse complement strand
GCGCCAACCGACGGGGCCATCCGGTGTCGGCACAAAGTTCTTGTGACCCAACGGCAGGTCCGTCTTCGCCGAGACTGCGCCGGACTTGTCCGCCGCCTGTATCGTAACGGCCCCGAAGAGAATGGCGAGTGCCGGCCCTATCAGTTGTTTCTTCCGCATGTTCTGATCTCCTTTCCCGGCCGTGCCGTCTTTCGCCAGCCTCATTCGGCCACCACGATCACGGATCGCGCGTCGCAGAGCACCATCTTTCCATCCTTCACGTTCGCAGACACGATGAACACGTTCACTCCCGGTTCTTTGGGCGCGCCGGACAGCAGGCCCGTTTGCGGGTCGAGCGTCAACCATGGCGATTGGCGTTTGATCCCGGAATTGTCTTTGTTCGGATTTACCTCCTCCACGGCCTTCGCTTTGATCTTGCCGCTCAAGTACCATGTCACCGGGCGCTCGCTCTTCGCCTGTAACGTCACGGCGAACGGCTGGTTCACCTTCACTCGGTACACCGGCTCGATGGTCGTGATGGCCGGTGGCGAGCAGGAGGCGGACGTGAACACGGCGGTCGTGACCGGGCTCGGTTTGAGTCCCGGCTTCACGGTCAGTGCCTTCATCGTCACAGCGCCCGTCACCGTCACCGGTTTGGCATACACAGGCGAACGTTCCGTCGGTTCGGAACCGTCCACCGTGTAGTGGAGCTTCGCGTTCGCATGGACCGACCGTAACGTCACTGCCGTGGCGCCGTGCACCGGGCCGCCTTGCGGAAACATCTCAGGGGCGACTGCCGTGGCGGGATTCTTGACGTACTCGTCGAGGAATTGCAGCGTCCGGTCCCCAAAATCCATATCCGCACCGGTCTTGCTCTTCGCCCGAAACTGCTTGCCGAACTTCGCAACCCCAACCAGACCGTGCCCAAAATCATCGGGGTTGAACTTGAAGGTGTTGCCGTCCAATGCCTGCCCCTCCTTATCGGCCACGAGAAGCCCCAGTTCGACGATTGCCCCCGCGTCCCGATAGGCCTTGATCCCTTTGGACACCTTTGTTTCGGAAGCGGCGCAGGTGAACACCGGCGGATCGTTCGGCCCCAATCCCGCCTGGATCTTGCACAAACGGGCCGCTCCCCAGTCGCTGACAAGTGCGCACACCTGCGCCGAGAACTCCGCGTTCGCCGGATGCGGTTCGATCACGGGGAAGCACTGCGGTCCGGTTGTCGCGCCCCTGATGTCTTGCTTCCACACCGACGCCGAATCGGCCGGCGCCAGTTCCTGCAAGAGCCATCCGCCCGCCGATAGGCCGACGGCCGCGATCCGTTCGGGATCAATCCGGTACTTCCCGGCATTCGCCCGCAGAAAGCGGATCGCCGACGCTCCATCCCAGACCGCCATAAGTGCGCCCCCGCCCAGAACATAGTCCGGTTGGGCGACTACATAGCCGTGATTCAGCAGTGCCTCCACATTCTCCTTTCTTTATGACACCTTGCTGCCCCATCCGCCGCCATAAAAGAATACGACGCACGGCAGACGCTCCTCCTTCGGCACTGCGGGAACATAGACATCCACGCGTTCCCAATCGCGTTCCTCCGGCAGGAACTTCACCCGCAGGTGGTTCTGCGCATTGGCGAATTCCGGGGGCTTGTTGACCCTGGGGTCGGCGGCACACAAGCGGCCGGGGAACACGCAGACAAACGATACAAGCACCGCGGCAAAGCAAGGCGCCGCGATCCTGGACTCCATATTGCGACACATGCGGACTGCCTCCTTTGCCAATTCCGTTCTGTAACGCCTCATGTCTTGCATCCTCAGTCCGGTTAATGTTTCCACCCAACGTCGTCCGTAACCGCAAGCATGCGCCGATCAACGAACGAGATCGCCTTCTCCCCGGCCCTGCTTCGGGGACCGGATGTCGTACACCCGCAACTGGTCCATGGCCCGGACCCACAATAGTCCATGCGCCACCTGGGGCCGAGTGAAATAGCCGATCCACCCCTGGCCTTTTGGCAGGGCCGTCAGGATCTCGGTGAGAGGCAGTGTCAGTTTTCCGTGGACGGCCAACGCGGGTGTGGCCTCGATCAGATAGAGGGCATCCTCCAGCCTGCGGGGAGTAAGCATGCCGGAGACCCCTACATACAGGCGATGGTCAGCGTCACTCTTGTCCAAGATGATCCTGGAACCACGTGAGCGGCGGGCAGTTTCGGGGTCTCCTGAACGGGGCAGTGGGGGCTGGAGCCTGTCGAACCTGGCCGCCATGCTGCGGATGAACCTGCTGACGTACAGTGACTTGTGG
>CAYWTX010000415.1:0-3035 GCA_964461295.1 uncultured Planctomycetaceae bacterium | reverse complement strand
GGTGCTGGCCCTGCTGAAAGTCGAGCTGTAGGCGGCGTCCGGGCCGATGCCGGAGAACGTAGTCAGTACGTGCAACCTGAAATCAAACGGAACCCCTTCCAAAAGAAGGGGTTCCCTCATTATCGGGCCGGGAACTTCGGTCTAAGGCCCCCCCCCTTTCTGCCGATATATGCTTGCAGTGCTGTCTGGAAGTGCGTTCGCGTAACCGCACTGCCGGCCGCACCAGCCAACATGAACTGAGCGGTTGATGAAGAGGCTTAAGCTGACTTCGCCGGGAGTCCTGTTGATCCTGGCGGTGATGGCCACCGCCGGGATCTTCTTGCTGGACCTGTTCTGGCTCCAGCCCCACGTCGACTCACAGAAATGGGCCGCCCTGCGCGACGAAGCCGTGCGGGCCGAACGCGCCGTCAAAGGCGCCCTGCGCTGCGAAGCCGCCTCGCTGAGCAGTTGCACGGCCGCGTGGGCGCAAAGCCTTGCCGCCGCGCCGGCGGACCGGCGCGAGGCGCTGGAGCGCCTGCTGACGGCCGAGATGCCGACGTTCCTCGTTGACCACGTCTGGCTGCTGGACGCCGACGGCAAGCCCGAATCGCATTGGGCGCTGGAGCAGCCGACGCACGACACCCCGGCCGCCGTGAGACGATCTCGCGCTGACGAGCCCTGGCAGGGGCAGGTTCTACAGTGCGCCGCGCAACCCGACGCCGACGCCAACAACGACATGGTGCGGGCCGAGGGACAGCCGGGCATGCTGGTGGCCAGGGCCAAGTGCGGACGCTGGGGTTCGGTGGTCTTTGCGCGGCTGCTGGACGGCGCGGTGCAGGAGCGGCTGAGCGCCTGTGCCGGCGGCGAAGTGGTCCTGGTGTCCGGCGAGACGCTGCCGCAGAGCACCCTGAAGGACGCCACCGCCGCTCACGCGGTGTGGCTGATGCGGGAGGATCACCTGGGCGTGGCGTGGCTGGCGACCGACTACGCCGGGCAGACGATGGGCTACTTCCGCGCGATGCTGCCGGTGACGCACATTCACCGCCAGGCGACCGCCTGCCGCCGCAGCGTGCTGATCACGATGTCGCTGTCGGTGGGCCTGGTGCTGCTGATCATCCTGGGCACGCACATGCTGATCACCGGGCCGGTGGTCCGCCTGCTGGCGCGCCTCCAGCGGCTGGACGCGGGCATGGGCACGCACAAGGGCCTGACGCACGACCTGCACGGCGAACCCCTGGTGCTGGCCAGGAGGCTGGAGTCGGCGTTCGAGAAACTGGCCTACATGTCCAAGACGGACGAACTGACAGGCCTGGCCAATCGCCGGCACTTCGAGGAGGTGCTCGAAGCGTTCTACTACCAGGCCCGCCGCTACAACCGCCCCCTGTCGCTCATCGTGATGGACATCGACTTCTTCAAGGCGATCAACGACACGGGCGGGCACGCCGCCGGCGATCACGTGCTCAAGGAGTTCTCCGTCGCCGTCGAGGACGCCTGCCGCCGCGCCGACCTGCCCGGACGCATCGGCGGCGACGAGTTCGCCATCCTGCTGCCCGAGACGCACGCGGCCGACGCCGAGGCCGTGGCCGAACGCGTCCAGCAGTCGCTGGCCGAGCACGACGTCGCCATCGGCAAGTTGCAGGTGCACATCAGCAGCAGCATGGGCATCGCCGACCTCAACGCCGGCGAGATGGACGGACCCGGCGCGATGATGGCCATGGCCGACCATGCCCTCTATGCCGCCAAGCAGCGCGGGCGCAACTGCATCGTGCAGGCCCACGAACTCCAGGGCGGGTCGCGAGCCAACAACCAGAGCGAGAGCGGCAAGGTCGACGTCCTGAGCAAGAAACTCGCCGGACTGAACACCGAGTTCAAGGACCTCTTCCTCAAGGCCATCGAGGTCGTCATGGAGATCCTCCAGCAGCGCGACCCGCACATGGCCGACCATTCCATCAAGGTGCAGCATTACGCGGCCCTGATCGCCCAGGAAATGGAACTGCCGCAGCGGGTGATCAAGCGGCTGGAGATCGCCGCCATGCTGCACGACATCGGCATGCTGGCGCTGAACGACGCGGTCCTGCTGTGCCCCAGCAAACTCACCGAAGCCGACCACGCCCTGATGCGACGGCACCCGCTGCTCAGCGTGCGGATCATGGAACGTATGGAATTCCTCGAGCAGGAAATCCCCGCCGTCCGCTACCACCACGAGCGATACGACGGCAAAGGCTACCCCGAAGGCATCGCCGGGCCGGCGATCCCCCTGACGGCGCGCATCCTCACCGTGGCCGACGCGTTCGACGCCATGACCAGCCCGCGGGCCTTCCGCGCCCCGCGCGGCGTCGCCGAGGCCGTCGGCGAAATCCGCGCCGGGGCCGGCACCCAGTTCGACCCGGCCGTGGTGCAGGCGTTCATGAACATCGCCGATCGCCTGGGGCCCAAGATCATCGACGTGCCCGGCGTCGGCGGGCACAACGAGCAGGACGCCGCCGCGGCCGCGGCGGCCGCAACCGACCCCGCCAAGGTCCAGTGGCGCACCGGAAGCCTGTCCAGCAGGCTCAGCGCCGCCATGGCCGAGACCGGCCAGGACGCCGCCGACGCCACCACAGCCCCCGACGCCGAACCGCCCAGCGCTTGAGAGTTTGTGAGAGAAGGCATGGTTCAAGATCAGGTGGCGCAACTCTCCGAGTTGCGATTCGCGGATTCACAACTCTGGAGAGTTGTGCCACCCAGTCACCGCACTTTCTGAAACAGGCCTGAAAGAATCGAAGAAACGGCCTCCTCCCTCTTCGCCCTTCCTGGCGCGGGAAAGCGCTCGTACACGCGCGCTTTTCGGAGGCAACTCCGGTTGGGCGGGTCAGGACACGGGCAAACCGCGTTTGCCGCGAAAACCGTGCGTGTACGCACACTTTCCCCGCGCCAGGAGAGCCGCCGCGGCTTGTGGGGCGACGACTGCGCTTCCACGGGGCAGCCAGGCCGGTAAACCCCTCTGCGCAGAGGGGTTTTTTGAAAAGCTCGCCCAGGGCGGGTCCTGCCCCGGTCGAGAAGCGTTCTCCAAGAAA
>CAYWTX010000414.1:0-3538 GCA_964461295.1 uncultured Planctomycetaceae bacterium | reverse complement strand
AGGACGCGGTACTCCCTCGGTGTGGGCGCGCCGCAATGGCAGTACGAAGGGAGACACCCCACGCCGCGCGAGAACCCGAGTTCGATGCGAGGAGCAATCCCCCCACCGCCGGTACTGCTGCCTTCCTCCCCCCTACGGGAGGGCCTCATCGACGGCCACCACCTTCTTCTTGATGGCGAACTTCACCAGCGAGGTCTGGTCATGGATGTCCAGCTTCCGCATCAGGCGGGTGCGATGGGTGTCCACCGTCTTGACCGCCACGCCCAGCGCCTCTGCCGCCTCGCGATTGGTCTTGCCTTCGGCGACCAACTTGAGAACCTGCCGCTCGCGACTGGTGAGGCGATCGTAGGGATCGTCGCCCCTTCGCCCCAGCCGCTGCAGAACCGTCCGGGGAATCCCCGGCGCCAAGTACAGGTCGCCCCGCGAGACCATCTCCAGGGCCGTGAAAAGCTGCCCGGCGTCTCCGTCTTTCATCATGTATCCGCACGCGCCGTTCTCCAGCGCGCGGGCGATGAACTCCTCCTCCGCGTGCATACTGAGGATGAGCACGGCCAGACTCCGCCGCTTCCTGGTCAACTCGCGGCAGACATCCAAGCCGCTCTGGCCGGGCAGACTGATGTCCAGAAGCACGATGTCGGCCTCCGCGGCCAGGATCTGCTCGGTCGTCCCGAACCCCCCGTCGCACTGACCGACGACGAGGAAGTCGGAACTCTTGGCGACCAGTTCCGCCAAGCCTTGGCGCACCACGTCGTGGTCGTCCACCAGAAAGACTCGCCGCACAGAGTTGGCCATATCGCCCCCTTCTTCGGGGTTCTCTGTCTGCTCCCTGTCTTCCCGTACAGACGGCCGAAGCCGAATCCTCACCGGCCGGGAAGATTGCTCTGGCATGGATTCTACGGGTATCTGGTGCAGTGCCAAGAGAAAAGACATACGGTATTCACCTTAACTCCCAACAAAAACATGGATTAGTACACATCCGGCATGCCACGGGTCCCTCGTCCACTGTATACTCACCTCGCCCGCTTCAGGCATCGTTCATGACAGCGGCCTGTGCGGGTGGTGCGTCCAAGCCCACGGAGCGGCGAAAGCCTTGAGCCGTCGCCAGATCAGGAAACCCGCGGAGCAACCGCCTGGGCCTTGCCCCGACTTCGTCGGCGCCCTCGTCCAAAGCGCCGGCGAGGCGATCCTGTTGATCGACTTCGACGGCAAGGTCCTCTTTGCCAACTGCACCGCGACCGAGCGCATGGGCATGGCTGCCTACCCTCTCGCGGGGCGCAGCGTTCTGGAACTCTTCCCGCCGGAGATCGGCGCCCGCCACCTGGCGAACATCCAGGAAACGATCCGCAACGGCCAAGGCGCTGAACACGAGAGCTGGACCGTCATCGGCGGGCAACGGCGGTGGTACCGCACGAGCATCCGCCCCGTCCGAGACGCGGCCGGGACCGTCACGTCGGCGATGGTCCTCGCTCGCGACGCGACGGAGCAGAAGCTCAGCAGCGAGAGACTGGAGCGTTCCGAATCGCTCTACCACTCCATTTTCGACGCGCTGCCGGACGCGACGCACGTTGTCGATGCCGAGATGCGGGTCGTCCTGATGAACGAAGCCTTCCGAAGGTGGAGCCGGGACATCGGAATCCACGGCGAGCCCGTCGGGAGAAGATTGCTGGAGTGGTTCCCCTTCCTGACGCGCGCGGTCGCGGCGGAGTATCGGCAGGTCTTCCGCACAGGCCGGCCTCTGGTCGCCAACGACCTGAGCGCGGTCGGGGGCAGGGCCTTCCACACCGAGACTCACAAGGTGCCGCTCCTCCGGGACGGCAAGGTCGAAAGAATCGTCACGATCGTTCGCGACGTGACCGAGAAACGCCACACCGAAGACGCCCTCCGGGCGGCGCACGCCAAGCTGATGACCGCTCGCGAGGAAGAGCGCCGGCACCTGGCGGCCGAACTGCACGACTCCATCGGTCAGCACCTGGTGGCCCTGAAGCTGGCGATCGAGAACTCCAAGCCTCAAGGGCAGGGGCTGGCGAGCGACGAATTGCGGACGGCCCTGGGCGGCGTGACCGCCTACTGCAACGACATCATCCGCGAGGTGCGCGGCATCTGCCAGGGGCTGTACCCTCCCGCGCTGGAATCGCTGGGTCTCGCCGCGGCGCTGCGACAGCTTGCCGGTTACTGCCGCAACGGCTCGGTGGCTTTACGCGTGCGATGCGGCAGGGGACTGGCCAATGCCCGGTTCGGGCCGGACCTGGAGATCGCCCTCTACCGGATCGCACAGGAGGCGGTGAACAACGCCCTGCGTCACGGCCAGGCCCGCCGGATCGTCATTGTCCTCGGCTGCCGCCGCCGGCAGCTGTGGATGCGGGTCCGCGACGACGGGCGAGGGTTCGGCGTTGCCGCCGTCGGCAACGGCGGCCTGGGCCTGACCACGATGCGGCAACGCGCCCAGGCCGTGGACGGCACGTTCGAGGTCCGCTCGCAGCCGGGCAGCACGTGCGTGGAGGTGCGAGTCGCATGCCGCGACGGCTGTCCCCCGCTCGCCAGGTCGGCAAAGGACTGAGAGTTTGTGAAAGAATCGCAGGAGCGGCCTTGTCCCTCTTCGCCCGGAAGGGGCGATCAGGATTCAGCCGGGTGCGTAAGCCCCAGGTACACAAGCAATTAAGCATAGAGCCCCGAAGGGGCGATAGGAAGCGTCCTGAGCGGGCAAACCTGCGAGATCCAATTCTTTCACAAATTCTGAGTCAAGTGGATACCCCCTTCGGCAGAAATCGAGCAGTCTGGCGCGCCGCACGGTTGCCCCCGACCGGTGACCGGTTCCATCGCCTCTGCGGGCGTGACGGTCCCTCATCCGCACCCGACCGTGCCGGCACGGCACGGCTCTGTTAGGACAGGGTTCGGAACATCACAACATCCGGCGCAGCGCAAGGACGCGTGCCGCCGGGGTTGACCGATGGACGCCGTGGTCGGTCTCGCCGCTTCAATTCCCGCGTTGGCTCAACCGATGCGGCTTCGGTTAGACGGCGCGCCAAGTCGATGAATGGGAGCCGACCCCTCACCGACCCTCTGGCGGTTGGTTCAACCGACGCGGCATCGGTTAAAGGCAAGACCGGCGTAACACTTCACCCCGCATCGCTTGCCTCCGCGTTTCTTGCTTGACGATTGGGAGTGGCGCGGTATAATCTTGGCCATTTGGCCAGCCACCGCTCGCCGAGCACGTTGCGTCGTGGCTGCCAAGAGGTAGTCGGCGATCTATAACTCTGTTGGTGGCGACGCATTAGGGCGTTCTCCGTCCGGGGAGCCGCCTTAGGGTGCGCCGGAAACTCACAGGGCAAATCGGGTATCGCTCACTTGAGAAGAAGGCAGCGGCTCGCATGGGAGTCCAGGCGTGCGAGCCGAACGGTTGGTTGCCCGGAGCAGCGCGGTACTCTTACGCGCGTTGCCGGGAACGCGGGCGATGGGTCTTCAGAGGTTCTGTTGGAGAGAGGATGGAGGTTCGGCCATGTCCATGCGATCCAGACTCTTCGAGCGTGCGCGCACCATC
>CAYWTX010000413.1:0-11087 GCA_964461295.1 uncultured Planctomycetaceae bacterium | reverse complement strand
TGACGAACTTGCCGCCGTCCTTGCCCTTGGACTTAAGGCCGGTGACTTTGAAGAACGTCCCGTTGCTCTTGTAGATGTCGCCGGTGTTCAACGCGGTGATGTCGTCGTCGGTGTTGACGCCGAACTCCCTCATGTCGCCCTGCTCGACGCCCTCCATCTCCGTCTTCTGCGTTTCATCCTTGCCGCTGAGGATCGCCTCCAGACTGCTGGTGTTGGCGTCCGGCCCGGCCCCCAACGCCGCGCCCGCGAACAGAAGCCCCGCCATCGCCGCTAGACACCATCGCATCATGCAGATCTCCTTCGAGTTAGGTTTCCTCTTCCAACCGCAAAGAACGCAGAGGACGCGAAGGTTCCCGGTGCAGGAAATCCGCGTACGCTGCGCAATCTGCGGACCTGTGTTTTCCTCTCTGCGCTCTTTGCGTCCTTTGCGGTTACTTCTTCTTCTCTCCCCCCGACGCCGCGAGCTTCTTCCGCACGTCGGCCAGAAGCGCCTTCGCTTCGTCGATCGCCTTCCGCTCGCCCTCGGGGAAGCCGCGAATCGTCCGCTCCGCCAGAGCCTCGGCCTCGCTGAGCCTCCCCATCGCCAGCGCGCACTGCGCCGCGGCCAGGCACGCCCGCTCCCGCGGATACACCGACAGGCTCGCCGCCAGCCGCTCGGACGCTTCCTTGTGCTTCGGCGGCGCCACACTCATCAGGTGGACCGCCAGGTAGTACTCCGCGTCCGCCTTCACGTCCTGGAACGTGTCGCTCCTGGCCAGGCTCGCCAGCAGCGAAACGCCCTTCTCCGCGTCGCCCTGCCTCAGCGTCGACAGCGCCGCGTACAGGTCCATGTGCGGCCGATGCGTCGACTGCGGGTGGTCCTTCACGAACCTGGCGTACAGTTGGTCCAGCACGCGCCACTGGCCCGCCTCGCCGGCGGCGCGGGCGCCCTGCACGTACGCCTCCTCGACGGCGTCGAACGTGGGATGGTCCTTCACCAGCCGGACGATCGCCTCCAAGGCGCGCCCGTGGTCGCGCCCCTTGGCGTAGCTCTGGGCGAGCATGTACAGCGCCTTGGGACGGGGTTTGCTCGCGAAGGTCTGCGGGTTATCGAAGAAGTCCTGGAGCGACTTGGCGGCCATCGCCCAGTTCTCGCGCTTGAAGTAATGGAATCCCAGCGCGAATCGCACCTCGGCCAGGTCCAGCCCCGGCGGGGGCGCCCGGCGGATGCCGTCCCAACTGCTCCGACGCTGGTACAGCCGGTCCTTCAGCGGCACGGGGATCGGCCTGTCATTCTTGTCCAACTCGTTGGCGCCGAACTCGTCCAGCAGCACCGAGAACGCCTCCACGGCCGCGTCCGAATCCTCCGCCTTCGAGGCGTGGTACGCCAGCAGTTGCAGTCCGCTGACGCGGAACTTGTCCTCGCGCATCACGTCGACGTACACGCGGTAGCACTCGACGAACTTGGGGATCTCGCCCAGCTTGAGGTACTCCAGCCCCAGCGCGTAGCGGGCGATGCCGTAGCCCTCGTCGACCGGTTCGCCCTTGCCGTCGCGGCGCGGCATCCGGCCGGTCTTCAGGAACTCCTGCGGCGCGGGGAACAGACCCAGGTAGCTCCTGAAAATCCCCGCCGCCCGCTCGTGATCGTCCACCTCGCCGTACAACTGCCCCGCCTTCAGAATCGCCGACTTGACGTACCTCTCCGCGTCGGGCGTCTTCACCCACGGGTGGAAACCCTCCCGAAACGTCCTGCCGTCGAACTCGAAGGAGGAGTTGACCACCTTCGTCCACAGCCGCTCGGCCGCTTTGCGCTTGGCCTCCGGCTCCTCGCCCTTCTTGCCCTTCACCAGTTCCATGGCCAGCCAGTACTGCGCCTCGGCCACGTACTTGTTGCCGTACGGAACGTTGCGCGCCAGCCATTCGTATGCCTTGACCATGTTCTGCTGGTGCGACTGCATGTACCAGCAATGGGCGATCCGCACCGACGCCTCGTACACCTGCTCCACGGCCTCGTCGGCCGACTTGGGCTGCCACGGCGCCGACGCCAGGTCCCCGTCGGCGTTCTGCGGCGGACCGTACGCCTTGATGAAGTCCCTGTACGCCGCCGCCGCCTGCGAAAAGCCCTTCTTCAGGTACAGCAGCTCGCCAATGTAGAACATCGCGTGTCGCCCGGCCGGCGAACCCGCGCCCTTCCGCGCGATGACGTCGCGGGCGACGGCGATGGCCTGCTCGATCGATTCGGTCTTCTCCGCGCGGGTGAGCATGCTGCGCAGGTACTCGCCCATCCGCCGTTCCTGCTCGTCGGCCTTGACGCCGGTCTTGGCCGTCTTGTCGCCGCTGCTGAGCTCGAACAGCTTCTGGTAGGTCTGGAACGACTTGTGCTTGTCGCCGAGCAGGTCGGCCGCGCGGGCCACGCTCTCCAGCAGCTCGATCTTGTACGGCGTGTCGCCATCGACGGCCAGGCCCCTCTCGCAGGCGGTCAGCGCCTTGGCCAGGCCTTCCTTCGTGCCTTCGTGCGCCCAGGCCGAACCGATCCGCGAGTACACGTACGACTCCAGGTGCTGCTCGCCGAGGACCTCCTTCCTGTACCGCCCGAGGATCGCCTCGTACTCCTCCACGTACTTCGCCGTCGGCCCGCGGCCCTCGAGGGCCTTGTTCAGCTTCATGTCGACGAGAAAGACCTCGCCCTCCGCCGCCGCGAACGTGCCCGCGTTGTCCTGGATCTTCTTCTTGAGGTACTCGATGTCCTGGTCGCTCCGCAGCGACGCGCCCAGGTCCATCTCCAGCTCGGTCTGGCACTTCAGCATCCGAGGCAGGATGTTGATCTTCGTGTCCAGCTTCCGCATCAACGCGTAGTACTCCAGCGCAATGCTCCACTTCTTCTGCGAGAAGTAGTACTCGCCCAGCCGGAAGTACGCCAACTCGAGGATCTGCGCCTTCCGCTCGGCCTTGCCCGTCCGGGCCAGCGACGCCGTCTCCTCGTAGCGCTCCATCGCCCGCTTGGGGTCCTCCAGGCGGCTGAGGAAGATCTCCGCCGACTCGAGCATCGCCTCGGCCGCCAGGCCGCTCTGGCGGTTCTCCAGGTGCCTGGCGACGTCGTCGAACGCCGCGACGGCGTTGGACCACTCCTTGCGGTCCTTGTAGCACTGGCCGATCACGAACCCGACGGCCTTGGCCTCCACGCTGGTGGCGTACCGCTTCCGCACCTGCTCGCACGCCGCGATCGCCTTGGCGTACTGCTGCTTCTTGCGGAACAGGTCGGCGAGCTGAAGCATCAGCCCCCGGGCCTCCTGGTTCTGCGGCCAGGAGTTCGCCAGGTCCTCCACCGCATCCACGGCGAGGTCCAGCTTCTCCGCCTTCAGCCACAACACCGCGAGCTTGTGGGCGGCCGCCTCCGCCAGCGGCGAGCCCTTCCTTCGCTTCAGGAGGTTGAGCTTGGCGCCCGCGTCGTCGTACTTGCCCAGGATGGCGTAGTACCCGGCGCACAAGCTGAGAACTTCGTCCTCGTACAGCCCGGCCCCCTCGCCCAGAAGCTTCTCGAACACCGGCAGGGCCTTGTCGTACTTCTTCTCGCCGGCGTGCAGCTTGCCGAGCATGTAGAACGCGTCGGGCCGGTTGCGATACTTGACGTTCTTGTCGTTGATCACGGCTTCGAGCTGCTCGGCCACCTCGTCGACGTAGCCCAACGCGTCCAGAGCCTTCCCCAGGCGATAGTGGGCCTCGACGCCCAGCGAATGCCCGGCGTGCTTGCCCAGGAACTCGCGGTAGACGTCGACGGCCTTGGCCGTCTTGCCTTCCTTCTCGAGCTGGTCGGCCTGCTTGAGGAGGCGCTCGGGACTGTCAGCCGCGTCCTGGGCCGGGGCCGGACACGGCAGCGCCAACGCCAGCGCCATCAGAAAAACCATCTTCCTGGTCATGGATCTCTCCGAAGAACCTGGCAGCGCCGATGATGCTGCAACCGGTGCTTCTGCCTGCTGCCTTGGGCTGCGGGCAAAGCCCGCGCCGCGCATCCGCGGCCAATCACTTCTCGCTCGCTTGCGTGCTCGCCGGCGTCGCCGGACCTGTCGTCGTCTGTCCCAGCTTCATCGCGTAAGCCGAATCCGGGAAGCGGGCCAGCACCTGCTCGAAGCGGGCCCTCGCCCTGGCCGGCTCGCCCAGCGCCTCCAGGCACTTGCCCAGCGCGTACGTCGCCCTCAACTCCGCTTCCGGCGACTTCGTCAGGAACAGCAGGTTCTCCAGCGTCACCTTCGCCTTCTTCAGTTCGCCGTCGCCCATCTGCAACTCCGCCAGGCGGAACAGCGAGTCCGCCGCCAGCCAGTCGTCGGGCGAGTTGCCTGCCGCGTCAAAGTGCTCCGCCGCCTCCCTGGGCTTGCCCGCCTTCAGGTACAGCAGGCCCTTGAGGTAGTACACCCACGTCACTTTCGTCAGCGTCTCAGGCGGCAACCTGCCCCGCTGGCCGTCGCTGAGCTTCTCGTACCCCTCCACCAGCTCGCGGGTCTCCGGCGGCATCGTCTCCACCACCCGCGCGCCCGTCACCAGCCGCAGATACCACACCATCTGGTTGGCGACGAATTGCCGCAGCGCCTCCGGCTCTTCCTTGCACAGCACCTCGTAGTGCCCCAACGCCTCCCTGAGCTGCCCGTCGCGGAACAACGTCCGCGCCAGACCGTCGCGGATCTTCACCTTCTCGCCGCCGTCCCGCGCAGCCGCCAACGACCGCTGGAACGCCGCCACGGCGTCCTTGTAGCGACACAGATCGAAGTACACCCACCCCATCTCGAAGTCGATCTTGTACCCCTCGATCTGCCCGCCCAGGCGGGCCCTCAGCTCCGCCAGCGTGGCCAGCACGTTGCGATAGTCCTTCAGGCCCTTGTAGATCTCCAGCCGCAGCTTGTACACGTCGCCGACGCGCGGCGAATCGGGGTACCGCCCCAACAGCACCTGGCAGCTCCGCAGGGCCTGCGCCATCAACTCGTCCCGCCGGTAGCTCGACGCCAGGCGGAACATCGCCTTCTCGGCCACCGCCGGGTTCGCGTTCGCCGCCCGGATCGAAAGCCCCAGGCCCTCGATCACGCCGCACAGCACGTCGAACGCCTGCACGTTGACGAACCGCGGGCGGTCGATGGGCTTGGCCAGCCCCGTCGCCGTCGCGTCCACCGACACCGGGATGTTCGTCGTCAGGCGGATGAACTCCACGAACTGGCTTTCCAGGCCCGCCTGGCGGAACTCGCCCGTCACCGGCTCCTCCAACGCGTACGCCGTCTCGTACGACAGCGACTGGCGGAACTTCTCGCGATCGAACTTCGGCTCGTTGGCGTCCGGCTTGTACACCACCAGCCGCTCCTCGGCCGCACGGTTGTACCACCGGCACGCCTCGCGATACTGCTTTTCGTTCTCGAACGTCCAGCCGACCCAGAAGCACGCCTCGTGGTGGTACTCGTAACTGGGGCTGTCGAAGACCTTCAGGTACTCCTTCAGCACCACCTTCATCCGCTCGAAGTCTTCCTGGCGGTAGAAGTTCAGGGCAAGCTGGAACAGCGAACTTTCGCCGAAGCGGCTCTTGGGCTTGGTCTTGCGGATCTCGTTGAAGCACCACTTCGCCTGGTCGTACAGCTCCGCCGCCCGGTCGCGCGTCACCACCTCCAACCGCAGCGACAGAGCCTCCACCAGCCGCGACAGCGTCTCGCCCACGCTCAGCGAGCGGGCGGCCTCCACCCCGGGCACCTGCTTGAACTCGCTGGCCAGAAGATCGTCCTTCCGGGTCGCCTCCGACCAGAGCACCTTCAACCCGGTGACCTGCTCGACGCGGGCGACGACGGCGAACATCGTCGCCGTCTTCCCGCCATGCACGCTCGCCCACGACCCGTACGGCCGGGCCAGCAGCGCCAGCCGCTCGAACGGGCGCTTCGCGTCGTAAATCTCGATCGCCCGGTTGGCCCTGGACCCGCCGGGCTCGTCGCCGCCGTCCTCCGCGCCCGCCGGCGGCGCGATCGTCGCCACCCCGTCGGTCATCCCGATGTCGTACGCCATCTCGTGCAGGTTGGGGTCCAGAATCTGCTCCAGGAACTCCCTCACCGTCCCATGCAGGCTCGTGAACGCCACGCGCTTCCGCGACAGGTGGCTGGCCACCGCCTCGCCGGCGCCGCTCCGGCCCCATACCAGCGGGACCTTCGCCGTGCGCGACACCAGCTTCAGGGCGTCCTCCCCCGACAGGTCGCGCGCATGCGCCGGCCAGGGGATCGTCACCTTCCGCCGCAAGGCCGGCTCGGTCTGCCACACGCTGGGCGCCTTCATGCCCTTGGGCGCGATCTCGATGCCGAACCGCCTGGGCCCGGCCTTGTCGCGGGCCTCGTACGCCGCCTGGCTGTACAGCTTGCCGGCCAGGAACAGGCACTTCAGCGGGTCGTCGCCCTGCAAGTTGCCGCCGCGCTCCGCGATGCCGCGATATTCCTTCGCCGCCTCCGCCAGGCGCCCCTGCTGGCGGAACCAGTCCGCCAGGTCCATCGCGAACTTCTGGAACCGCACGTCCGTGCCGAAATTGTTCACCAACTCGCCGAACCGCTTCTCCGCCGCCTCGCGATACTCCGGCTTGTCGCTCTTGAACATCGCCTCCAGCAGGGCGATCTCCACGCTCTTGACCAGGTCCTGCCTCTTGGGGTCCGCCAGCTTCGCCGCCGCCTTCAGGTCGGCCACCGCCGCCTCCATGCTCACGTTCCGGACGTACACCGGCTGCACCAGGCCCTTGGCCCGCGCCGGCGAGAAGCTCGCCAGGCGGCTCAGGCCGCGGTAGTACAGCGCCTCGACGCGGATGTCCTTCCAGAACTCCTCCTCCAGCCCCGCCGCCTTGTACACGTTGGGGTCCAGCAGCGCGTCGCACGCCTCCACGCACGCCGGGTAGTTCGGCGCCTTCACGTACGTCTCGCCCTTGTCGTCCATCACGCTCTTGTGGTACAGCCGCGCCAGGTTCGCCAGCGCACGCACCGCATCCGCCGTGCCGGGCGCCCCCCTGGCCGTCTCCTTCCACCGCTTGGCCTTCTCCTCGTCGTTGGTGGGGATCGTCACCTCGTACCCCTTGCCCAGCAGCAGATCAATGCTCGCCGACGCGTCGCGAAGGTACGGGCTGGCCGGGTACTTCGTCGCCAGCCTGCTGAACGCGTCCGCCGCCTTCTTGAACCGCTCCTCCTTCTTCACCTTCAGCACCTGCTCCTCGCCGTCCTTCACGCAGATCGTCCCCACCCCGAACAGCGCCGCCGCCTCGTGCTTCCTCGACGCCCCCGCCGCCTCGTACGCCCGGATCGCCGGGTCCACCAGCCCCCGCTCCCGATACAAATCCCCCAGCGTCGCCTGGGCCTGGAAGTAGCCGTCCGTCCCAGGCGACACCTCGCGGAAATACTCCTCCATCTTCGACAGGTTCGGCGCCGACTTCGCCTTCTCGCAAAGACCCAGCAGCAGGTTCATGTCCGACCGCACCTCGCCCGACGACACGCTGTCCCGCACGCCCTTCTGCAACAGGTAGCTCTCGGCCTTCCGCACGTCCTGCTGCTGATAGGCCACCTGCGCCAGCACCAGGCGGCTCTTGTGCACCAGTTCCTGCACGTAGCGCACGTTCTCCAGCCACTTCACCGCCTCGGCGTGCTGGTTCTTCTTCACCGCGAGGATGCCCAACTGCATCGCCGCGTGGTCGTGCGCCTCCTCCATGCCGCGAGGCACGGGACGCTTCTGGGCCTCATGCTGGCTCAGCGTGTTGCGGAAGTTCAGCACGATCGCCTTGTAGCGGTCCGAGGCCTCGTCCTGGCGACCCTGCGCCACCAGCCACTCCGTGTAAATCTTGTCCGCCGCCAGCTTCGTCACCGGCCCGTACAACTGCCCGTTCGCCTGGAGAACCTTGTTGATCGCCTGCAACTCGGCCTCGCCCGTCTTGCCCCGCGCCGCCAGGGCCTTCATCTGGAAAATCAGCAGCGTCCCCGTCCGCTGGTCCGTCGGATACGCCTTGGCGTACGCGGCCGTCTTCTGGATCGCGTCGGCCGTGTCGCCCAGACGATACCCCACGCAGGCGAGGCGATACTCCGCGATCTGCTTGCCGCGCTGCTCAGCGGCGTGGCGGAGAGCCTTCTGGTAGTAGGGGCGGGCCTTGCCGTAGTCGCCCTCCAGGTAGTAGCACTCCCCCAGCATGAGGAACTTCTCGCCCGACTGCTCCGGCGCCAGGGCCTTCAACTCCTCCAGCAGAACCTTCTCCGCGTCGGCGTACTGCTTGCGCTTCATCAGGTCCGCCGCCGTGGAACTGCCCGGCGAACCGGCCTGAGCCCATGCCGCCGCCGACAGACACACCACCCATGCCAGCGCCGACACCTGCAATGCGCGCACAATCACACTCCCTGCCCCTCCGCCGCCCGTGGGCTGCCGTATCCGAATTGCACGACTCCGCACTATGGTAACACCCTTCCCCCGCCCCGGTTCCTTCCGCGGGATGATTGACCCAACGCCGCCACGGGCGGCGGCTCGGCACGCGCCCGATCCACAACCCCCCGATCGACAATCGACAATCGGCGGCACTTTTGCTCTTGTCTTGGCCCGCGGGCAGCTTATAATGCCCGGCTTCCGCCATGGCGGCGGCACTGACTACGACCCCAGGAGATTGTTGCGTGGCAAGTTCACTTTCGGCGAAGAAACGCATACGGCAGAACGAAAAGCACCGGGCCCGGAACCGCTGGCGCAAGAGCCAGGTCAAGGACGTCGTCCGTCAGTTCGAAGAGTCCCTCCACGACGGCGACGCCGCCAAGGCGGGCGAGCAGCTCAAGGCCGTCTACAAGACGCTGGACAAAGTCGCCTCCAAGGGCACGATCCACAAGAACGCCGCCTCCCGCAAGAAGTCGCGCCTCGCCAAACGCCTCCAGAAACTCACCGCCCCAAAGGCGTAACAGGCTCCAGCCAACGGCTCCCGCCGAGGGTCAAGGGACTCGAACGTTCCCTTCGCCTTGTCCCTCCGCCGGAGCCGTCGGCTTGACCCTTTCTTACTGGAAGCCGGCCGCTGAAAGCTGGTAGCTTCTCCCACGTGTCCCACCGGCGCACAACCGGCAGCCAGACCTACGTCGGCCGGGCCGGCGACAAGCTCGCCGCCGCCCTCGACGCCTTCGCCCTCGATGTCGCCGGATGGCTCTGCGCCGACTTCGGCGCCAACGTCGGCGGCTTCACCGACTGCCTCCTCCAGCACGCAGCCGCCAAGGTCTACGCCGTCGATACCGGCTACGGCGCCCTGGCCTGGAAGCTCCGCCGCGACGCCCGCGTCGTCGTGATGGAACGCACCAACGCCCTCTACTGCCCCGTTCCCCAGCCCGTCGACCTCGTCGCCGTCGACGTCGGCTGGACGCCCCAGCACGCCGTGATCCCCGCCGCCCTGCGGTGGCTCCGCCCCGGCGGGCGGATCGTCTCGCTGCTCAAGCCCCACTACGAACTGGCCAAGTCCACCCGAGCCAAGCCCACCGCCGTGATCTCCGACGACCAGGCCGCAGAAATCTGCCGCGGCGTCTGCGATCGCCTGGGCCCGCTGGGCGCCGCCGTCCGCGACGTGCTCCTCTCGCCCCTTCGCGGCAAGGGCGGCAACGTCGAGTACCTCCTGCATCTTGCCCCGGCCTGAAGGCCGGGCAAGAGCTTCCAGCGGCCGGCTTCCAGCCGCCACCAGGCCTACGCGCGTCGCCCGCTCCCCGGCGACGCCCCCATTCACGCGATCTGCCCTCCCGCAGGCGTGCCTCGCGGCAGCTCCCGGCTTCGCCGGCAGTTGGAAGCTGACCGTTCTCGCGTGCACGCCCGTTCCCGCATCGCCTCTTGGGCCTGAAGGGCTGAACAGGCCAAGGCGCAACACCCGTCGTGCATTCACAGTTCCCCGCCCGTTGACGCTTGCCCCGCCGCGGCATACAATGTCCCGTCGTTCGCGCGGGCCGTCTGGACTGGACTGTGCGCGCCTGTCCGCTCGCGGGCGGCGCTTCCTCGAGAAGCGATGTGAAAAGAGGCCAAGGTCCATGGATAAAATACGTGTCGCCCTCGCCGGGGTCGGGAACTGCGCGTCCTCACTCGTCCAGGGCATCCACTACTATGCCCAACTCGCCGAGGCCGGCGGCAACGGAGAAGCCACCATCGGCCTGCTCCACCCCGTCCTGGGCGGCTACAGCCCCGGCGACGTCGACATCGTCGCCGCCATCGACATCGACGCCCGCAAGGTCGGCCGCCCGCTGCACGAGGCCCTGTTCGCCCTGCCCAACAACACCAAGGTCTTCTGCGACCGCTTCCGCTACGACACCGTGCCCGTGGCAATGGGCAACGTGCTGGACGGCTACCCCGAGCACATGAACGACTACCCGGAGCGACAGCGCTTCGTCGTGTCCCCGCTCCGCCAGGCTTGCGCCGCCGACATCGAACGCCTTCTCCGCGACAGCGGGGCCGAAATCCTCATGAACTACCTCCCCGTCGGCAGCCAGAAGGCCACCGAGTTCTACGCCGAGTGCTGCCTGGCCGCCGGCGTCAGCCTGATCAACTGCATCCCCGTGTTCATCGTCTCCGACGCTTCCTGGGCCCGCCGATTCACCCAAGCCGGCATCCCCTGCGTCGGTGACGACGTCAAGGCCCAGATCGGCGCCACCGTCGTCCACCGCGTGCTCGCCCGCCTCTTCCGCGACCGCGGCGTCAAGATCGACGCCACCTACCAACTCAACACCGGCGGCAACACCGACTTCCTCAATATGCTCGGCAAGGGCCGCCTCAAAACCAAACGCATCAGCAAGACCGAGGCCGTCCAGAGCCAGCTCGATGTCCCGCTGCCGCCCGACCAGGTGCACATCGGCCCCTCCGACTTCGTGGCCTGGCAGAAGGACAACAAGGTCTGCTTCCTCCGCCTGGAAGGGCGCGGCTTCGGCGGCGTGCCCATGAACCTCGAACTGCGCCTCAGTGTCGAGGACAGCCCCAACTCCGCCGGCGAAACCATCGACGCCATCCGCTGCTGCAAACTCGCGCGCGACCGCGGACTGGGCGGGCCCCTCGAAGCCGTCTGCTCCTACACGATGAAACACCCGCCCACACAGTACGCCGACTACGAGGCGTTCGACATGCTCGAGGCG
>CAYWTX010000412.1:0-8792 GCA_964461295.1 uncultured Planctomycetaceae bacterium | reverse complement strand
GCGGTCCTTCGATCGGCCCGTGCTGGCCGTGGGCGGCGGAGGCTATAACGTGGAGAACACCGTCCGCGGCTGGGCGCTGGGATGGAAGGTGCTTTGCGGCGACGACCAACCGCAGGAGGACCTGACGCTGGGCCTGGGCGGGGTGATGCTGGGCAGCACGGACTGGGAAGGCGGCCTCCGCGACCCGCACCGGACGGTGAGCGACGTGCAAAGGCAGGCGGTGACGGCCGAACTGGAAGACACGGCGCGAAGGGTGATGGATGCGGTCTGGCCGATACATGGGATGTGACGGAAAAGGAGAACGTCGAACGCTGAACGTCGAACTCCGAACTTCGAGATTGGAGCCGAGACCGGGAGAAGAAAGAGAAGAGAGAACTGGAAGGGCGGACAATGGCGAATGCGGAGGCACAGGCAATTGGAGTAAAAGATAAGACCATGGTGGCCGGCACTGCGGCGCCCGGCGCCGCCGGCGCCAAGTACGATATGGAACAACGTCTTCTGGACTTCACCTGCCGGATCATGGATGTGGTTGAGTCGCTGATGCGCACGCGTGCCGCCACTCATGTCGGAGGACAACTGCTTCGGTCCGGGACGTCGCCCGTAGGCAACCATGCTGAAGCCCAAGGAGCGGAGTCGCGAGACGACTTCATCCACAAGTTTCGGATCGTGCTGAAGGAACTCAGGGAGTCGCGAATCTGGTTGATCTTGATCAAGAGACGGAAGATGTCGAAGCTTCCGGACCTGGTGGAAGAGACGCTGACTGAGTGCTGCGAACTGGTTGCCATTTTCCGGTCCAGCGTCCAGACTGCGGAGTTGAATCGTTCCCCCACGAAGAAGACAACGCTATGATTGTGGCTTGGATCAGAAGCAAGCTCTGCCTCCCGGCGATTTCGAAGTTCGGCGTTCGACGTTGGACGTTCGACGTTTTCTCCTTTTCTTCCGAAACCGCGGCGCGACATGAAAACAACCTACCATGAGCCTAGCTGACTTCTTCAACCCGCGTTCCGTCGCCATCGTCGGGGCTTCCCGACAGAAGGGCAAGGTCGGGTACGAGATCACCGCCAGCCTCGTCGCGGGCGGCTTCCCGGGCAGCATCTACCCGGTCAATCCCAGCGCCGATGAGATCGAGCACCTGCGCTGCTACCCCACCCTCGACGCCATCGGCCAGGGCATCGACCTCGCCGTCATCGTTGTGCCCTCCAAGGCCGTGACCGACGTCATCCGCGCCTGCGCGCGGCTCGGCACGAAACAGGTCATCCTCATCTCCTCGGGCTTCAAGGAGTCCGGCGAGGCCGGCCGAAAACTGGAAGAGCAGGTCCTGAACCTCTGCCGCGACGTCGGCATCCGCATGCTCGGCCCCAACTGCCTGGGCATCATGTGCCCGGCCAACAAGCTCAACGCCTCCTTCGGCGGGCCCCTGCCGCTTGCCGGCCCCGTGGGCTACTTCTCGCAGTCGGGCTCGCTGCTGGCCGCCATCGTCGACCTCGGCCGATCCAGCGGCATGGGCTTCAGCAAGCTCGTCTCCATCGGCAACAAGGCCGACATCGGCGAACTGGAAGTCCTCAAGACCCTCGGCCACGACGAAGACACCCGCGTGATCGCCGGCTACCTCGAAACCATCGCCGACGGCGACGCATTCATCCGCGAGGCCGAACGCATCTGCCACGAGAAGCCGATCCTGCTGATGAAGGCCGGCGAGACCGGCGCCGGGGCCCGCGCGGCCTCGTCGCACACCGGCCGCCTCGTCGACACCGAGCGAGCCTACGAGGTCGTCTTCGAGCGCGCCGGCGTCATCCGCTGCGAGTCCATCACCGCTCAGTTCGACTACGCTCGCGCCCTGGCCATGCAGCCCCTGCCCGAAGGCCCCAACGTCGCCATCATCGCCAACACCGGCGGCCTGGGCATCATGGCCACCGACGCCGCCGAACGCGTCGGGCTGCACCTGGCCGACCTCGCCCCCGACACCGTCGCCGCCCTGGCCACTCGTCTGCCGGCCCACGCCAGCGTCGGCAACCCCATCGACGTCCTGGGCGACGCCCTGGCCGACCGCTACGAGTTCGCCCTCGACACGGCCCTGGCCGACCCCAACGTCCACGGCGTGCTCGTCCTGCTGACGCCCCACGCGATGACCGAGTGCGACGCGACGGCCGAGGCCGTCGTCCGCGTCGCCGCCCGGCACGGCGGCAAACCCGGCCAGAGCGGCAAGCCGATCCTCGCCTGCTTCCTGGGCGCCCAGCGAGTGGAAAGCGCGGTGACCGTCCTGCGCCGGGGGGGCGTGCCGTCGTACCGCTCCCCCGAGTTCGCCATCGCCGCCCTCCGCGCCATCAGCGACTACGCCCGCTGGCGCCGCCGTCCCGAACGCGTCGTCCGCCTCTTCCCCGTCAACCGCCGCAAGGTCGAAAAGATCATCACCCGCCACCTCCGCCTCGGCCAGCCTGAAATCGGCGAGACCGAGGCCAAGGAAATCCTCGACGCCTACGGCTTCGTCACGCCTCGCGGCATGGTGGCCACCAGCGGCGAGCAGGCCGCCACGTTCGCCGACCAGATCGGATACCCCGTGGTCCTCAAGATCTGGTCGCCGGACATCGTGCACAAGACCGAGGTCGGCGGCGTGAAGACCTCGCTGACCAACGCCGCGGAAGTGGCCGACGCGTTCGACCTCATGATGTACCGCATCCCGCGAAAGCTGCCCAACGCCAGCATCCTGGGTGTGCTCGTCGAGGAAATGTGCAGGAAGGGGCAGGAAGTCATCCTCGGCATGCACCGCGACGCCCGATATGGCCCGCTGATGATGTTCGGCACCGGCGGCGTCCTCGTCGAGGTGCTCAAGGACGTGGCGTTCTACATCGCGCCCCTGACGACCGAGGAAGCCAAGGAAATGCTCAGCTCCACGCGGACCTATCACATGCTCCAGGCGGCCGGAACCCACGAGGGCGTGGACATCGACGCCATCGCCGAGGCGATGCAGCGACTCAGCCAGCTCGCCACCGAGTTCCCCCAGATCCGGGAGATGGACATCAACCCCTACGTGGTCGGCCCGCCGGGCGTCACCCCGGTGGCGGTGGACGCGCGGATTGCCGTGCAGGAAACGGCGTAGAGAAGAAAAAGCAACAATGATGAACACAGATAAACAGGATGGGAGAAGAGGGGGAGTGGACGTGGCCAACAAGTTCTTCGCCCACGCGGACCTCACAGAGCAGATCATCGCCGCTGCCATCGCGGTATCGAATGAGCTCGGCAGCGGGTTCCTGGAGAAGGTGTACGAGAACGCCCTGGTTATCGAACTGCGGCGGCGCGGGCTGAAGGTGGCGCAACAGGTTCGGATGAATATCGTTTACCAAGGCCAAGTCGTCGGCGAATACGTAGCGGACCTCGTCGTGGAGGGCCTCGTGCTGGTCGAGGTGAAGGCAACTCTCCATGACGATCCCGTCTTCTCCGCCGTCGTAATCAACTACCTGCGGGCGACGGGTCTGCCGGTGGCCCTGCTCCTGAACTTCGGCCGCCCCAGGCTCCACGTGAAGCGGCTGGTTTCGCCCGACCTGAAAGAGGTCAGCGGCGCCGAAGTGGGGCCTGATATCTCTTGAATCCTGTTCATCTGTGTTCATCATTGTTGCTTCTGTTTCTGGATTACAGGACGTGCCACCATGAGTGACTTCGACTGGAGGAAGAAGTACGCCGACCGGATTGTCTCCGCCGAGGAGGCCGTCAAGGTCGTCAAGTCCGGCAACAGCGTGTTCATCGGCACCGGCTGCGGCCAGCCGATACGGCTCGTGGGGGCCCTCGTCGACAACAGCCGCAGCCTGCACGACGTGACCATCCTGCACCTGCTCACCATGGGCCCGGCCCCCTACATGAAGGAAGACCTGCGCGACCGGTTCAAGGTGAACACCTTCTTCGTGGCCGACAACGTCCGCGCGGAGATGCAGCTGGGGCTGGGCGACTACACGCCGATCTTCCTGTCGGAGATCCCGCGCCAGTTCGAGAGCGGGCGCATTGCCATCGACGTGGCCCTGGTGATGGTCACCCCCCCCGACGCCAGCGGGCTGTGCAGCTTCGGCGTGTCGGTGGACATCGTCAAGAGCGCCTGCGCCAACGCCAAGTGCGTGATCGCCCAGGTCAACCCGGCCATGCCGCGCACGCTGGGCGACAGCTTCATCCACGTCAACTTCATCGACCACATGGTGGTGCATGAGGAACCGCTGCCCGCCGTCCCCGTCCCCGAGCCCGACGAGGTCCTCCGCCGCATCGGCGCCAATATCGCCCGCCTTGTCGAGGACGGCAGCACCATCGAGTGCGGCATCGGACGCATCCCCCAGGCCCTGGCCGAGTTCCTCAGCGACAAGAAGGACCTCGGCGTGCACACCGAGATGTTCAGCGACTGGATCATCGACCTCATCGAGTGCGGGGCCATTACCTGCGCCAAGAAGACCATCAACCGCGGCAAGGTCGTCGCCAGCTTCGCCATGGGCAGCCAGCGGCTGTACGACTTCATCGACAACAACCCGTTCTTCGAGTTCCGCCCCACCGAGTTCGTCAACGACCCGTACATCATCGCCCAGCACGACAAGATGGTCGGCATCAACGTCGGTCTGGAGGTCGACCTCACCGGCCAGGTCTGCGCCGACAGCCTCGGCTACAAGTTCTACAGCGGCATCGGCGGGCAGGTCGACTTCATCCGGGGCTCGGCCCGCAGCCGCAACGGCAAGGCGATCATCGCCCTGCCCTCCACCGCCCGCGGCGGCGAAGTCAGCCGCATCGTGCCCTGCCTCACCGAAGGCGCCGGCGTCGTCACCACGCGCGGCGACGTCCACTACGTCGTCACCGAGTGGGGCATCGCCTACCTCCACGGCAAGAGCATCCGCGAACGCGTCCTGGCCCTCATGAACATCGCCCACCCCAAGTTCCGCAAGATGCTCATCGAGGCCGCCAAGACCAACCACTACCTCCCCGCCGACCAGATCGAACTCGCCTGGGACCAGGTCCTCTACCCAGAGGAACTCGAACGCTACGCCGCCCTCAAGGACGGCACGGAGATCTTCTTCCGGCCGATCAAGCCCACCGACGAGCCGGCCCTGGCGGACATGCTCTACTCGCTGTCGAGCCAGTCGGTCAAGACCCGCTACTTCACGTACACGATGACGTTCCCGCACAAGGCCGTGCAGAAGCTCACGAACATCGACTACAGCAACGACCTGGCCATCGTGGGCGTCGTGCCCAGCCCCGGCGGCGAGGACATCGTCGCCATCGCCCAGTACTTCAACGACCCCAAGACGCAAGTGGCCGAGGTCGCGTTCATCGTCCAGGACGAGTGGCAGCAGAAAGGCATGGGCACGTTCCTGATGAACTACCTGGCCGACATCGCCCGCAAACGGGGCGTCCAACAGTTCTTCGCGAAGGTCCTGCCGATCAACAAGCCCATGCTGGCGATCTTCAACTCCTTCGGTCCCGGCGCCCGCACCGACTTCGACGGCGAGGCCTACAACGTGAAAATCGACCTCTCCCGCCCGCGGCCGGAAGAGGAATGAACACAGCGCCGACCCCGGCAGGCCGCATCCATGGATTGCTCAGCGATGGCCCAGGGCCCGGACCCAGCCCTCGACGCGCCTGCGCTCCGCCGGAACTTGCGTCATTTCCCGATTTCGCCCGTTGCGGGCGGCGAGGCAATTGCTACAATGCGCGGGCTGTGGCGGTCCTATCCCTCGCGGCGACGATCCCAAAGATGAACAAGAACACCGAGAAGTTTGCGTTGCAGGACATCGCCGAACCCAACCTCTACCGCGCGATGTTCAGCTACACCGAATTGCCCCGCGTGCAGTTCGACGGCACGACCGTGCCCATGCGGCCGGCGCCGCAGATGTGGATCACCGACACCACGTTCCGCGACGGGCAGCAGTCGCGCCCGCCGTACACGCCGGAGCAGACGGCCGAGTTGTTCCACCTGCTGCACCGCCTGGACAACGGCGCCGGCCTGATCCGCAAAAGCGAGTTCTTCCTGTACTCCAGGAAGGACCGCCAGGCAGTCGATCGCTGCCGCGAGCTGGGTCACGCGTTCCCGGAGATCACCGGCTGGATCCGCGCCGTCAAGTCGGACTTCAAGCTGGTCAAGGAGATGCACCTGCCCGAGACGGGCATCCTGACCAGTTGCAGCGACTACCACGTGTTCCTTAAGCTCCGCAAGAGCCGCCGCCAGGCGATGGAGCAGTACCTGGACGTGGCCCGGTCGGCCCTGGAAGAGGGCATCCGCATCCGCTGCCACTTCGAGGACCTCACCCGCGCTGATTTTCACGGGTTCGTCGTGCCCTTCGCCATCGAACTGATGAAACTCCGCGAGAAGTACAAGATCGACGTCGTCATCCGCCTGTGCGACACGCTCGGCTATGCCGTCCCCTGGCCGGAAGCAGCCTTGCCGCGCTCGGTGCCCAAACTGGTGCATGGCATCATCCACGACGCCGGCGTGCCCGGCGAGTTGCTGGAGTGGCACGGCCACAACGACTTCCACAAGGTGGTGGTGAACCCGGCGACGGCGTGGCTGTACGGTTGCGCGGCCTGCAACAGCACGATGCTGGGGTTGGGCGAGCGGACGGGCAACACGCCGCTGGAGGCGATGGTTGTCGAGCATGCCCAGCTCAACGGGCAGAGCCGCAAGGTGAACTACGGCGTCATCACCGAGATCGCCGAGTACTTCCGCCAGAACCTGGGCTTCGACGTGCCGTACAACTACCCGCTGGTGGGGCGAGACTTCAACACCACCCGCGCCGGCATCCACGCCGACGGGCTGACCAAGAGCGAAGAGATCTACAACTGCTTCGACACCGAGAAGATCCTCAACCGCTTGCCGGGCGTGGCCATCACCGACAAGAGCGGTGCGGCCGGCATCAAGCACTGGATCGAGACGTACTGCCACGTCAAGGTGCCGAAGGACGATTCACGCCTGCTGGCCATCCGCGACCGCGTCGAGGGGGAGTACGAGGGCGGGCGAACCACGTCCATCAGCGACGAGGAGATGCACGCCTGGTACAGGGAGTTGTTCGGCAAGTGAGAGTTTGTGAAGGAATTGGGGAAGCGGCCTCATCCCGCTTCGCCCCCGCCTCGACCGACTTCCAGAATTCGTGCGTCGCGCCCTTGGGAATCACGGCGACGGCAAGAGGCTTCTCCGCGCCGCGGCTGCCCTGTTCCTTCCGGCACGAGGCGATGAACCCCAGCATCCCCGCACACACGGCTGCGGCGATCACGCTTCGCATGGCCTGTCCCTTCCCGCCCTCGCGGCCGGGCAAGCATACGCCCAGGCGGCATGCCGTGCCAAGGTGGACCGGCCAGGCGTGCTGCGGGAGCAGCGCGACGCTGGAGTTCCTCCGACGGGTTCGGCTGCCTGGCCGAACTGCTCCAATTGGGCGACGGCCCGCTGCTGATGGTTGCCGCAAGCACGGCGGGTTCGTATCATGCCCCCGATGGGCGGCAGCCTGCACATCGTGGATGCCGGTTCGTTGCCGGAGATGCTCCGGCAGGCGGCTGTTCTGCGCGTCGACGGCGACCGCGTGGTCTCCGTCGGGCCGGGTCCGGCTGATTCGCCCCTGCCGCTTACGGACGGCTGCGTGCATCGGCCGATGGGCGTGCCCGAGGCGGCCGGGTGGCGGATGAGGCGCCTGGCGGGCGGCGCGGACCTCCTGCACGCGTGGTCGATGGCAGCCCTGCGGGCCGGGCGCGAGCTATCGCTGGCAACGGGCGTGCCGCTGATGGCGTCGCTGCCCGCGGCGCCGAGAGGCGCCGACCTGGCCCGGCTTCGCGACCTCGTCGGTCCCGGCCTGCTGCACGTAACCGTGCCGACGCGAGCGGCCCGGGCGGCCCTCGTCGCCGCGGCCTTGCCCCCGGGGTTCGTGCACGTGCTCCCGCCGGCCGCGACGCCGTTCGACATCGTCCGCCAGCCGTCCGTGCGATCGGCGGTGCGGGCTGCCCTGGGCTTCGCCGACGACGAACTGGTCCTGGTCGTGCCGGAGGCGATGGTCCCGGCGGCCGGACACGACGTCGCCTCCTGGTCGCATGCGACGGCGCGGAAGGTGATCGGCGGCTTGCGGCTGCTGCTGCTGCCCGGCGGCGGACCCAATGAGCAGCGCGTGCGGTTCTTCGCCAACACCACCGGCCACGGGCATGAGGCCGTCTTCACCGGGCGATCGCTCGCGCTGGCCGGATCGCTCGCGGCGGGCGACGTGGCCCTGGTCCTGCATCGCCGCGCCATGGGCGTTGGCGCGCTGCCGGACGCCATGGCGGCCGGCCTGGCGGTCGTCGCGTCGGCCACGCCCGACCTGGCCGAATGCGTCACGCATGACGCCGACGCGATCCTCGTCGAGCCCAGCAGTTCGCGCGAGACGGCCGCGGGCATCCTGCGCCTGGCGGACAGCCTCGAGCTGCGGCAGCGGCTGGGCGAGGCCGCCCGCCGCAAGGCCCAGCGGGCATTCGACGCTTCCGCTTGCCGAGAGCGGCTGGCGGAACTGCGATCTCTGGTCCTGTCGCGGTCGCAGGCGCCGCAGGCGGTGGGCGCGGCATGACGCGAACCGACGCCCAAGAGCCCCGCGCCACCGCAAACGTCGCCGGGGTCCTGTACGCCGACGACGAGGCCCGCGCCCTGCTGGCCGGCAGCGAGGCCGACCTGTTCTCGCCCGCCGCGGCCAACTGGCAACAGGTCAAGCAGAACGTCTCGCGCACGGTCTATCGCGGCAGCGTCAACGGGCGGCAGGTGTACCTGAAGCACTTCCACAGCCCGATCCTGGCACACCGCCTGTTGCGGCGGCTGGGCC
>CAYWTX010000411.1:0-4481 GCA_964461295.1 uncultured Planctomycetaceae bacterium | reverse complement strand
GTGCGCCCAGCAAGGCCCTTTGAGCACATGTGCCCTGGCCAGCAGCCTGAACCTCTCGCTCGACGCGGCCACGACCACCAGTTCTCCCTCGTCGGTCAGGATGAGCAGGCGATCGCCGGAGACGATGAGGCCGCCCATCTTCACCGACTTCTGGGTCCATTTCTCCTCGCCCGTGGCGAACTCCACGCAGCGCAGTGCGCCAGGCCCCAGCAGCCCGCCGTGGAAGCCGTACAGGTGCTCGCCCGCCAGCACCGAATTGCTGCACAGGTTCTGCATCACGCCGCTGCGCCAGACGGTCGTCACCTTGCCGTCGCCGCCGATCTTCACCACGCTGCTGCCGGGGTCCTGGCAGGTGGACAGGAACACCTGCTGCCCGCTCCACAGCGGCGTGGTGCAGTTGTCGATGAACAGGAACTTGAACGGGTGCAGCAGCACTTCCTTGCCGTCCGCGGCGTCCACAACGGCCAGGCCGTCGCCGTTGTACGCGGCCACGCACTGCCTGTCGCCCACGGTCAGGGCGATGGGCGATGCGTAGGCCTGGCGGTACTTGCGGCTCTGCCAGGCCACCTCGCCCGTCGCGGCGTCCATCGCGACGATGCGCCCGACGTCGACGATCACGCGGTTGCCCAGCACCAGCGGCGAACAGGCCAGGCCCCACGTCGGCAGGCCGATCGACACCGGCTCCTCGCGCAGGTTCCGCTTCCAGACAAGATCGCCCTTGGCCGCGTCCAGGCACAACAGGTGCCCGCCCCGGCTGAGGCTGTACACCCGCCGCCCGTCCACCGTGGGCGTCGAACGCGGGCCGGGGTAGATCTGGATCAGCGACTTGGGAATGATGGCCGGGCAGGCGTACGTGTGCTTCCACAGTTCCCTGCCCCCGGCCGCGTCCAGGCACAGCAGCGCGTCCTTGTCGTCGGCGTTGCCCAACGTGTAGAGCCTGCCTCCCGCGACCGAGATGGCCCCGTAGCCTTGCCCGCCCGACGCCTTCCACATAACCGGCGGGCCGTTGGCATCCCAGTCGTGCGTCCAGCCCGTCTCCCTCGAGACGCCGTCGCGCCGCGGGCCCAGCCACTGCGGCCAGGCCGGCGCATTGGGTTCCGCGGCGAAAGAGAACGACAACGCGCCGAGCAGCGTCAGCGCGCCCAACGGCCGCGCGAAGCGGCCTAGCCGTTTCGCGTGCCCGTTGCCGCCCGGGATGTTGTTCCGCGCTGCCTGTGCCATTGCTTCCTTGAACCGAGAGACGAGCATCGGGTTATTGTACCCAAGCGGTTGTGACGGCCCAAACGAGGTGTTGGGCAGCGTGGGAAAGCATCCATGGTTCACTTATGGGCGCACGATGTCTTGACGCGACTTCGGATGCGGGAAGCACGTCGGACGACGCAACTTGCCGTACGCAGCCTGTCGCGCAGAAATTCCGGGGCCAGGTCCGCGCCGTTCTCCCAAGCGATGGTGGAAAGTTCCGAGTCAACACGGAATTGCCGGAACCTGGCCAAATCGCGAAGTGGCTCAAACACGCCGCCCGTCAGTTCATCGCGCAGATCCACTTCGCCGGCAGTGCCGTCATTGAATCGGACCCACACCACGTAATCGTGCAGGTATCGCGCTTCCTCAACGTGCAGGATCATGGGTCACTCCAGAGGCTGAATGGGGGCCAGTACACCGCCATCCGTGGCGCAGCCCCAGTCTTGGATCATCTCGTCCACGTGCGCCTTTCGCCAGTGCTCTATCATCTGCAGGGCTCGTCGCGGCATTCGCCCTGTGGCTCGGCCGGTGCGGATCTCGACCTCCACCTCGTACTCCGCGTACTTCGCATGGAAGTGCGGGGGCGAATGGTCCCGCCAGTACATCATGATGATTATACCGCAAAGCGGCTTATGACCGGCACCAGATGCTCCTTTTCGGGCTCATGTTCTCTTCCGTGCGTTGCGCCGGAACAAGCGTCTCCCTTGCATTGCCCCCACCAGCGCATACACTGTCGCGACTTGAGCGGAACATGAGAGTAGAACTTCACTGTCACACCAGCCGCTACAGCAGTTGCGCCGTCGCCGGCCCCGACGAAATGATGGAAGCCTACGTCGCCGCGGGCTACGACGCCGTCTACATCACCGAGCACGACATGGTCTGGCCGGACGCCGAGCTGAACGAACTGCGTGCGGCCTGGCCGCAGCTTCGCATCTTCCCCGGCGTGGAGCGGACCCTCTGGGGGTCAGGCTCGGAGATGCAGCACGTGGTGATCCTCGGCGCCAACGACCCGACGTACCTGAAGATCGCCGGCGACCGCGAACTGATCGATCGCGCCCGCCGCGACGGGCGCCTTGCCGTCCTCGCCCACCCGTTCCGCTGGCGGGGCGCGGCGGCCATGTTCGCCGCCGGCGTGACGCCCGACGCCCTTGAGGCCCGCTCGTGCAACTCCGACGCCGAGCAGGGCGCCCGGGCCGAACAGACGGCTGGGCGCATGGGCATCCCGACCGTTCACGCGGCCGACGCCCACTCCACCGCGATGGTCGGCCACTTCTGGATCGAGACGGCCGAACCCCTCAACGAACCGAACGATATCCGGCGCATCGTGCTTGCCCGAGCGTTCCGAAACTGCATGGCGACCTGACCGCTGAGGGGCAATTCGTGGTCTCCGTGCTTCCATCGGGCCACCGGCTCACCCGAAGATCAGCCGCATCACGTCCGCGTAGGGCTTGAGCCAGTCCGCCAGGCGGTCATGCAGCACCATCACCACCACGGTTCCCGCGGCCAGCCACGGCCCGTACGGCAACTCGCGCTGCTTGCGGAACACCAGCACCGTCATCGCCCAGGCCAGCGCCATCATCGCCGCCATGAAGAACGCCAGCGACGGAACCACCCACCCGCAAACGGCCCCCACGGCCGCCAGAAGATGCACGTCGCCCAGGCCCATGGCTTCCTTGCCGAAGCCCAGCGTGCCGAGAACTCGAACGCCCCAGATCCACAGCCCGCCGACCATGTAACCCAGCACGCTTGCCAACAGGGCGTTCAGGTGTCCGGCGAGCCAGGGGCTGGTTCGCCCGTCGCACAGCCGGCGCCATGCCTCGGCGGCCGCGCTGTCGCCCCGCGTCACGTGCCACGCCGCCGCGGCCAGGAGGATCGCCGGCGCCAGAAACGCCACCTCGCGCAGCATCTCCCGCCGCGGGTCCACGCCGTGGGCCTTCGTGAACGCCACGCCGACCGGCGCGGGTGGATGCTCCGACGGTTCCGACCCATCCGACGGATCGCGCGGCCTGTCCTCGGCGTCAATGAAACTGCGCTGAAGCAGCCCATAGTGCAGCAGCACCAGCGAGATCACGATCCCCGCGCCCGCGGCGACAGCCATGGCCCCCGCCGTCGGAGAAACGCGCGGCAGGTAGCCTGCCGGCGGCGGCGAGGCCGTCGCGGCCGCCAGGCCCACCAGCGACACCAGCCAGCAAACCTCCAACGGAATGATCCAGTGGTCCATGTCGATGAGCGAGCAGCCCAGCAGCCCGCACAGCAGCGCCGCGTGCGCCAGGAACATCGGCCAGGTGTCGAGGAAATCCCCTGCCCCGCCCCGAATGCGGAAAACGTAGTACGCCAGGAACAGCCCGGCCACCAGGCAGGCCGCCGCCGCTTCCACCAGAATGTACCGCGGCGAAATGCGCGCCTTGCAGTCGCGGCACCTCGCGCCTAGCGCCAGCCAACTCACCAGCGGGATGTTGTCGAACCAGCGGATGGCCCGGCCGCAACAGGGACAGTGGCTGCCGGGGAATACGATGCTCTCGCCCCGCGGCACGCGCCACACCACGACGTTGAGAAAGCTTCCGACGCACGCGCCGAAGGCGAACAGAAAGACGGTCCAGATGATCTCCATCGACGGGACAGTACCACGAACGCAAGCGAATGCTCAAGCGCCCTCCGCAGCCTGCCCGCTTCAGCGGGTAGGTCTTCTCCTCAGCGGGTAGGTCTTCTTTCCAGCGGGTAGGTCTTCTCCTCAGCGGGCAGGTCTTCTCCTCAGCGGGCAGGTCTTCTCCTCAGCGGGTAGGTCTTCTCCTCAGCGGGTAGGTCTTCTCTTCTCGTACCTCGCGTATGGGACACCTTGCAGGAAGGCTTCTTTGCGTTGCGCCTGGACCACCGCCTGCTCAAGTTCCAGCCCCATGTACGTGTGGGGGTAATCTTCCCATCGTTTGCAGATACCGTGGCGTACGCTCTGCAACAACACGTACCGATACGCCCGCCGGAACTGGACCTCGTCGCGGATGCAACCATCGAAGTAGTCCTGTCTGCCCCTTTCGGACCGGAGAGTACCCCGAGTGATAGAGAGAAAGTTCACCTGGCACAGGGGAGAGGTGCTTGGCCAAGCGTGATTCGCGGAGACACCCCGACCCAATGCCGCTAGCCCTGGTGAGCCAAGGGCGCTCGATTGACTGATAGGAAATTTGGTCTAGCGGGGCGGGACCGGGCGGCCGGGATGGGGTAGGGGGTTACGTATGCGCGTTTAG
>CAYWTX010000410.1:0-6815 GCA_964461295.1 uncultured Planctomycetaceae bacterium | reverse complement strand
CGTCGACACCACCGGCGCGGCCCTGCGAGCCATGGCGGGCAAACGCCTCTGGCTGCTGAAGCCCAACGCCGCGGAGTTGGCCGAACTGATCGGCCGGCCGATCTCGGACCTGGCCGGGCAGATCGCCGCGGCTCGCGAGTTGGCGCGGACGGTGAAGGTCGTGCTGTTCACCCGCGGAGCCCAGGGGGCGTGGCTGTTCAGCGGCCCAGCCGCCCTCCACGGGCGCGTCGACGTGCCGCCCGATAAGGTCCGGAACACGGTGGGCTGCGGCGACGCCCTGCTGGCGGCGTTCGTGGCGGGCGTTGCCCGCGGCGAGAGCATGCCCGCGGCGTTTGCCGAGGCCGTGGCGACGGCCTCGGCGTCGGCGTGCACCGTCGGCCCGGCGGAGTTCGATCCCGCCTACTCGGCCCGGCTGCGGCAAACCGTGCAACTGACGGACGTGTAGCCGTTCGCCCCGCTTCGGGGGCGAAGAGAGGCCAAACCGCAACGGCTACGCTTCATGGTGCACCTCGTTGGCGGCGGAGATGTGGGTAACGGCAAGGGCTTAAGCCCACGGCAATCAAGCAGATAGACACAGAGCCCCGAGGGGCGATGGAACGTTCGCAGGTTGGCCTGATGCGACGCCAGAGGAAGATCCCCCGCTCGGGCCACTTCTGAGGAAGGCGCCCAATCCATTGGTTTTCCGAGAGGAACCTTCGGCCGGGGGTTTCCGATTCCACATTCAGTTCTCGCGGCGGGAGCGTTTGGATATACTTCTAACAGCGCGGGCATGAGCCGCCAGGTGCATGCCCCCAGGAAAGCCATGCGAAACACGATCGTCTCCCCCACATCCGTTGCGGTGTCCCGCCGCGGCGGGCCCACCGTGCAGGTTCAGCCGCGAATGGTCGCCAGGAAACGGGCGGGGCCTCTGCTGGGGCCCAAGGCCCGCGTGCCGGCCATCGGCCTGGGCCTGGCAGCTGTGCTGCTGCTGCCCGTGCTGGCGTGGGATCCCCTTCCGCGGCCGGTGAACGCGGCCGCGGAGTGTGTGCTGCCGCCGCCCCTGGCGGCCAGTGCCGAAGCGAAGGCCTCGGCCGCGCCGACGGTGGAGGATTGTCTCCAACAGCGGACAACGGTTTGCGAGGTGGATGCGGCGCGCGGGGCGAGCGGCGCCGCGAGGCAAGCCGCGCCCAGAGCCCTGCCCGCCCCAGTGGGGCAGGTGCAGGAGATGCCCGGTGCCCGGTCTTGGCCTTCGGCAAGGTCCGCGGCGGAAGCCCGGCCCAATGCTCAAGTACCGCCGCGCGAACGAGCGATCGAGCGCCTGCTGGCGGCGATGCGGCGGGTCGAGAGCGGGGGCAACGACTTCGCCGTGGGCGACCACGGGCAGTCGCTGGGTCCGTTGCAGGCCAAGCGCGCAGCCTGGGCGGACGCCGGCCGGCAACTCGCGGAGGAGAGGCGCGACCGCGCGCGGGCGGCGTACCGCAGCGGAGCGGTGTCGTATCCGACGTCGTGCACGTATGCCAAGGCGTACTGGCGGCGGTACTGCCCGCGAGCGTTCGCCCGGGGCGACCTGGAGCATCTGGCCCGCACGTGGAACGGCGGGCCCGACGGGGCAAGCGACCCAGCCACGCTGAAGTACTGGCGGCGCGTGTCGCGCGAACTGGACTGAACGGGTGCGGCGGGGCGGCAACGCGCCGCGCGGCGCCAAGGAAACGCCCCAGTGAGACTCCGGCCGCGCGCAACGGCTGAAGCTTTGCCTTTTCCGGCGGCGGGATTGCACCTCCGCCCTTTCGGCTCGTAAACTTCCGGGCATGGACAAGGTCAGGCCACTTCTCAAAGCACAGCGGTTTTCTCTCATTCTCCTGGGCTCCATCCTGTTGGGCTCGGCGCTGGGGCTGGTCTTCGGCAAGGGCGTCGCCGTTGTCAAGCCGCTGGGCGACCTGTTGCTCAACGCCCTGTTCATGACCGTCGTGCCGCTGGTGTTCTTCTCGATCTCCTCGGCTGTGGCGGGCATGGCGAGCACCGGGCGGCTGTTCCGCATCCTCGGTTGGATGCTGGTCGTGTTCGCGGCGACGGGGCTGGTGGCCGCGGCGCTGATGGTGGCGGGGGTGAGCCTGTACCCGCCGTCGGCGGGCGTGTCGCTCGCGGCGCCGACGACGGCGGCGGCGGCGGCCGTGCATGGCGGCAGCGCGGGCGAGCAGATTGTCGGCACGCTGACGGTGAGCGATTTCCCGGAATTGCTGAGCAAGAAGCGGATGCTGGCGCTGATCGTGCTGGCGGCGCTGGTGGGGCTGGCGGCCTCGGGCGCAGGGGAAAAGGGGCGGACGTTCACGGCGTTTCTGCAGTCGGGCAACGAGGTGTTCATGAAGATCATCTCGTACATCATGCTGTACGCGCCGGTGGGGCTGGCGGCGTACTTCGCGTACCTGGTGGGCGTGTTCGGGCCCGACCTGCTGGGCTCGTACCTGCGGGCGATGGTGCTGTACTACCCGCTGTGCATCGCGTACTTCTTCGTGGCGTTCACGGCGTACGCCTACGTGGCGGGGCGAGGACGCGGCGTGAGGGCGTTCTGGGGGAACATCGCGCCGGCGGCGTTGACGGCCGCGGCAACGGGCAGCAGTTTCGCGACGATTCCGCTGAACCTTGAGGCGGCCGACCGGATCGGCGTGCCTCGCGACATCAGCGAGGTGGTGATCCCGATCGGGGCGACGATCCACATGGACGGCTCGGTGCTCTCGGCGATCCTGAAGATCGCGCTGCTGTTCGGACTGTACCACATGCCGTTCGCGGGCGTGGAGACGATCGCGACGGCGATGGGCGTGGCGCTGCTGAGCGGGATGGTGATGAGCGGCATACCCGGCGGCGGGTTCACCGGCGAGATCCTGATCGTGACGATGTACGGCTTCCCGGCCGAGGCGCTGCCCGTCATCTCGATGATCGGCACGTTGGTGGACCCGCCGGCAACGATGGTGAACGCGGTGGGCGACAACGTGGCGAGCATGGTGATCGCCCGCATCACGGGCGGGAAGGGGTGGATGGAGAGAAGCGCATGAAGGTTCCAGGTTCCGTTCTCCTCCTGCTGGCGGCTGTCGGGGGTGGGTGCGCGGACAAACCCGCGCCCAAGGGCGCCGCCGGCGCGCTGGCTGCGCTGCGAAACGGCAGACAACTCGTGGTGGTCGTGTCGGACGACTGGGCCGCGACAACCGGCACGCTGCTGTGCTACGAGCGGCCGGACGCTGACAAGCCGTGGGCGCAGGTCGGCGGGAAGAGGCCGGTGACGCTGGGGCGCAACGGCCTGGCGTGGGGGCGGGGGCTGCACGGGCACCCGACCGTCGCCGGACCAGCCAAGCGAGAGGGGGACGGCAAGAGCCCTGCCGGGCTGTTCGAGTTGCGCTACGCGTTCGGCTACGCGCGGAAGGGGGAGGCCAGGGGCGTGAAGTTGGGGTACGTGCCCTTGACGGCCGACGTGTTCGGCGTGGACGACCCCAACTCGAAGTTCTACGACCAGGTGGTGAAGCTGGGCGACGTGTTGAAGGACTGGACGAGCGCCGAGACGATGCGTCGCGCCGACGACCTGTACGAATGGGGCGTGTTCGTGGGCCACAACACGCTTCCGGCGGCGCCGGGCGGCGGGTCGTGCATCTTCCTGCACCTGTGGGCGGGGCCGGGCAAGGCGACGGCGGGGTGCACCGCGATGGGCCGCGAGGACATCGTGTGGCTGGTGGGGTGGCTGGACGCGAAGGCCCGGCCGCTGCTGGTGCAGTTGACGCGTGAGGCGCACCGAAGTGTCGCCGAGGCGTGGGATTTGCCGCGGTAGGGGCGATATTGGCCACAGAGGCGCAGAGGGCCGAAAAATGGAAGGTCGGCCAGATGAGTTGAGCATTTCGGGCCGGTGGGGTGTATACTATGGAGAGCACCGGCCAAGGCCGATCCGGGGGCGAACAGGCATCGACCGGACGGTGGAGGCGACGGTGGCGTGCCGAGGTTCCAAGGCGGCCTCGTAAAACACCTTGGGAAAACCTTATGTGCCGATAGCAACGTCTATCGCATGGCTGCCTAACTAAGCAGCCCGTCCTATGGGCCTTGCCCGCGAGGTCCGTATGGGCGAAAACCAGCGGGCTTGCCGGCAGGGAGTGGTTCGGTTACTCGGCCGGGACACCTATCGGCGAACTGGCCGCGTCGGACCGTGTCGATTCGGGCCGTCGCGGCGAGAACAAACAATCGACTACGCACGTAGAAGCCGGCGTCGAAACGTCACGGGACGCGGGTTCGATTCCCGCCGCCTCCAGTCCCCGCAAGGGAGCGAAACGCTCTCTTGCGGGAAACGGCCCGCTGGACCAATCCGGCGGGCCGCGTCGTTATCCGCACTGGCACAAGGGTTTTGGCGATTCTCGCCGCTCTGTCCGCGCCGCCGCTGACGCGATACGCCCACCCGAAAAACGCCCGGATACGCCGTTTTCCCCTCTCTTTGGCCGATTCCTATCTGATTCGTAGTGACTACCCCCCACCTCGTCACGTCAGGCGCATATGCCTTACTTGCAGTACGTTGCGTCAACGGGCTGACGTGACGTATGCGAGGTTCGACGGGATACACTCGCAATGGGGCTGACGGGCCGGAGTAGTTCAACGGGCGCTGTTGCTGGCGTACGGCGCGCGGTACAATTCATACCCATTACGGGAGCGTTCACTATGGACTGGTCGAGCTACCTCACGGGGGCAATCACAACCCCCATCGTATTTGGTCTTGCGGCCTGGCTGGGCAAGGTGTGGGCCAACCGCATTCTTGAGAGCGATAGGGCCAAGTATCGGACTCAGGTCGAGGGTCTATTGGCGGACCTTCGCGTAAGAGACGACAAGGAGTTGCTTGTCCACCGTCTCCAGTTTGAGAAGGAATTCGCCATCTGCCAAGAGCTTTGGAGTCGCGCAAGACGGCTTGCTTTGGCCTGCCATGGTTTCCACGACCTTCAGCAGGGCCCAGTGAAGCCTGAAGAGGAACTCGTCAAGGAGCTCGTCGAAGCGCACGACGCCGTACTTGAGACGGTCTACGCCAACGAGCCGTTCTATGCCACGACGGTCTACGAAGCTGCGGAGGCCTTACGGAAACTCGTGATCGATCTTCACTTGTCTCTGCGAAGGATACGCCGCTTAGAAGGAGCGAAGGACCGGGAGATGCCCACGGAGAAGTTGATCGAATTAGACGAGGAAAAGGCGAGGCTCCTCAAGGCAATCCCTGCTGCGCTCCCGAAACTAAGGGACGCCATCCGGGAGAGAATCTGGAGCACGCAAATCACCGGTTGGGATCGGTCCCAGGTCGGCCGATGAACATTCGGCGGTCGCTCCTGGAAACTAGGGACGCGCCCTAGTTTCTGGAGGAAAGGACGGAAGATGGTGGGATCCCCATCGGGGCATGTGTCTCGGAGGGACACGGCAAGGACGCGCCGTGATGGGGGCTGTAGGTCGGCCGACGGCAAGCGGGCGCGGCCGCGCCAGACGGCGGGGCGCGAACGGGGTCCACGACCGTTCTTGCGGCGTTTCCTCAACCTGAAGGGGTGAGATTCGATAGCCCAGGGCAACGCCCGTGTCATCACCCACATCCCTGGCCAGCGGATCGGGACGGCGCCGTCCCCATCCCGCTCTTCGCCCCCGAAGCGGGGCGATTGAAGGTAGCCACGGGCGCAAGCCCGTGGGACACGACCGATATGGATCCCAGAGCCCGCGAAGCGGCCGACTGAGGCGCCGGGCGCGTCAATCGGCCGCTTCGCGGGCTCCATGCACCTCGTGATGGACCACGGGCTGGCCCCGAGGCTACCACCAAACGGCCCCTTCAAGGGCTGTGGAGGGCCGACATAAGCCGCGCGAAATGTGGGCAATGACAAGGGCGTTGCCCTGGGCTGTATTGTCTCATCGCTTGTGAAAGAATCGAAACTCGCGGGTCTGCCCGCTCTGGACTCTTTCTGTCGCCCCTTCATGGCTCCATGGTTAACTGCTTGGTTACCGGGGTCTTACGCCTCCGGCTAGATCCTCGACGCCCCTTCGGGGCTAAGAGGGAGGAAGGCTGCTCCTGCGATTCCTTCACAAACTCGCAGCCTTTCAGGCTGAAGAGCGGACACCCGCTCACCTGGCAAGCGGGCAAAGCGATACTGTTTTTCGTTTGCCGTGTTCTGAGCGGCGCCCGAACCCACAGAATCCCTGCAACGTTGCCACAGTGTCATTCTTGTTCGCACATCGGGCGCCACGGCAACGCAAGTTGACGGACGTCCCCGCCTGTACGGCAGCCTGCTGCCTTCCCTCTCTACCCCAGCCGTGCCCGGATCGCCCCGCAAACCGTGTGGATCGCCTTCACCCGCGCGTGCCACTTGCAGTTGCTCTCGACGATCGTCCACGGCGCGTAAGGCGTGGACGTCCGCATCAGCATCTCCTCGACCGCCTCCTTGTACAGCGGCCATTTCTTGCGGTTGCGCCAGTCCTCGTCGGTGATCTTCCACTGCTTGTACGCCAGCTTCTTTCGCTCCTCGAACCGCCGCAACTGCTCGTCGGGGTCGATGTGCAGCCAGAACTTCAGCAGCACGGCCCCGAAGTGCGTCATGTGCTGCTCCATCTCGTTGATCTCGCGGTACGCCCGCCGCCACTGCTCCTCGCGGCAGAAGCCCTCCACGCGCTCCACCAGCACGCGCCCGTACCAGCTCCGGTCGAAGATCGTGATGTGCCCCGCCTTGGGCATGTTGATCCAGAACCGCCACAGGTAGTGATGCGCGCGCTCCACGTCGTTGGGCGCCGCCACCGGCGCCACCTCGTACCCGCGCGGGTCCAGGTGCTGCGTCAGCCGGCGGATGTTGCCG
>CAYWTX010000409.1:0-5067 GCA_964461295.1 uncultured Planctomycetaceae bacterium | reverse complement strand
CTGCGCAGTCGGACGTGCGAAGCCAGCATCCGAAGAGCCGGATGCGGGAATCCTGCAAGTCCGGATCCGTGGGGAGCCTGGGCGGGCAACCGCCCAGGCTTACCCGACAAACCGTTGCCCGGGCGGGCAGTTCTTGCGCCCCTTCAGGGCTTGTTGCTTTGGGGCATCCATTCCCAGGGCGTTGCCCTGGGCTGTCTTATCTCAGCCCTTCAGGCTGAAGAGCGGACACCGGCTCACCGGGCAAGCGGGCAAGGCGATACTGTTCTTCGTTTGCCGTGTCTTGAGCGGTACCCGAATCCCATTCACACGCTCCTGGCGTGCACCGGGTACACCTCCGCCGCCACGCGGCGAAGGGCGTCCACCAGTTCCTCGTGCGGGTTGTCCGTCAGGTCCACGAACCCCACGGGCTGGTTCTCGCCGTTGGTGCTTCGCCCGGTGAGGGGCTGGTCGGCGTGCTGGAACCAGTGGCTGCCGACCGAGAACGGCATGGCCGCGAACCCATGCACGTAATCGTAATACATCACGCGTCGTTCCTCGGGCGTGAAGTCGCGGTACAGCGGCGGGAACTGGCGCGGGCTGGCCAGCGGGAAGTGGTGCTCGCCGATCAGGATCGGGCGCCCCGTCCAGTCGTGCCAGTCCTGGAACGTGTCGCGAGGCGGCACGCCCGCGTAGCAGTTCACGGTGACGACGTTCTGGTGTTTCCCGGCCGCGTGCGCCACCGCCCGGGGCGGCAGGCGGCGAACGAACCGGCAGCCGAGGTACAGATGGTTGGGGTCGTGCTTGTTCAGCAGGCGCGCGATCGTGCCCTGGTAGCGGTCGGTGAACTCGGCCTCGAAGGCCGTCATGTCGTCGCGCAGCGCCCCCTCGGCGGGCACGTCGGCGGCGCCCATGGCGGCCACGGCGTCCCAGTTCGGCACGTCGCGGCCCCACGCCGCCGCGGCGCGGGCGGCGTGCCCGTACTTGCCCTTCGCCGACGCCGCCCACGCCTGCCGCACGGCGGCGCCCGCCGGGGCGTGCAGCAGCCGCATGTCGTGCCACGGCTGCTCGTTGTCGATGAAGTAGCCCAGCAGCCAGCGGTTGTCGCGCCACGGCGCGGTGAGCTCGACGATGGTGCGCTCCATCCACGGCTCCCAGGCCGGGTCGTACACGTCGGGAAAGCGGTTGGAGGTCATCGGCGCGCCCGGCCCGTGCGAGCGGGCGAAGGCGACGAACGGCACGCGCTGCTGGCGCAGCATGATCTCCTCCGACCAGCAGGCGATGGTGTTCACGCCCCAGCGCCCGAACCGTTCCAGCACCCGGTCGCGCCACGCCTCCATGCCGCCGTACTTGCGCAGCACGTTCCAGCGGTAGAAGCTCAGGCCGGCGTAGGTCTCGTGCGGGCCCAGCCACGCCGCGGCGTGGGGGCCGTCGCGGGCGGGCAGGGCCTCGAAGATCGCCTCGCGACCCTCGGTCTTCGTGCCCTCGAACGTCCGCACGCCGGTCAGGCCGATGGACCAGAACGCCCGGCCCGTCGGGTCCACCAGCCACCAGCGCCCGTCGGCGTCGCGATCGACGCGGAAGAAGCCGCCCGCCTCGAACCGCGGACCGTCGGTCCAGCCGCCGAACTCGTCCCGCTCCGGCGGCGGGGCGGTCTTCGCCATCTCCGCCGCCTCGACGCCCGCTCGCGAACGCAGGTCCGCCTCGTCGGCGATCTTGCCCGGCCAGGTTGCCGTCATGCGCTGGCCGAAGCGGTCCACGCACGGCTGCCGCCCGGCGCCGCCGGTCTCAACGGTTTCCAGCAGCAAGTCGTTCACGACGACGGTTCGGGTGTCGGCCGGGCCCTCCCACGCCGCCTCCACGCGCACCGCCGTCGGGCGGCAGGGGGGCTCCTTCCCGCCGGCCAGCGGCAGGTCCAGCAGTTCCATGACCAGTTCGGCCGCCTGGCCCGGACCCAGGTCGGCGCCCGTCGACATGCGGCAGCGGGCGTTCACCAGCACCAGGTCGATGTGGACGGGGCGCCCGACGCACACGGCCGTGAGGCGCAGCGTCTTGCCGCCCGTCCAGTCGGCGGGCAGGTCCAGCGCCCCGAGGGCGGCCTCGAACTTGCCTCCGCTACGGGCGAAGGCGATCTCCAGCCCGCCGGCCGCGCCGCGGGCGGCCGCGCCGTCCAGGATCACTTCCTCTTTGACGACCGCCTCGCCGCCGGCGCCGAAGACGGCCTCGAATCGCTCCGCCGCTCGCTGACGCGAACGGTCCAGTACGTTCTCCAACTTCGCGCGATAGGTCATGGCATATCCTCGCGGTGTTTACGGGAGCCCATCCCCACAAGTCCCTCCATCTTCCTTCCAACGCACGCCGGGGGCCGGCATATCCTACAGGCATCGTCGCCGGCAGCCAATCGCCCTTCGCGCAGAAAACGGGCGGCCTCCGTGGAAGCCGCCCGTGCTAGTTTCTCTTGCCTTTCCCATCGCCGCGGTCGGTCGTTGGGGCGAAGCCCGGTGCATTCCACCTGGGGCTACTCGGCTCGTTTGCGCCTCCAGACGGCGACCAGCCCGCCCAGGGCGAGCAGGGCCATCGTGCCCGGCTCGGGGACGACGCTGAACTGGCTGTTGTGATCCGTCACCGCCCAGGCCTTGTTGGTGGCCATATCGACGCCCCACGTGCCCACGACCAAGCTCCCGGTCCACGCGCTCTGCAACCCCGAGCCAGTGCCCGCGTTCACCCACACGTCATCGGCCGCTCCCGGCGTGCCCTTGTCGTCCAGCCAGCCCAGGAACAGCCGGCCCATGTCAAACAGCCTCTGTTCCTTGTCGCCGGCGTAGATCAACTGGATCAGCGACGGATCATACCTCATCTCCAGCACGTACACCGTTCCAGGGGCCATCCCGGTCACGTCGACCACGTCGCTCAGCAGGCCGCGCGCCCAAGGCAGGCCGGGCACTCCGCCGAGGACGGACGCCTCGTCGGCCGTGCGCGCCCGCCACAGCATGGAAACGGTCTGTTCGGTGGTGCCCGTCGTGCCGCCCAGGATTGTCGCCGTGGTGCCGACCGCTCCCGCTCCCCCCAGAACGTACGAAGCCAAGCCAGCCATGCTCCCCGTCACCTTGGCCGTCAACGCCGTGCCGAGCGTCGCCAGGCCGCTCTGTGCCGTGGCCGTGAGGGTGTAGCTGTAGGGCCCGGTGCCCGTCGCGCCGGCAACCCCATTCACCGTGCCCAGGGTCATGTTGAACGCGCCGGTGGAAACCGCGCCCTTGAGCAGGCCGGTCTCGTCAAAGCCCACCGTGCCCGTCCTTGACCCCTGGGGCGCGATCTCCGCGTTCAGGGCGAGATCGCCCGTCACGCTGAAGATGCCGTTGGCGCCCTGCGTCACGGAGAAGGCCGTAACCTTGCCGCTATCGCTGCCCGCAACGGCGGTGTTCGACGCCACGATGGTCTGCCCGACAGTGCGAGCGCCACCGGCGGGCACAACCGTAAGAGCGGCGGGGCCCATGGTGCTCCCGCCCGAGATGGTGAACTCAATCCCAGTCGGCAGGTTGACCGTCTCGGCGTTCTTGAGGTCCCAGCGGCCATTGACGGAATCCCAGAACAGAACCTGGTAGGGCATGCTGCCGCCGCCCGTAAGGATATTGAAGGTGGAAGTCCCCGCGGCCGTGGCGGTCACTGTGATATCGAAGAGATTCACCGCAGGGTTCCCTTGGTCACTATTCCCGATCATGAATCTCGTGGGGAGGGCCTTAACGGCGGGGTTGTACGTGTCCTGCGAGACATTGAAATCCGCCACTACACGGTGCGACCCACCAACATAATCGCCCTGCGAGTATACCCCGACAAAAGCCGGGTCATACACGCCCCAATCCTGATTATTGGCGTATACAGCCGGTTTAGCCGGATCAAAGGCTGCGTCCGTTGCGAGCGGAATTTCCATGCCGACTCCAGCATCCGCCTTCATGGTGAAGTTGTAGACGCCGGGCTTCCTGGTAACGTTGGTGCCGGTGGGTGGCGAGGTCGTCGTCCATGTGTTATCGCTTACCGCACCATAGACGTGGATGACGGCCGAGTCGCCGACGTTCAGAGCGGTGACACCGCCCTCGACCTCCATGGTGATGTCTACCGTGGCCGCCTGAGCTACGGAGGCCACCCCGCAAAGGGCAATCACGCACACGCCCAAACCCAGAAACCGCTTAGTGAGCGAGCTTTTCATCGCAGTCTCCGTCATCGTTGTGGCCCTCAACTTCTGGTTCGACGTACTCATGGATGGACCTCCACTACGTTCAAACTACAGTTATACCCGATTTCCCCTTGTTGTCAAGCCCCCAATCGCCCCACAACCGACATTTTTTTCCACTGTTCCCGGCCAAATCGGGACCATTCTGGCGCCGCTGCTCTGAGCGCCGGACACCCTCCGCCAGCCGCGACGGCGGCTGGACAGGCCCACGATCCCGACGCTTAGCAGGGCGATCGTGCCTGGCTCCGGCGTGTGGACCTTCCCCCAGTTGGCCATGAGCACCTGGTAGTCCAGTGCGTCCACCGCCCCGTCCCGGCCGAAGATGTCGCCCTGGTCCCACGTCTTGCCGGTCTTCTGCCAGTTGGCGATGAAGTCCTGGTAATCCAGCGCGTCCACCGCGCCGTCGCAATCCAAGTCGCCTTGACGGGTCAGCTTCACCACCACGTACGGGTCGTTGTGTTCGTCCAGCCTTACGGCCACGCCGATGGCTGAATTGGGATGTAACCCCTTGCCGGAGTCGTAGATGCCGTCGTACGGCGTGGGCCCGTCCGGGTCGCCGTGGATGATCGCCTGGATCAACGCCGCCTCAACGGCTCCCAACTGCTCGGGGGACTGAGGGTAAACCCTTACCTCGCGGCCGACGCCGCTGACGTTTGGGCTGTTCAGGTCGATGCCCTGAACGCCGGCGAGGTCGTAGTCCACGGTCAGCCCGCGGAGGTCCTGGTCGGCCGACAGAACCAGAGTGCTCTGGACGTGCAGGTCGAGGTTGGCGACCGCCGGGGTGGAGGCGGTGGCCGCGGTCCCGGTGTTCTGCGCCAATCGCACCGTGCCGAACAGCACGTCCATCCTCGCGCCGTCCGGAT
>CAYWTX010000408.1:0-12686 GCA_964461295.1 uncultured Planctomycetaceae bacterium | reverse complement strand
CGGCCGCGTTCTCGCCGGCGGATTGGCCGTTGGGGGCTCGCAGCGGCGGCAGCAGGTTTCGCAGTTCCCGGCGGGTCTCCACCAGCCAGCCCAGGTCGTCCATCAACTCCATCGCCATGTCCACCACCTCGCGGACGTTGCCGTGCCAGGGCATCAGTTCGGGCACAAGCTCGCGCCCGGCCAGGATGTTCACCAGCGACAAGTGGGGCGTGCGGACCAGCAGCGGTCCCACCACGCTCGCCAGCAGGCGCCTCGTTCGGTAGACGATCAGCATCGGCACGCCGTGGTACGCCGCCTCCAGCGTCACCGTGCCGCTGACGGCCACGGCGAAGTGCGACTCGGCCAGCACGTCGCGCGTGCGTCCGACGGCGACGTCGATGTCGTCGCGTCCGGCGGCGCGGCGGACCCGCTGTGCATCGGCCTCCGTGCGGGCGGTGAACGTGCACCGCGCCGCCGGCCAGCGGCGGATCACCTCGTCGCGCACGGTGGCGAGCGCCCTGCCGTGGGCGGCGATTTCCCCCGGCCGGCTGCCGGGCAGCAGGGCCACGCGCCACGTGCCGCCCGTCCACGCTCCGAGCAGTCCGTCGGCGGGCGGCGGCTGGGGCGGCAGCGTGTCCAGCAGCGGATGGCCGACAAACGTCGCGTTGACGCCGCGATGGCGGAGGTAGGGTTCCTCAAACGGCAGGATGCAGGCGACCTGGTCGGTCAGGAGTGCCAGTTTCTTCACTCGCCACGGCGCCCACGCCCACACCTGCGGCGCGATGTAGTACAGGACCTTCGCGCCCGCCCGCTTGGCGGCCTCGGCCAGGTGCCAGTTCATCGCGGGCGAATCGACGGGCACGTGCACGTCAGGGCGGATCTCGCCGATGGCTTCCCGCGCGCGGGCAACCACCCGCCGCCAGAACAGCAGCTTGGGCAGCACGCTGCCGGCCATCGTCGCCTGCCCCGTCACGTCCTGGAGCACCTCGCACCCGGCCGCGGCCATCTTCGGCCCCGCCAGGCCCACCAGGCGCGCGTCGGGGCAGCGCCGGCGGATCGCGGCGACCAGGCTCGCCGCGTGGTCGTCGCCGCTTGCCTCGGCCGCCGAAAAGAAGATGGTCGCCCGGCGCTGGGTCACGGCGTTTCCTTCCCCGTGGTGCTCGGCTCCGGGGGATCACCATCGCGGCGCGCGATGGCGCGGTGGCCGGCGTTGTCGCCCGCGCGCGCCCCAATCCGCAATCCGCAATCCGCAACCCGCAATTCAGTCGCCTATTCCCAATGCCCCGCCGCCCGCCTCGGCCGAACCGATCGCCGAGGCCATCGCGTGCGCCGACGTGTGGCTGATGGACAGGTGGATCGCCGCCATGCCGAGCCGGTCGGCCAACTCGCGGCAGCGGCCCGACAGCCGCACCCGCGGCTGCCCCGCCGGCGTGTTCACCACCTCGATGTCGGTCCAGGCGATGCCGTTTCGCCACCCGGTGCCCAGCACCTTGAGCACGGCCTCCTTGGCCGCGAACCGCCCCGCCAGGTGCTCGATCTCCCGCTTGCGCCCGCGGCAGTACGCCAACTCACCTTGGGTGAATACGCGATGGAGGAACCTCTCGCCGTGCCGCCCGATCACCTCCGCCAGGCGGCTGCACTCCACCAGATCAACGCCGTGTCCGATGACTTTCATCGGCGGCATGGTACCTTGTGGGGGCTTCGGCGCGAAGGACGCTTTCCGGGAAACAGCCTATCCCTCCCCTTCCAGCACGTCTCTGACCTCCGGCGGTATGTATCTGCTTTGCAGTTCGGCCCTTCCCTTCAGCGCCTCGACGGCCGCGGCAAGCTGGTCCTCCACGCTCGCCGAGGGGTCCAGGAACAGCAACTCGCGCTTACCCACCCGCACCAGCGCTCCGCCGGGATGGTCCGAGCCGTCCACGTCGGCCGGGGCTCGGCGAATGCCGATGCCCATCGCCTCGGCCAGGTCCAGCATCGCCCGCAATTTTGATTCATTGTCCATCGGGAGGTCCCTTAAGTCGGCGGCACACCCACCCGATAATGCCAATGGCGGGCCGGCGCTTCGGGCATTCACATACCGGCTCGCCCGCAGTTCCACAAGAGGACGCAACTGTGACATTGCCGCAGAACGCCGTCGCCCGCACCCACCAGGACCAACTGGAGAAGCTCAGGCGGGAGGTCTGCTCGCTCAAGGAGGACTTGAACCGCGCCTCGGCGTCCTGCACCGGGCCCGACGGCGAACCCCAACGCCTCCGCGACGAGAACCGCGCCCTTCGCAACCAGCTTCGCCATTGCCAGCGAATGGCCTCCCTAGGCACCATGGCCGCCATGGTCGCCCACGAGTTCAACAACATCCTCACGCCGATGATGAACTACGCGCAACTCGCTCGCGAGAACCCCGCCCTTGTCGACAAGGCCCTCCACAAGGCCGTCGACGGCAGCCAGCGGGCCGCCGTGATCTGCCAAGCCATCCTCGGCTTCTCACGAAACGACGTCCCCCCCGGGACCGAAGTCAATATCTCCAGCCTGGTGGCCGAGACGCTCCAGGCGATGGGGCGCGACCTGCGGAAGGACGGGATCGAGTTGACCTACCGCGGCCCGGCCGACCTCAGCGTCATGACCCGCAAGGTCGAGCTCCAGCAGGTCCTGCTGAACCTGGTGCTCAACGCCCGAACGGCGGTGCTGGACCGCGAAGGCCCGCGCCGGATCGAGATCGGCGCCGAGCGCTGCGCGGACGGGCTGGTTCTCCGCGTGGCCGACACGGGCGTGGGCATCGCCCCCGAACACCTCAAGCGGATCTTCGACCCGCACTTCACAACGCGCAAGGGCGAGGACGGGCAGGCGGCCGGCCACGGGCTGGGCCTGTACATCTGCCGCGAGATCGTCAAGTCGATGGACGGCAGCATCACGGTGACCAGTCAGCCCGGCGCCGGCGCAACCTTCACCGTCTGTCTGCCTCAGTAGCTTGCAGCCACCCGCTCCCAACTTCAGGATCGACGTCCTCGCACCACTCCCATGGCGGCTTGTCTCGCGGCGCTGCCCCGTGCCGAGGGCCCCGGCGCTCCCGTCAAGCTGAAACCTGGTAGCCCGAAGCCGCCTGCATGATTGACACCGCGCGGCCCACCTGTTAGGGTTGTCCCGACTTCGCGTTTCGAATGCTGGGATTTCTGCGCTTTGCGGCAGCAACAAGGAGCGTCGCCATGAACGCAAAGATCGGTTACACCCTGTGCATGCTTCTCGTCGCGGCGCCGGCGTCGGCACAGACCACGGCCCCCGCCCCAGTTGAGGCCGTTGTCAACGGCACCGGCGTCTACGTGCGCAGCGGCCCCGGCGGGCCCGGCGCGTACCCCTGCGCCAAGCTGTCGGCGCCCGCCAAGGTCACCATCGTCGACCGCATGGGCGAGTGGCTGAAGATCGCCCCCGCCCCCGGGTGCTTCAGCGCCATCACCCGAACCTACCTCCAGGTCGACCCCGCCACCAAGGTCGGCACGGTCACCGGCGACAACGTGTGGATCCGCGCCGCCGGGGCGATGCGCGAGAGCAACTTCTTCACGCTGCAGGTGCGCGTGAACAAGGGCGACACGCTCAAGGTCCTCGGCGAGGCCGGGGAGTACTACAAGGTCGAGTCGCCCGCGAATGCGTATTTCTGGATTTCATCGCAGTTCGTGAAGCGAGCCGACGGCGGCGCCCTGCCGCCCGCCCACGGCGGCGCCAGTGAAACGGGCGCCGGCGCCGGCGAGACGGCGGTCACCGGCGATGGCGGCGGCATCGAGGTCACGCTCCCCGGCGTCACCGGCATGCGGACTTCCACGCAGCCAAAGGCCGGCACCGTCGAGGTGAGCCTCGGCGCGGCGCCCGCCAGGCAAACGCCTCCCGCCACGGCCGCGTTCAACGCGGCCGAGAAACTCCTGGCCGCCGAATGCGCCAAGCCGCCCGCCCATCGCGAATGGGGCGCCCTGCTCGCCCAGTACGCCGGCATCGACACCACGGGCGACAACGCATACATCAAGCCCTACGTCGACGCCCGCGTCGCCTACGTCAAAATGGCCATGGAACAGCGCGAAGAGCTGCGGGCCGTGGAGAGCGTCGCCAATTCCGTCGCCGAACGCGAGAAGCGGCTCAAACTGGACCTGGCGAAGGTCGAGTTCGACGCCCCGACGACCCGCCCCGTCACCGCCTATGCCGCACAGGGCGTCCTGCTGGCCAGCGACATCTACCCCGGCGGCCCGGCCGCCGCCAAACGCTATCTCGTCCGCGACCCCAAGACCTACCTGATCACCGCCTACGTCCAGTGCAGCACCGGGCTGGTCACCCTCAATGACTACCTCGGCAAGTACGTGGGCGTCAAGGGCACGGCTAAGTTCGACATCGACCTGCGGCTGGACGTCGTCGAGGCACGCGAGATCATCGTCCTGGGCGACAAGGTCGAGATGCCCACGCCGCCCAGGCCCGTCGTCATGCCCCAGGCCTCGCCGGCTCTGCCGCCGATCCTGGTTCCCGCGCCATCGCCCAGGAAGGGCGACCTGACGCCAACGCCGACCCCAGCCCCCTCGGTTAAGGTGGAGACCGTCCCGCTCCCAACCCCGGGGCCCAAGCCCCTTGTCCCGCCCGCTTCGCCGCCGACGCCCTCGGTGATCGTCGAGCCGCCGCCGACCACCAAACCCTCCGACGTCCGGCCGGAATTCGACGCGCCCCCCGAGCCTGCCAAGATCAAGCCCGAGGGAGACACCCCGACGGTGCGCCAGACACACAGGCCCGAGCCGGTGGCGGTCCTGCCGCCGATCCCGGAACCGGCCCGGATCGCCAAGCCCGAGGCGATGACGCTTGTCCCGCCGTTGCCCGAACCCGTCGTCAAGCCCGCCCCCAAGCCTGAACCGCTTGCGGTGAAGCCCGCGCCGAAGCCCGAACCGGTGATCGTCGCCCCCGCGCCGAAGCCCGAACCCGTCCTCGCCATGGTTGCCCCGGTGCCCAAGCCCGCAGCCGTGACGACTGCCGAGCCCACCACTAAGCCCGCGCCCACGCCCACAACCACGCCTGCCGCAACTGCGGCCGGGAGCCCTACGACCCAACCAGTCGCCAAGCACACGGTTGAGACTGAGTTTGACTGAGTGAGTCTGCGTAGTCTGCACACTTTGCGCAGTTTGATCACCTGGCCATCGTAATCCGTCGGGAAGGCTGTGCCTACGCACCTTCTCTTGGCGACCTCGCTTCGGACGTACTCCCCCACCACCGAGACCGCGTTTCGCGAGGGAAATGCGTCCGTACGCATGCAGGCATTCCGGCCGGCGCAGGTGCGATGGCTACAGGTACGACTCCCTTTCCCGGCCAGGCACGCGGATTCCTCTTGATGTCGCGTTCGACGTGCCGTATAATGTTTGTCGTGGCAAATATTATTCGTCATAACGTCGTCTACTTGGTGAGGCCGTGATTGCCGCCTGCTCGCTCAGCGCCAGCCTTGAGGACTACCTCGAGGCCATCTTCCACATCGTCTCGGCCAAGCAAGCTGCCCGTGCCAAGGACGTCAGCGACCGCCTGGGCGTTAACCGTTCCTCGGTCACCGCGGCCCTGCAACTTCTCGCCGAGCGCGGCCTGGTCAACTACGCCCCCTACGACATCATCACTCTTACCGATTCCGGGCAGGCGGCGGCCGGCAAGGTCGTCCGCCGGCACGAGGTGCTGCGCGACTTCTTCGTGAAAGTACTTGGCGTGAGCGAGCAGGAAGCCGGGCAGACCGCCTGCCGCATGGAGCACGTCGTCAGCGGAATCGTGTTGTGCCGGCTAGAGCGTCTGGGCGAGTTCGTGGCCCAGCGTTCCGAGCATCGCCGGCAGGCCTGGCTGGAGGAGTTCCTGGCCTTCTGTTGCCCGCGGGAGGCCGTGATCCCGGATATGGCGCCGCCGCCCGCGAGCGCAGCGAAAGAAGACAATGAGTATCTCACCGATCGCAGAAATCACGTCGGAAGCCCCCGCCAAGGCGTCGCTGCCGCTGAACCGGCTCAAGCCGGGGCAGAAGGCGGCCGTGCTCAGGTTTGACGGCGGCCGGGGCTTTCGCATGAGGCTGCTCACCATGGGCCTCAACGTCGGCAGCGTGGTGGAGGTGATCCAGGGCGGCCGGGGCGGCCGGGGACCCACGCTCATCGCATCCGGGCATACGCGCCTGGCGATCGGACACGGCATAGCCCGGAAGATCATCGTCGCGGCGGAGGAGTAGGGCTTCCATGCCTGTTCGCGGCACCGAGCCGTGGCGCCCAGGACGCGGGGTTTGGTTGTGACCGTCGCATCGAACATTCCATCGACCGCCTCTCTGGCCATCGCCTTGGCGGGCAATCCCAACTGCGGCAAGACGACGCTGTTCAACGACCTCACCGGGTCGCGGCAGCGGGTGGGCAACTGGCCCGGCGTTACCGTCGATCGCCTCGAAGGCCGCTACCGCCACGCCGGTCGCGACGTGCAGGTCGTCGACCTGCCGGGCATCTACTCCTTCTCCGCCGCGAGCATCGACGAGACCATCGCCCGCCGGCACATCCTGGAGTCGCGCCCGGACGTGGTCGTGAACATCGTCGACGCGACGAACCTGGAGCGTCACCTGTACCTGACGGCCCAACTGCTGGAGATGAAGATCCCGATGGTGGTGGCCCTGAACATGATGGACCTGGCCGAGAGGCGGAAGGTCCACATCGAGGTGGAGCACCTCGCGCGGCACCTGGGCTGCCCCGTCGTGCCGATGGTCGCCTCACGCGGCGAGGGGCTGGGAATCCTCCGGCAGGCGATCGCGGCCGTCGCCGCGTCCCGGGCCGTGCCGCGGGCAGCCATCCGCTACGACGGCGAACTGGAGCGGGCCGTCGAGGCCCTGCTGGCCCTGCTGGCGGGTCCGGCCGGCAGGGCCGGCGTGGACGCCCGCTGGCTGGCCGTCAAACTGCTGGAGGGCGACGCGTACGCGGCTTCGCTGGCCGGCGAAGCCCCGGCCGCCATGGCGGCAGCGGAAATCCCACGCATCGAGAAGCACACCGGCGAGGCGGCTGACGTCGTCGTGGCCGAGGGACGCTGCGCGTTCCTGCACGGCCTGGTGAGGGACGTCGTCGGCCGCCAGGACCCGCCGCGGCGCACGGCCTCCGACGCCGTCGACCGCTTCCTGCTCCACCGCGCCCTGGGCATGCCCATCTTCCTGGGTGTGATGTACCTCGTGTTCGCCGCGACGATGGGGCTTTCGCGCCCGGCCGCCCACGCGATCAACTGGGCATGCCAGGCCGTGCTGGTGCAAGGCTTCCGCGGCGTGCTGGAGTGGGCGGGCGTGCCGGCCCTGCTGACGACGCTGCTGGCCGACGGCGCCGGCGGCGGCGTGCAGGCCGTGCTGACGCTGGCCCCGCCGATCTTCCTGGTCTTCCTCGGCCTGGGCGTGCTGGAGGACAGCGGCTACATGGCCCGCGGCGCATTCGTCATGGACCGCCTGCTGCACCGCATCGGCCTGCCCGGCAAGGCGTTCGTCCCGCTGCTGGTCGGCTTCGGCTGCTCCGTGCCCGCCATCCTCGCCGCCCGCACGCTGGAGGACCGGCGCGACCGCATCGCCACGGCCGTCATGGCGCCGTTCATGTCCTGCGGCGCCCGCCTGCCGGTCTACACGCTGTTCGCGGCGGCGTTCTTCCCCGCCAGCGGCGGCGCGGTGATCTTCGCGCTGTACGCCGCCGGCGTGGCCGCGGGGCTGGCCACGGGCCTGCTGCTGCGCGGCACGCTGCTTGCCGGCGAGACGGCAAGCTTCGTGATGGAACTGCCCGCCTACCACGTGCCAACCCTAGGCGGCGTGCTGTATCACGCCTGGGGCCGCCTCAAGAGCTTCCTCTGGCGGGCCGGCAGGATCATCGTGATCCTCGTCATCGTCCTGCGCCTGCTGGCGACCATCGGCCCCGACGGACGGACCGGCGCCTCGCCCGGCGGATCGTTCCTGGCCGCGGCGGGCAAGGCCATCACGCCCGCTCTGGGCCCGATGGGGGTGGAAGACCGCAACTGGCCCGCCGCCGTGGGACTCTTCAGCGGACTGCTGGCCAAGGAAGCGGTCGTCGGCACGCTCACGGCGCTGTACGACCCCCGCGCGGGTCCGAACGCCGATCCCCCAACGCCCCCGCTTCCCAAGGGCCCTGGCGCCATCGACGAGTGCTTCGCCTCCCCCTTCTCGGCGTTCGCCTACATGCTGCTCATCCTGCTGTACGCACCGTGCATCGCCGCCGTCGCCGCCCTGTGGCGCGAGGCCGGCCCCCGGTGGGCCCTGTTCTCCTTCGCCTACTCCACCGCCGTCGCGTGGCTGGCCGCCACCGCGTTCTACCAGGCCGCCACGTTGGGCCGGCACCCGGCCTCCTCGACCGCCTGGCTCGCCGGCTGCCTCGGCGCTATCGCCGCCATCTGGATCGCGCTGCGCATCGCCTCGCGCCGCTCGCCGCGTGCGATCCACGGGTCCAGCGGCTGAACGCACCTGAACGGGCGGTGGAAGGCGTCCGGCAGGGGCCAAGCCGCGAGTTCCGATTCCTCCGCAAACTCTGACGCCTGACTGTCCTGCCTACCACCCGATCGCCGTGAACATGACGTGCCAGCCCACGCCCGCGCACTTCACTGCCTCCAACTTCTCCGTCACGTCCGGCGGGCCGATCTCGCCGGCGTTGTACGTGCCGAACAGCGTCACCTTCGTGCCCAGCGACTTCCGCATCGCCGCCAGTTCGTCGGCCACGTTGCTCAGTTTGCCCTTGCGCCCCGCGCAGTCGTACGCGATCACGACCACCGGGCGGGCCTTCTGCCTGGCCAGGCCCGCCATTGCTTCGGCGGCGCCCTGGCCCGCCGTCGCGATCACCTTCTCGTTGTCCTTCGCCTGCCGCCCGGACTGCGCCAGGCGGAAGTCGCCCGACAGCATCAGCCCCACGGCCACGTCCTTGAGCATCTCCCCGCGGTAGTACAGGAACGTCTGCCCGGCGTTCTTATTGGCGCTGCCGCCGGTCACGGCAAAGTCCTTGCCCACCCCTTGCCGGATCCCCGCCACCAGCGCGCCGTTCTTCGGCGAGTGCGCGTCGGCCAGCACGATCATCAGCCGGCTGTCCGCCTGCCGCGGCAGCTTCCCGGCCAGGTCCCTGCCGGCCGCCGTGAGCAGCTTCTCGATCCGCGGCATGTCCTTATCGACGGTGAGTTGCGACGTGCCCAGGTCGGTCCGCAGCGCCGACGCCACGGCCACGTCCCTGCCCGCGATCGCCAGCACGCCGGCCTGCTCGCCCGTGGCCACGCCGGCCTGCGTGAACGTGCCGTACGTCGCGCTGCCGAACACCACGTCCTTCCCGAACACCGAGCACACGCCGGCCAGCACTCTCTCCTTGCGCTCCTTGTCCTCGAACGACTCCGACAAGAGGACCGCCTTGACCGGCGCGTCGCCCAGCTTCGCCTTCGCTGCCGTCGCGGCTGCCTTGCCCGCGACGAACGGGTCCTTGTCGGTGCTGGTCACGGCCGCGAAGACGATATCCCTCGCCGCGGGCACAGGCGCGGTGCTGCCCTCTGTCTTGATCCCCGCCTGCGGCTGGCAGCCGAGGAACAGAACCGACAGGACCGGTAGGACCGATACCGCGAGCAATTGCTTCATCGCCTTCTCCTTGTCTTCCCTGCGTCCTGTGTATCACAAGGGCGCAACGTCATCGTATGCGCGATGATGTCGCAGCCAGCACTGCTGCCTACTGCCTTGGGGTGCGGGCAAAGCCCGCGCTATGCCTCTGCGGTCGGTCATCGCTTCGAACTACAGAACCCCCACTCCACCATGCCGTCCTTCGGCGGTTGGGCCGGCCACTTCGCGCCCTCCCAATCGCTCCAGGCCAGGCGGCTTCGCTGGCCATCCGACAGCCCGGCCGCGTCGCCCCAATCCCTCAAACCCGTGCCGTCGGGGTCGTGCACCAGCAGCGAGAAGCAGAACTCGCGCCCCGGCTCGGGGCGAATGTCCGGCATGGCCGCCAACGGCACGGCCACCTCGTAGTACGTCACGCCGCCCTCGCGCGTGACGACGGTCTGGGCCTCGTCGAACCGCGTCTCGGCCAGCGTGCGCCGCTTCGTCGCCTGCCCGGCCAAGTCGCCGATCCGCGCCAGCATGCAGCACCGCGCGCCATCCCCGCCCACCGGCACGACCAGGAACTCGAACCGTTGCAGCCGGGCCGTCTGGCTCTTGGGCGTGGCCGCCTCCCGCGGGGCGATGGCGAACTGGATGGCGTCGCACTCGCCGGCGCCGGCGCCGCCCAGCCGCACCAGCTTGTCTTCCTCCACCGCCACCAGCAGGCAGAAATCGCGACTGTTCCAGTACGTGCTGATCGTGGTCTTCCTGCCGCCGGCGGTGAACGTCACGGGAATCGCCTCGGCCCAGTCGTCGCGCTTGCCGTCGATGACCGGTTTGAAGAACGGGGCGCTGGCCGCCACGACGGTCTGCTCGCGCCGGGTCGTCACGCCGCCGCCCACAGCCGACATGCTGAACGCGTACCGGTTGTCCGGCGAGTCGGCGCCCTTCTCGATGGCGAAGGCCACGCGAGTCGCGCGCCCGGGGGCAACCGTGATGTGCTGCTCGGCGCGGTTGAGCACCCAGCCCTCCGGCGGCTGGACGGCCAGCGCGCCGTCGAACGCCCTGCCGCCGGTGTTGCGCACCTGCACGTACGCCACCGGCCCCGTCGAGGGCGTGACGGGCAGGTTCTCGGCCCTGATCTCCAGCACCGGGCCGGTGCCGCCCGTCACCTTCTCCACGCAGCCGGTGTGCAGGAGGACGATCGCCACGCACGCGCCAACCAACATTGCGTTCCGCACTGTCTATCCCTCATCTCAATGCCCCCTACCTCGCCTTGGGCCCGGCCAGCACGCGGAGTTGCTTCTTCTCCACGTCCAGCATGTACACCTTGCCGCCGTCGACGCTCGCCGCCAGCGGCACGGCCTTGCACCCGCCCATGCCCGCGGGCTTGCCCACCAGGGCCACGAACTTCCCCCCCGCCGTGAACCGCTTGATGAATCCCTCCGACTCGGCCGTATACACGTCGCCGCCGATCCCAACGCAGATGTCCATCGGGTTGCAGCAGCCGCCGAACGACGTCGGATCGCCGCGCCGGTTGCTCCCCCACTTGTCCAGCAGCTTGCCCTGGCGGTCGTACCGCCCCACCTTGTGCAACGTGTTCTCGGCGATGTACAGCGCGTCGCCGCCGGCGGCGATGCTCAGCCGCCCGCAGCAACCGCGAAGCCCGCTCAGGATCCGCTCGGCCCCGCCCAGTTCCAGGTCGTATCGCCAGATCTCAAAGCCGCCCTCGCCCCGGGCGCACACGAACAGTTCGCGGCCCAGGACAGCCAGCCCGCCGACGGGGAACCTCACGCCATCCTTCGGCTTGGGCAACTCGGACTTGCCGACCACGGCGCCCTTGGCGTCGAGCCGCGCCAGGCGCCGCTCCCCGGCCACGTACAGCGATCCGTCCGGCCCCGGGCACATCGCCTCGGCCGGCATGGGCAGCGTCCACACGGCCGTCGGTCGCCCGTCGGCGGCCAGGACGCGCAACTCGCTCGTGCGCGACAGCCCGACGAGAATCGTGCCATCCGCCAGGAGGCACAACGAGACCGGATCGATGTCCTTCGCCAGGCCCGTGATCTGGATGGGGGCGGCTTCCCTGTGCGACGGCTCGGCTGTCGCGGGCGGGGCGGCCTCGCCGGGCAGCCACAGCCGCAAGGACAACACCGCGGCAAGCCCAACTCCGCAGACAACGCCAGGAAATCGCATGAAGCCACTCCTTCCGTCGCGTGACTGTACCATGGGAAGCGCCCCAGGAGAAACAGTATGCGGGCGCCTGCCGCCATCGCGCAACGCAGACCGCCCGCGGAAACATCGCCCTACCCTGCGGCCGCGCCCTGTCGTATAAACGTCTGGCGAGAAAGGAACCCGGTGTCGCGGATGACCCCCTGCCAGCGCGTCATGGCCGCCCTGCGACGAGAGCAGAGCGACCGCATCCCACACTTCGAGTGGATCATCGACCGCCGCGTCCGCGAGGCACTCGTCGGCTCGCCCTGCACCATCGAGGAATTCACCGTCCGCATGGGCCTGGACGCCATCCTCACCGCCCCCGACTTCCGCAATGAACCCGCCGGACCCAACCGCGTCCGCGGCGAATGGGGCGTCGTTTACGAGAAGACGGCCGAGGAAGTCGCCGTGGCCGTCGAGGGACCCATCGCGTCGCTGGAGGACCTGCAAAAGTACCGCCCGCCCGACCCGCACGCCCCCGGCCGCTACGCGAGCCTCGAACGGCTCGTCGAGCGGTACAAGGGCAAACTCGCCATCGGCGTGCACGTCAACGACGTGATGAGCGTGCCGAGAAACCTGATGGGCTACGAGAACTGGCTGATGACGCTGGCGGCCGAGCCGGAACTCGCCCGCGCCCTGGTGGCGATGTCCGTCGAGGTGAACCTGGCGATGGTGCGCGAGGTCGCCCGCCGAGGAGCGGACTTCGTCTTCACCGGCGACGACTACGCCTCGACGGAATCGCCGCTGATGTCGCCGGGGACGTTCCGCGAACTGCTGCTGCCGGGGCTGCGCCGGATCGTCGACGGCGCGCACGACGCGGGCCTGCCGATCATCAAGCACAGCGACGGCAACATCCTCCCGCTGCTGGACATGATCGTCGACACGGGCATCGACTGCCTCGACCCCATCGACCCCGTCGCCGGTCTGGACATCG
>CAYWTX010000407.1:0-7844 GCA_964461295.1 uncultured Planctomycetaceae bacterium | reverse complement strand
ACGTGCAACCTGAAATCAAACGGAACCCCTTCCAGAAGAAGGGGTTTCCTCATTATCGGGCCGGGAACTTCGGTTTAGCGCAGAGCACGCGCAGATCGCGGAGAAGGAGCCTGTTGGGACGATGGCAACCATGTGGAGCATGGCGATGGCTGGCGCGGTGTTGACAACAGCGGCGAGTGTTGCCCGGGCGGGCGAGGCCGGCCAGCCCGAGCGTAGGCAGGCCGACGTGTGCGTGTATGCCGCGACGCCCAGCGGGTGCCTGGCGGCGGTGGCCGCTGCTCGCGAGGGGCGCAGCGTGCTCGTCGTCGAGCCAAGCCGCTGGACCGGCGGCGTCCTGGGGGCCGGCATCAAACCCGCCCAGGATTGCGCCAACCGCCAGGCGGTGGGCGGGTTGACCGTGGAGGTATTCGCCAAGGCCGGCAACGCCCCGGCCGCCACGCGCGAATACTTCCGCAAGCTGCTGGACGAGCACAAGGTTTCCGTGATCTACGAGCACCGCCTGGCGGGGCTGGACAAGGAGGGCCGGCGGATCGTGCGCCTGCGGCTGGAGAAGGCCCCGCCGGACAAGTGGGGCTGCCCCGCCGCGGCGGCCGAGCCGGGGCCGGGAATCACCGTCGAGGCGAAGGTCTTCATCGACGCCGGCTACGAGGGCGACGTGATGGCCGCAGCCGGCGTGAAGTACGCCGTCGGGCGCGAGCCGCGAAGCAAGTACGACGAGTCCCACGCCGGCGTCGGGGCGTGGACCAACCTCACGCCCATCGACCCCCACGTCAAGCCGGGCGATCCGTCGAGCGGCCTGCTGGCGATGGTGGAGGCCGACCACGGCAAGGCGGCCGGTGAGGGCGACGACTACACCCAGGCGTACAACTTCCGCTTCTACGTTACCACGGACGCCGCGACGCGCGCGGCGCTGGCCAAGCCCGACGACTACGATCCGCGGCAGTTCGAACTGGTCGGGCGGTACGTCGAGTACCTGGTGAAGAACAAGGCGGGCAAGGGGCTGGAGAGCATCTTCCCCGGCTGGCGGAACAGCGGCGAGTACAACTACCAGCGCGGGAGCCTGTTCTCCATCGCCCCACTGGGCGTCAGCCGGGCCTACCAGGACGGCAACTACGCCACGCGCGCGAAGGTGTGGCGGATGCACGTCGACTACCTCCGCGGGCTGCACCATTTCCTCTCGACCGACCCGCGCGTGCCGGAGGACTTCCGCCGCAAGGTCGCCGAGATCGGCCTGGACCGCACGCACCACGCCGACACCGATGGCTGGCCGAACCAACTCTACGTCCGCGTCGCCCGGCGGATGGTGGGGCCCTACGTGCTCACCGAGGCCGACGTGATGAACCGCACCAGCGTGACCGACGCCATTGGCCTGGGGCAGTACGGCGTGGACACCTATCCCGTGCGCCGGGTCGCGGTGAAGGACCCCGCCACAGGGCGGGCGGCCGTCGCCACCGAGGGCAACATGTTCATCGGGAGCAACCGGGGCACGGGCGTGCCCTTCGGCGTGCCGTACCGGGCCATCACGCCGCGACAGGAGGAGTGCGAGAACCTGCTCGTGCCGGTGTGTTTCTCGGCCAGCTACATCGCCTACGCCGCCGCGCGCATGGAGCCGGTGTTCATGCTGGCCGGCGAGTCGGCCGGCGTGGCCGCGGCGCAAGCGGTCCGGGCGGGCAAGGCCGTCCAGGCCGTCGACGTGCCGGCCCTCCAGGCCCGCCTTCGCGAACTGGGCCAGATCCTGACCTGGGACAGGCCCATTCGCGCCAGATCCTGATCAGCGACCGGCAGCCCTACCGGGCACGGCATGGCCGACAGAGGAACCGGTATGCCGCTCAGAGCTTGTGAAGGAATCGCCTCTGGCAACCTGGACGGGTCCGAAGGCGGCCCCGTCGGCCTTCGTCGATCTGGCGCCCGGATTGGCCGATTCGGCGTCAGTTGGGCAAACACCGAAGCAGGAGGTTCCGCAACAAGCCGGAAGGGGCCGCTGCCCGCCTGTCCTCAACTGTTTGGGCAGCCCCATGGAGGCTCCCGTTCTGGCGCGTTCCCCGCGAGGCCCTCTTCTCCCACGGTGGCCTGCAATTCCACAGGTCAAGCGACGCCGTACTGGGCCTCTACCGTCACCGGATCCTGCTTGCCTGGCAGGGGCCTCACCGGCCGCTGGAAGCTGGAAGCTCGCTGGCGACAGCTTCCCTAATACACCCGATACAGCTTCGCGCCCGGGTAGTAGGCAGACAGGATTTCCTCGGCCTTCCAGCCGGCCTCGGCCTTGCCTTGGGCGCCCCATTGGCACAGGCCCACGCCGTGGCCGAAGCCGCGCCCATTGGCGAACTGGATCGTCCTGCCGTGGTCCACCATGTCGCAGTTCATCGAGCAGATGCTTCGCGTGTTCGGCGAGCCGCTGCGCAGCAGCGCCAGCCGGAGGTCCTCCGCTCGCAGGCGCATCATCCTGCCGGCGCTGTCGTACAGGTCGACCCACACCGCGCGGCCGTACGGCGTTGCCTCGGCCACGCGAATGGACGCCACGTTTCGCAGTTCTGCCGCGGCGGCGGGATACGCGGCCGACACGGCCTTGAGGATGTCGGTCTTGGCGACGGCCACGGCCGGCCAGCGATACTTGGTGCACGCCCCGCAGGTGGTGCAGGCCTGTCCGCCGATGAGCGGCTGGACCTGCGGCGCGTTGCGGATCACGTAGGCCCCGTTCACCCGCCCGCCGCAGCAGGCGGAGTACTGGGCCAGGAAGATCTTCTCCTGCCCGCCTTCGCCCCAGGCCAGCACCTGCCCGCGGGTGGCGTTCACGGCCGACCACGACTTGGCGGTCTCGCCGGTGACGCCGCCGTACACCTGCGAGCCCTGGTCGTCGCCGAGGTCGTAGTCCTGTCCGCGCCCGGCGGCGGTCATCTGGTAGACAGCGAAGGTGCGGGCGGCCACGGCCAGCGCCCGGTACGTTTCCGGCTCCCACGTCGGGTACAGTTCCTTCTGCAGCACGCCGGCGAGATAGCTTTCCAGGTCCAACTCGTTGACCACCAGCAGGGCGTCGTTGAGCCGCCGCAGCCGCACGCGTCCCCGGTAGGAGTTGTTGCCGAAGCGAAGGAACGAATCGCCCGCGGGCACGAGCATCGCCTCGCTGCCCACGGCCGTGAGGTTCCCGAACCGCCAGGTCCGCCCGTTGTAGGAGAACGGCGTGGGCGGCATGGCGGCGCCCGAGCCGGCCACGTCCGCGCCGTCCACCCGCAGGCGATAGCCGCCGGTGGTCGCCAACGTGACCGACTGCTCGGCGCCGCCGGACAGTCGCACGCGGATGGTCGGCACGCTCGGCGCGGCCGCAGCCGGCGCGCCGTTCGGCGAGCGCAGGTCCGGCATCTTGATGGTCACCGTGGCGGTCCTGCCGTCGCAGCGGCAGCAGAAGATGGCCGTGCCCGACAGCAGCAGCACGGCGGCCATGGGCGACGCGGCCAGGAGGCGGCGCGGGAGTCGTGGGCCCAGCAGCCGCGGGAGGTCGGCGGCGAGGAACCGTTTGATTCGCGCGGCCGCCCGCCGCGGCCACGAGGGCCGGCCGATGGGTGAGCTGGTGGACCGGTTACCTGGCTGGCCCGGCGGCGCGCTGCTTGCGTACTCGGGGTTTGTGAAAGAATTGGCTCTCGCGGGTCTGCCCACGCTGGACGCTCTCTGTGGCCCCTTCGGGGCTTTATGCTTCATTGCCTGCATACCGGGGGCTTACGCCCCCGGCCAAATCCTCGATGCCCCTGCGGGGCTGAGAGGGAGAGAGGCCGCTTCCGCGATTCTTTCACGACCTCTCACGTCGACTCGCGCAGGCTCAGGCCGTACTCGGCCAGGCGTTGGCGAATCTCGTTCAGGCTGGTCTGCCCGAAGTTCCGGCAGGCGAGCATCTCGGCCTCGCTCTTGGCGACGAGATCGCCGAGGGTCTGCACCTTGAGGGTCTCCAGGGCCCGGCGCGCTCGCACGGAGAACTCCACGTGCTCGATCGCCGTGGCCAGCACTCCCTCGTTGGACACGCTGGGTCGGCGGACGACGGCCACCTCGGCCAGTTCGCTGCCTTCCTCAAGGGCCTGGCCCAGGTGCAGCGACTTGGCCGTCAGCATCTGCTTGATCTCCTTCAGCGAGGTTTCGCCGAAGTTCTTGTAGGCCAGCAGTTCGGGTTCGGTTGTGCGAACCAGGTCGCCCAGCGTGCGGATGTTCATCTTCTTGAGGCAGTTTCGGGCCCGCACCGACAGCTCGAAATCGGTGACCGGGATGTCCATGACGGCGCTGCGTCGCGCCTGCCGCCGCGCCTGATCCTCGTCGTAGAACATGGTCTTGGAGGAGTCGGCATCGCGCAGGAACAGCCTCGCTCGCTCGTGTGACGGATTGGCCGCCAGGATCCGCTTGATGCACCGCACGGCCTTGTCGTACTGACCGATGTCCTCGTACAGCACGGCCAGATTCAGCAGCACGTTGACGTGGATCGGCGGGTGCTTGAGGCACTCCTTGTACAACTCGATCGCCCCGGCTTCGTCGCCGTGCAGGTCGTTGTAGTACGCCAGGCGGAACTTCGCCATCACGTGATCGCGGTCGATCTCGAGCGCCTTGGCGTAGCTCTCGGCCGCCTGCTCGCCGGACCCGCGCAGGTTGGCGATCAGGCCCTTGAGATAGTGGAAGTCGGCCGTGCCGCCGATGCCGCCCTGCAGTTTGCCCAGCGACTTCTCGGCCCCGTCGAGGTCGCCGCCCAGCGCCTGGGCCTCGCAGATCTGGACGTCGGCCTCGGGGCCGGTCCAGCCCTTGTCGGCCGCGCGGCGGAATTCCTCCTCGGCCTTGCCGTACTGCTGAAGCTGCTTGTAGCACAAGCCCTGAAAGTAGCGGCGGTCCTTGTTGTCGACGGCGCTGGCAAGGGCCTCCAGCGCCGCGCGGAAGCGGCAGACCACATAGCGGGCGATGCCGATCTTCAGAGCCGCCGTGCCCTTGGGTTCGGGGTTGGCCGCCTCCAGCGCCGACAGCATCTCCTTGAACTTGCGGGACGGCTCGCTGGCCGACAGCAGCCGCGTCATCAGTTCGCTGTAGTCCTCAACGGTCCACGTTTCCTTGGCGAGCACTTCCGTCAACGCGTCCTGGACGGACTGTTCCATCATGTTCTCCTGGAAGACCCAGAGCTCCCGCGCGGGCAGACTTGGCCCGCGCCGTCGGGTGCGGTATTATACAAGCCTTCCGCGGCCATGCAAATGTTTGTAGCATGCCCGGCAATCGGCAACTGCGTCGTTGGTCCACCGGACTTGCCTGGAGAAGGTTCCGCGCTGGCAAAACCCGTTTACATCGTGATCAACCCCCGCAGCGGCTACGGCGGCCTGGGACGGCTGCTGGCGGAGTTGCAGGCCCAACTGCGGCGTGAGGGCATCGCCAGCGTGCGGCACGTCACGACCGCGCCGCGCGACGCGACGCGGTACGTTCGCGGCGTCGCCTCCGACGCCCGCGCCATCATCGTCTGGGGCGGTGACGGCACGGTCAACGAGGTCGCCGAGGGCCTGGCCGGCACCGAAGTGCCTCTGCTCCCGTGCCGCGCCGGCACCGAGAACCTCCTGGCCAAGGACCTCGGCATCCCCGTCCAGCCCGCCGCCATCGCGCGCATCGTACGCGACGGCCTCACCGAACCGTGCGACGTGGCAACCGTCAACGGCCGCACGTTCCTCATGACTCTCGGCGTGGGCTTCGACGCCGAAGTCGTCCGCCGCGTCACCGCCGCGCGCACCGGCCGCCTGTCGCACTGGAGCTACTTCTGGCCGATCTGGCGGACATTCTGGGAGTTCAAGTTTCCGCTGCTTCGCGTGATTGCCGACGGTCGTGAAGTCTTCCACGACCACGGCATGGTGTTCGTGGGGAACATCGCCAGGTACTGCGCCGGCCTGCGGGTCTGCGAGCAGGCCCGCCGCGACGACGGCCTGCTCGACGTGGCCGCCATGTCCTGCCGCGGGCGGGCGCGAATGGTGCGGCACTCGCTGGCGGCCATGCGGCGGCGGCAGGCTGGGCGCAAGGGCGTGGTGTATGAGCGGGCGCGCGTGCTTCGCGTCGAGTCCGACCGCTCCACGGTCTGCCAGGTGGACGGCGACGCGGGTCCCCAGACCCCGCTGGACATCCGCATGACGCCGCTTGGCGTCCGACTGCTCGTGCCGGGACAACCAACCACGGGGGCTCAGAGGACCCAGACGGAAGAAAGGAGAGGGCAATAGGATGTCGAACGTCGAATCCAAGGGGAGGGGTTCGCGCAAGACAGTCCGCTTCGGCTTCGACACTCGACATTCGCCGTTCGTGGTTCGATACGGCTGTTTCCTCTTCGCCCTCCGCGTCCTGTGTGCCTCTGTGGTGAACGCTGCCACGTGCAAGGAGAGTCCACGATGATCGCCTCCCCCATCTGCAGAATCGGCAACGTCGCCGTCGGCGACGGCAGAGTCGCCGTCATCGCCGGGCCCTGCATGGCCGAAAGCCTCGAGCTCTGCCTGACGGTCGCCGGCGCGATGGCCGAAATCTGCTCGCGCCTGGGCGTCGGGTACGTCTTCAAGGCCAGTTTCGACAAGGCCAACCGCACCAGCGTCGCCGGCTACCGCGGCCCCGGGCTGCATACCGGGCTGGAGTGGCTGGCCGCCGTGCGCCGCCAGGTCGCCGTGCCCGTGCTCAGCGACGTGCACGAGGCGTCGCAGGTCGCGCCCGTCGCGGCGGCGATCGACTGCCTCCAGATCCCCGCTTTCCTCTGCCGCCAGACCGATCTGCTGGCCGAGGCCGGGCGCGGCGGCAAACCCGTCAACATCAAGAAGGGGCAGTTCATGGCCCCATGGGACATGCAGGCCGCCGTCGAGAAGGTGCTCAGCACGGGCAACAACCAGGTGCTGCTGACCGAGCGCGGCACGAGCTTCGGATACAACCGGCTGGTGACGGACTTCCGGGGCCTGGCCGCCATGCGGCAGTTCGCCCCCGTGGTGTTCGACGCGACGCACTCGGTGCAGGAGCCCGGCGGCCTGGGCAGTTGCTCGGGCGGTCAGCGGCAGTACGTGGGCCTGCTGGCCGGCGCCGCGGCCGCCGTCGGCATCGACGCCCTGTTCCTGGAGGTGCACCCCGACCCGGCCTCCGCCCGTTCCGATGCCTCCTGCCAGTTCGCCCTCGCCGATGTCGAGCCGCTCCTGCGCCGCTGCATCGCGATCGCCTCGGCAGCGGCCGGCGCGTGACGGCGCCGCCGGCTCGGGCAGCGCGGCCCGCGGCCGCGAGTGGGATCGCGCGGGGCGGCGGCCCTGCCAGGGGCAATCAGCCGGCGGCCTGCACCGCGGTGATGGCGGCGATCAGGACGATGTCCTCGATGCAGCAGCCGCGGGAGAGGTCGTTGACGGGCTTGGCCAGGCCCAGCAGCAGGGGGCCCAGCGCGACGGCGCGGCCGAGACGTTCCACGAGCTTGTAGGCCGAATTGCCGCAGGACAGGTCGGGGAAGACCAGGACGTTGGCGTGCCCGGCGACGGGGCTGTCGCCGGCCTTGCGGCGGGCGATCTCAGGAATGAGGGCGGCGTCCACCTGGAATTCGCCGTCGATCTTGAGGTCGCTTCGGCAGGACTGGGCGAGTCTGGTGGCGTCGATGACTTTCTGGACGGCGGGGCTGTGCGCGGAACCCTTGGTGGAGAAGCTGATCATGGCGACGCGCGGCTCGACGGCGAGCAGGGCCCGGCAGCAGAGGGCGGCCTGAATGGCGATGTCGGCGAGTTGGGCAACGGTGGGCTCGGGCACGACGCCGGTGTCGGCGAAGATGAGTGCGCCGTTGACGCCGACGCTCTGGACCTGTGTCTGCATGATGGAGCAGCTCGAGACGGTCTTGTTGCCGG
>CAYWTX010000406.1:0-19845 GCA_964461295.1 uncultured Planctomycetaceae bacterium | reverse complement strand
AGCGTCTCCTGGGTGGGGTGTTTGGGCTTCTACCAATCCCCATCCTACCCCATTCCAGGAGACCCCGAAACCGCCCGCCGCTCACGGGGTTCCAGGATTATCTTGGACAAGAGTGGTGTTTTCCATAGGATGTAGTTGCGTGTTTCGCCTTTGCACAGAGAGTCGGCAGCCGGCTTGCCTCCTGGCGTTCTTCGTGGCGGGTCCATCATGATCAGCCCCGCGAACGCCCCGTCGCCCCACGGCGATTCCTCCTACACCGCGCCGGCGGCGCACACTACCGCCGCCGCCGTCGGCAAGCAGTACGCACACGATTTTGCCGCCGCCGGCGACGCCGACAAACGCCCGGACCGCACCGACGACGGCGACCTCTCCAGCGGGCAGTACGCCCGCGCCAGCAGCGCGCTGGCCGACTTGGCCACGCCGGAGTCGCTCCAGATCAACTTCCACCACCCGCTGGAGGCCTGGCTGGGCCGCCGGCCCGTCCGCTGGCTGCTGAAGTTGCTCGCCAAGGACCGCCCCCTGCGAGGCTTCCCCGCTCAATGGGCCACCACCGCCCTGGAGCGGGCCATTCACACCTATCGCAATCACGCCGTGCCGCTCTCGCGCCGCATCCTCTACTGGCCGATTCACGCGATCATCGACTGGATGCGCGGGAGCAGCGAGCCGGAAGACATTCGCAAGCGCCTGGCCGAGCACGTGCCCACTGTCCGCGGCATCACGATCGTCGCCCGCAGCGTGGCGGAGTTCGGCCTCACCGTGCCTCAGCGGTTCTCCGCCCCGCTGTTCGCCGTGTGGAACTTCACCAACCGCTGCAACCTCGCCTGCAAGCACTGCTACCAGGACAGCGAGCGCGGCGGCATCGCCGGCGAACTGACCGGCGAGGAGAAGCTCCGTCTGGTCGACGAACTTGGCCGCCTGCACATGCCCATGCTCGCCATCTCCGGGGGCGAGCCCACGCTTTCCAGCGACCTGCTGCCGGTGATCCGCCGCGCTGCCGGATGGGGCATGCACCTTTCGCTGGCGACCAACGGGACGACGATCACGCCGAAGTCGGCCGCGGCCCTGGCCAAGGCCGGCCTGCGGTACGTGGAGATCTCGCTGGATTCGGTCGATCCGGCGCGGCACGACGCCTTCCGCGGCATGGCCGGCATGTGGCGGCGTTCGGTTGCCGCCGCTGGAACCGTGGCGGCCACCCCCGGCCTGCGACTGGGGATCGCCATGTGCGTGCATTCGGGCAACGTGCACGAGGTCGAGGCGATGATCGACTTCGCCGAGAGGCTCGGCGCCGGGTGCTTCGCGCACTTCAACTTCATCCCCGTCGGCCGCGGGCTGAAGATGGTCTCCGGCGACATCACCCCGCGGCAGCGTGAGCGGCTGCTGGACGTGCTCAACCGCCGCATGCAGAAGGGCGGGATGGGCGTGATCAGCACCGCGCCGCAGCTTGGGCGCGTCTGCCTGGCCGGCTCCGCCCTCGATGGCCGCACGGTCTGCTCGCACGCCGGCAGCGGCAGCGGCGCGAAGGCCCGCGTGGTGGCCAAGTACCTGGGGGGCTGCGGGGCCGGGCGCACGTACGTGTGCATCGAGCCCAACGGCGACGTCACGCCGTGCGTGTATCTGCCCCACCGCGTGATGGGCAACGTTCGCCGGCGCCCGGTGGCGGAGATCTTCGGCGCCAGCGTGTTCCGCGACGTGTTGAGCGACCGCGACCGCCGGCTGCACCACTGCGGCGTGTGCGCGTTCCGCAACTACTGCGGCGGCTGCCGCGCCCGCGCCGACGCCTACTTCGGCCAATTGCATGGCGGCGACCCCGGGTGCGTCTTCAACGCCAGGCACTGGGACAAACTGGTCGCCGAGGGCGTGGCGGTCGTGGCCGACCCCGAAACCGCGGCCGAGGACCTCCACGTCACGCCGACCCGCCACGGACCGGGGTGAGGGGCAGGCGTTTTTGTTCCGTTTTCTCCCCGCGAGTGTTACCCTCGATTGCGCCATGTCGGAGTATCGGACAAGGAGTGGCGAATGGTTCGCGTTGCAGCATTGTTTGCCTGCCTGGCCAGCGTCGCGGCGGCCCGCGGTTCCCCGGGCGACGCCAACGGGGTCGCCTACGACAACGACAACGTGGTGGCCAACCGGCTGCCGGGCAAGTGGGAACTGGACCGCACGCTGAGTTCGCGACTACAGAAGACCGGCCGCGGCATCGACGCGCTGGAGTTCACGGCCGACGACAAGGCCGTGCGGCTCATCCCGAACGAATACAAGCGGCTGTTCCAGGGCAAGTCGACGTACCTGGCGGGCATGATGACGCTCCGCGACGAGCAGTACCCCTACATCCTTATCGAGTTGCACGGGGGCCCGCACCTGGTGTGGTTCCAGCATCGCGGCGGCGAGTGGGTGAAGCTGTTCGTCGCCGCGGCCGAGCAGCGCGACAACGACCTGATGTTCCTGGGCGGCAACTTCTCCAACCAGCCGTTCTGCGCGTTCCGGCGAGCGGGCCAGAAGCCCGTGGCCGTCGCGCCGGCGCCTTCGGAGGACGCGGCAAGGCCGCCGGCCCCTTCGCCCGCCAGGGACGGCACGGGTTCTGATCTGCCGATCGGGCCGGCCGTCGAGCCGCCGACGCCCGCGCCCGCGACAAAGCCGGCCGACGCGGCCGAGCATTGGCGCCTGGAACGCGCGAGCCTGAAGCTGCTGGCCGGCAAGCACACGCAGCCGGTGGGCAACGGGCAGGTGACGGTTGCGCCGGGGCTGGGCAAGCGGCTCGTGCAGGTGGAGTGCCGCCTCACCGCCCTGGACAGCGATCCGCAGGCGATCGAGCGGATCCGCAGGCGGCGGAATCTGGACTCGATGGTGCAGATCGGCGGCGCGACGACGAGCGGCAAGTACCGGATGTTCGACATGTCACGGCTGGTGCTGGTGGGGGCCGACGGCAGGAAGTTCCCGGCCAGGTGGAACGTCGCCCCCGGCGCGGCCATGACGGTCCTCACCAAGAGCGGGCAGGGGATCTTCGGGCATGACCCGGTCGGCTGGCACGGCAGCTTCCGCAATGACGAAGGGCTTTATGTTGGCCTTGTCGAGGTGGGGCAGACGGTCGCGGCGTCGTTCGTGTTTGAGGTGTCGGTCACGGCCGAGCCGGACGCGATGAGCATCCAGGTGGAGGCCGGCAAGCCCGTGCCGGTGAAGATCACGGTGGAGTAGGGAAGGGGGCGCGTGGCGCCGGATCCCCGTGTCAACGGCAGGCTGACCGACAGCGGGTCGGCCCCTGATACCACTGCCGAGTTACCCATGAGCTGCGGAGCGGCCGGCGACGAGCCGGGATCATTTAGCGGCAAGCCGCCAGCTTCCGGCTTCCTGATTTGTTGCCGGCCTCTTCCTGTTGTTGGAGGCGGGTGGCCGGAAGCTTCTTCCTCTTCTTCGCCCGGAACCGTATTCTTTTCAGCCCGCGCGGCTTGCGCGGGAGATTCGCGGCCTGCGGCCTGGCATTGGGCAGCAAGGCGGCGAGGGAGCAAACGATGAGCGACAAAGACAGACAGTCGTACAAGGACACGCTGAACCTTCCGGCAACCGCCTTCGACATGCGGGCGGGGCTGCTGGAGAAGGAACCGGGGATCCAGGTCCAGTGGAAGCAGCAGGACCTCTATGGCCGCATCCGTTCGGCCCGCGGGGGCGGCAAGCGATTCATCCTGCACGACGGTCCGCCGTACGCCAACGGCAACATCCACATGGGCACAGCCCTGAACAAAGTGCTCAAGGACATGGTCGTCCGCCTGCGGACGATGGAAGGCCTGGACGCGCCGTACGTGCCCGGGTGGGACTGCCACGGCCTGCCCATCGAGGCGAAGGTGATGGAGGAGTTGAAGGCGGCGAAGGCGGCGCCCGCGGAACTGGGCGCCATGGGCGTTCGCGCCCGTTGCCGGCGGTACGCGGAGAAGTTCCAGGCGCTGCAATCGCAGCAGTTCCAGCGCCTGGGGGTGATGGGCGAGTTCGACGCGCCGTACATCACGATGTCGCCGGAGTACGAGGCGGCCACGCTGGAGGTGTTCGCCGAGCTGATCGAGGCGGGGCTGGTCTACCGCCAGCTCAAGCCCGTGCACTGGTCGATCGAGAACCGCACCGCGCTGGCCGACGCGGAGCTGGAGTACCACGACCGCGAGGACACCAGCGTGTTCGTCGCGATGGAGGTCGTCGGCGGCGACCTGGCGGGCGTGCCCTTCGCGGCGGCGGGCGAGGCAAAGCCGGCACTGCTCATCTGGACCACCACGCCGTGGACGCTGCCGGCGAACATGGCCGTCGCGGTTCATCCGGCGTTTGAGTACGCGGTGGTCGAGGCCGAGACCGGCGACGGGAGATTCGCCTGGGTGCTGGCGAGCGAACTGGTGGAGAAGGTGCTGAAGAACGTCGCCGCGAAGAGGCAAGCCTGGTTGAAGGACTATCGAGTTGTCGGACGGGTCAGCGGAAAGCAGCTCCTGGACGCCGGGCTCAGGTACGCCCACCCGTTGCTCGCCGGGCGCACGTGCCCGGTCGTCGGGGCCGAGTACGTCACGCTGGAGGACGGCACGGGCCTGGTGCACACGGCGACCGGGCACGGCGCCGAGGACTACGGCACGGGCCTGAAGTGGGGGCTGGAGATCTATTGCCCGGTGCAGCCGGACGGCACGTTCGACAAGACGGCGCCCGAGTTCCTGCGGGGTCTGACGGTGTGGCAGGCGAACCCGGTGGTGGTGGAGCACCTCGCCGGGCGCAAGGCGCTGGTGCTGGCCGAGGCGATCACGCACTCGTATCCGCATGATTGGCGGAGCAAGACGCCGACGATCTTCCGCGCGACGGAGCAGTGGTTCATCGCGGTGGACCGCCCGCTGGCCGAGCGGCGGCAGTCGCTGCGCGACCTGGCGATGGAAGCGTGCCGTCGCGGCCCGGAGGACGGCGGCGTGGATTTCGTCCCCTCCTGGGGGCGCAACCGCATCGCGGGCATGTTGGAAAGCCGCCCCGACTGGTGCATCTCGCGCCAGCGGGCGTGGGGGTTGCCGATCCCCGCGTTCTACAGCGCCGACGGGGCGCCGCTGATGACGGCCGCCAGCGTGCGGGCGGTGGCCGCGACGTTCCGCGCGCACGGTTCGGACGCCTGGTTCAGGATGTCGCCTCGCGAGCTGCTGGGCGGGTACAACCCCGCCGACGACCCGGGCGTGTCCGACGCCGCCGCATTGGCGGTGGACACGCTCGTCCGCGGCGAGGACATCTTCGACGTCTGGTTCGAGAGCGGATCGAGCTGGTTCGCCGTGGCCGTCGGGCGCGGGCTGGTCGACGACATCCCCGTGGATATGTACCTGGAAGGCTCCGACCAGCATCGCGGGTGGTTCCAGCTTTCGCTGCTGCCGGCGCTGGGCGCCGCGGGCAAGGCCCCGTTCAGGACGGTCCTCACGCACGGGTTCGTCGTGGACGAAGAGGGCCGAAAGATGAGCAAGTCGCTCGGCAACGTCATCGACGTGATCGAGCAACTCAAGAAGCGCGGCGCCGACGTGCTGCGCCTCTGGGTCGCCAGCCAGAACTACCAGGACGACATCCGCTGCTCGGAGAGCCTGATCGCCCAGGCCGAGGACGCCTACCGCAAGGTCCGCAACACGCTGCGGTTCCTCATGGGATCGTGCTTCGACTTCGATCCGGCCGTGCACTGCACCGAGCCGACGGAGCATTCGGTGGACCGCTGGATGCTGATGGAGTTGTACCGGCTGATCCGCGACGTGCGGGCCGCGTACGACGCGTACGAGTTCCACCGCGCCGCGCGGCTGATGTACGAGTTCTGCACCGTGCAGGCGTCGGCCGTGTACTTCTCGGCGACGAAGGACCGGCTGTACTGCGAGAACCCGGGCGCCGAGAGGCGGCGGGCGACGCAGACGGTGATGTGGCAGGTGCTGGACGCCCTGGTGCGGCTGATGGCGCCGATCCTCCCGCACACCTGCGAGGAGGCGTGGCAGCACGTTCCCAACCGGCCGGCGAGCTATCCCGACAGCGTTCACCTGGCCCTGCTGCCGGAAGTCGATCGCGAGGTCGTCCGCCTGCTGGACGACCTGCGGCCGGTGAAGGCGGACCTGGCGTCGTTCGCGGGTGACGAGATCGAGGTCGGGCCGTCGTGGGTGTGGGACCGCATCATGGAGCTGCGCCAGGTGGGCCTGGCCGAACTGGAGCGCCTGCGGAACGCCGGCGTGAAGAACCCGCTGGACGCCGAAGCCGTGTTCCACGTGGCCAAGGGCAACGACGCAGCCGCCAAGCTGATCGGGACGTACCTGCGCGAGATGGAGGATCTGCTGGGCGTGGGACACGCGCGGATGGACCGCGCCGACGTGCCCGACGGCGCGGTGGTGCACATCGAAGTGGTGGACGCGCGGGAGTTGTATCCGCGCTGCGCGCGGAGTTGGAAACGCCGTCCCGACGTGGGCAGCAACCCGGCGTACCCGGACCTGTCGGCCCGCGACGCGGCCGTGATGGAAGAACTCGCGGAGAAGTAGCTTCCAGCCGCCCGCTGCCAACTACCGGCTTCCAACCACGGCAAGAACCCCATGCGGAGTCTTTCTTGCCGGAAGCCGGCCTCTGGTAGCCGATGGCTGGCAGCGGGTGGTTGGTATGGGTCGCGACGTCGCAAAGGTGATGAGCCTCGTGCTGCTGGCGATGTGCCTGATCGTCAGCGTGATGGGCGTGGTGCTGACCGTTGTCGGCATCAAGCGGCGCCACAGGAAGATGATCTACAACGGGATCCTGATGGTCCTGACGCCGGCCGTGATGTTCGCCGCGTTGGGGCTGTTGGCGTGGCTCATTGGGCGAGCACGATAGCGACACGAAGGGAACGATGAGGGGCGCAGATGAGAAGGACGAGGAGGAAGGCGCTGCCTCTCATCTGTACTGCTGATGATGCTTTCCTTCGCAGGCGAACAGGATTCTCAGCGCAAAGTACGCAAGGAACGCAGAGAACAGAGGTTGTAATGAACTTTTCTCTGCGACCTCCGCGCTCTCCGCGATGAAGGCACATGTCCCTTTGGTTGCGGCCGCCGGCCGCGCTGGGTTCATCCGTGTCCACCATGCTTGCTGTTTCTTCCCCGCGATAGTGTGGAGGGTCGCCTTTTGCGCGAACCCTTGCGCCGCCCGGCGGTGTTACATGGGGAGCACGTTTGGCCGGTCATGTGGCCGGCTCGCCGATTCACAGCCCTGAAAGGAGATCAGAAATGTTGCGCAGCGTCTCAATGTCGTTGGTCTGCACCCTCTTCGCCGTCGGCGCCACATTCGCCGCCGAAGGCGATCTGGCCAAGCTCCAGGCCCAGAAGAAGGAACTGGCCGCCCAGAAGAAGGAACTCCAGTCGAAACTTGCCAAGTGCCGTGACACGGTCGCTCAATCGCCGGACCTCGCCAAGGAACGCGAAGCCGCGGCCGACGCCCGCAAGGCCGGCGCCAAGGCCCAGGCCGCCGATCCGGACATCGTGAAGGCCCGCAAGGCCGAAGCCGCCGCCAAGGACAAGCTGGCGAAGGTCATGGCCGACAAAGTCGGCAAGAGCGATGCGCAGGGAGCCGCCGACAAGGCCGCCAAGGAAGCCGCCGCCAAGGCCGACGGTTTGAGTTACCAGCAGGGCCTGCTCGAGCTGCAACTGACGCACCCCGGCTCGCCCATCAACCTCAAGCTCCGCAACGACGCCGAGCTGAATGCCCTCCGCGCGAAGATCGAAGCCGCCGGCGACGCCGCCAAGCTCACCGACGCGACAAAAGCCCTCGCCGACGCCGACGCCAAGCTGGCCGCCGCGGCCGCCGGCGCGGCCAAGGACAGCGAAGTCGCCAAGGCCAACGAGGCCGTGCATAAGGCCCAGCAGGCCCTGCGCGAGGCCCGCGAGAAGGACCCGAAGGTGGCCGAGGCCGCCAAGGCCCGCGCCGAGGCCGCCAAGGCCCGCGAGGCCGCGTTCGCCAACGTTCCCGAGGCGAAGCCCATTCTCGCCGAGCTGGCGAAGGTCGAGGAGCAGATCGACAAGGTAGCCGAACAGATTGCCACCAGCCGCCTCGCCCTGACCGTGTTGGCCGACAACATGCAGGACAAGGACATCGCCGCCGCCCGCGCCAAGGCCGCCGACGCGAAAAAGGATCTCGACAAGGCCATGAAGGCCACCGGCGCCGCCGACATCCAGGAGAAGCTCAAGGCCGCCCAGGCCGCCCGCGACGCCAAGGCCCTCACCGTCGTCGCCGGCACGCCGGAGTACAAGGCCGCCGCCGCCAAGGAAGCCGAAGCCAAGGCCGTCATCGCCAAGATCGGCAAGGTCAACTCGAAGGAAGACGCCTTGAAGCTCGCCAAAGCCCGCGCCGACGCGACCGCGGCCGAGAAGGCCCAGTACTCGATCAAGCGCGGCAAGTGGCAGGACCCCGCCGTGAAGGACCTCTACGGGAAGGCCGACGTACTGTACGAGGCCCTTGGCGCGAAGATGGGCAGCGACCCCGCCCTGAAGGCCGCCAACGCCGCGGTGAAGTCGGCCGAGAAGGCCCTCGACGCCGCCGAACTGGCCAAGGTCGCCCAAAGCCCATCCGGCAAGGCCGTGTCCGACGAGAACGCCAAGCTGGCCGACCAGAAGCTGGCCCTTCAGTACCAGGCCGCTGTCGCCAACTACCAACTCCACGACAAGAACTCGCCCATCTACGCGAAGGCCTCGGCCAACGACGCATGGAAGAACGCCGCCAAGGCCGCTGCCGCCGCCGAGGCCGGCGCCAAGGCCGCGGCCCCCGCCGCCCGCAAGGCCGTCGAGGACGCCCAGGCCGCCCAGAAGGCCGCCATGGCCAGGCATGCCGACTACACCGAAGCCCAGAAGGCCGCCGACAAGGCCGAAACCGCCATGAAGGCCGCCGGACCCAAACGCGACGCCAGGGCTGCCGAGGCGTACGAGAAGGCCCGCGCCGCCAAAGTCGAGGCCATCCCAGAGGGCAAGGAAGTCCTGAAGAAACTGGCCGACCTGAAGGCCGCCCGCGCCGGCATGACCGACGCCCACAAGAAGGCTGCCGACGACGTCAAGGCCGCCCGCGCCAAGATCGAGAAGGGCGACGACAAGGACGTCGCCGAGGCGAAGAAGGCCGTCGCCGACGCCTCCAAGGCCGTCGCCGACGCCCAGAAGAACTCCAAGCCCGTCGCCGATGCCCACAAGGCGCTCGCCGACGCCGAGAAGGCCCTCGACGCAAAGGTCGCCGACCTGGCCGCCAAGAACCCCCAGTGCCAGGCGATCACCAAGGACATCGCCGACGTCGACGCCAAACTGGCCGACGTCGAGAAGCAGATCCGCGAGACCGCCAAGCCGGCCAAACCGAAGAAAGAGGCGGCCGGCAAGCCCGCAAAGGCCGCGAAATAAGCGTGGACGGTTGGCGACCGCCGATCCCGGCAGCCGCCATCGCGTGAGCGAACCCAAGCGTGTGCAGGTTGGCACAGGCCGGCCTGCACACGCTTTCTCTGCCGTCCGCTCAATGCCGCGGCGTCACGCTGACGCCTCACACCCCTTCTGAGAGGGCGCAAGAACGGCCCGCCCGGGCAAAGGTCTCTTGCGCCCTTTCAGATGGGCTCTGCCGTCTTCGGATACGGCTTGCCGGTTTCCAGGGAACCGTCGGCAAAGCCGCCAGCCATCGGCCATCCGCCATCCGCCATCCGCCATGAGCCGCGGCAAGGGCCGTTGCGGCCAACCACCGCCCCCACCGGGGGCCCGTTGGGCTACTCCAGCGTCGTGGTGATTCCGAAGCTGTGCAGGACCTTGATGTAGTTGGCCCGCTCGTAGGCGCCGGGCTCGGGGCAGTTGCGCTGGCTCATCACGCCCCGCATCTCGGCCACCGATTCGTGGCGGTTGGCCTCCATCACCTGGGCAAGTTCGGCCTGGACCTGTTTCACGTGCCCCGGGCCGCGCTTCAGCAAGGCCGAGGTCATCATCGCCACGTCGGCGCCGGCCAGGAGCATCTTGGCCGCGTCGCGCCCGGTATGGATGCCGCTGCTGGCGGCGAGCGACACGTCCAGCCGTCCGAAGAGGATCGCGATCCAGCGCAGCGGCAGCAGGTTGTCCGCCGACGTCGACAGGAAGACCTCCGGCCGGACCTCCAGGGCAACGGGATCGATGTCCGGCTGGTAGAACCGGTTGAACAGGACCAGGCCCTCGGCCCCCTCGTCGATGAGACGGCGGGCGATCGAAGGCAGGCACGAGAAGTAGGGCGACAGCTTCACCGCCACCGGCAGGTCCACGCTGCCGGTCACGGAGCGGACGATCCAGGCGTAGGCGTCGTCGACGGCCTGCGACGTCACGTGCGGGCCCGTCGGCAGGAAGTAGATGTTCAGTTCCAGGGCGTCGGCGCCGGCCTGGGCGATCGATCGGGCGTACTCGATCCATCCGCCTTCCGACACGCCGTTGAGCGACGCGACGATGGGGATGCCCACGGCCGCCTTGGCCTTGGCGATGTACTCCAGGTACTCCTCGGGGCCGAGCTTGTACTCCCCCGCCTGCGGGAAGTACGTCAGCGATTCGGCGAACCTCTCGGCGCCGTAGTGAAGGTAGTGGTCCAGTTCGCGGGCCTCGTGCTCGAGTTGCTCCTCGAACAGCGAAGCCAGCACGGCCGCGCCGGCCCCGGCATCCTCCAGGCGCTTGAGCGCGTCGAGGCCCATCGTCAGCGGCGAGGCGGACGCAACCAGCGGGCTTCGCAGCTCCAGGCCCATGTAGTTCGTCGTGAAGTCCATCGAGAGTTCCTTTCGCGGCTGAGGGTCGTCGCTCGTAGCATCCTATGCGCGAAGAACCGGATACCGCACACCGGGGACCGCCGGACCGGGGATCTGCCCGCTTCAGCGGACGGGTTTTCTCCCGCGCGGAATCGCCAGGGCGCTGCGCCTTGGGTTTTTTCCCGCCGCCGGTATTGACTTTTCCGCCTCAGCCGCTAAAGTGGAAACACCAATCTGCGGCCGTGGCGGAATTGGCAGACGCGCAAGGTTCAGGTCCTTGTTCCCTTTTGGGAGTGAAGGTTCGACTCCTTTCGGCCGCAGTTTTTTCTTGCGCTGAGCTCGACTTCTGCCATTTCCCACAGGGCGAATTCTGAAGAAGCTTACAAGAACCCGCACTAGCAACGCTACAGGGATCTTCAGCCTGAAAGGCTGACAGTACAGCCCTTCAGGCTGAGAGCGGACACCGGCTCACCGGGCAAGCGGGCAAAGCCCGCGCCGCGGCCTCCGCGTCCTTGGCGGTTGGTTTCTTCGGTCCCCTCCGGCGATCAGACCTTTACAACGAACTTCTCGCCCCTCTTCAGGTCGGCGCAGAACCCGCTCAGCAACCTGGCCACGTTCTCCAGGTCGCGCAGGTCCAGCATCTCAACCGTCGAGTGCATGTAGCGGTTGGGGATCGAAAGGATCGTGGCCGGCACGCCGCCGTTGGCGGTCCAGATCGCGTATGCATCGGTGCCGCCGCGCGTGCTGAAGGTCTCTTCCTGGATTTGGATCTTCCGCTTCCTGGCCACCTTGCGCAGGCGATCGACGATCCCCGGGTGGTTCTCGCGCCCCAGCGACAGCGTCGGACCCTTGCCCATCTTCACCTCGCCGTGCTGCTTGACGTCGATGCCCGGCGTGTCGGTCGCGTGGGTCACGTCCACGGCGACGGCCGCGTCGGGCCTGACGTTGAACACCTGCATCTTCGCCCCGTTCAGACCCGTCTCCTCCTGGATCGAGCTGCACGCGCACAGGCAGCATTTCACGCCCTCGTCCTTCGCCAGGCGCAGCGCCTCGATCACCGCCCACGTGCCGGCCCGGTTGTCGAACGCCCGCGCCACGGCCACGTGGTCGGTCATCATCTCGAAGCCTTCGACGAAGGTGACGGGGTCGCCCACGGCCACGCGCTTGCGGGCCTCCTTGCCGTTGGCGGCGCCGATGTCCACGTGCACCTCGTGGAGCTTCGGGGCCTTCTGGTCCTTCTCTCGGTCCTGGAGGTGGATCGCCGTCGCGCCGACGACGCCTCGCACCAGTCCCTTGGCGCCGTGGATGTCCAACCGCTTGCCGCGGAGTTGGGCCGGGTCGACGCCGCCCACGTTCTGCACGTAGAGGAAGCCCCTGTCGTCGATGTGCTTGACCATCAGGCCGATTTCATCGACGTGCCCGTCGAGCATGATCCTGGGGCTGCCGCCGGAATTCAGCATGGCCACCGCGTTGCCGTACGCGTCGGTGACCACGTCGTCGGCGAACTGGCGCGCGTAGTCGCACCAGAGCTTCTGCCCGGCGGCTTCGTTCCCGCTCAGGGTGGGGGTGGAGAGCAGGTCCTTCAGGAAAGCCAGCGACTCCTTGCGCATGCGGTGTTCCTTTCTCTTCGCGCCCGGCCATCAGCGGGCGGAAGGGGGATTATACGCCGCGGGGGCGAAGAGCGAAACGGCGAGGGCGGAAGGGCGAGAGGTCACGACGTCTTCGCCTGGCTTGCCCGCAGCGACACCGGCCTGTGTCCGGTGCGGTTCAGGCAGAACCGCGAGAGATCTCCGACGCTGCGGAAGCCCATCGCCGCGGCGATCTGCTTGACGCTCAGGGCTGTTTCGCACAGCATCCGCCGCAGGTGGCGCTCCCGCGTGCGGGCGATCTCCTCGCCGATGGCGTGCCCCAGGCATCGGCGGAAGCCCCTCTCCACCGTGCTGCGCGAGCGCAGGACGTGGGCGGTCACCTCGGTCAGCGACACCGGCCTGTGCGACGCGGTCTCGCGGATGAAGCGGATGGCCTTGGCCAGGTCGGGGGCGTCCACGGCGACCGTCTGCGTGCTTCGCCGTTCGATGAGCCGGGCGCCGTTGATGATGATGGGCTTGCCAGGCCGCGCCCGGCCACGAAGAATCCGGGCCATCAATTCGGCCACCGTTACGCCGATCTGTCGCCACGGCAGGGCGACGCTGGTCAACGGCGGGTCGCCGAAGGCGCACAGGGCTTCCTCGTTGTTGACGCCCACGATGGCGACGTCTTCGGGCACGCGCAGGCGCGCCTTGTGACAGGCCCGGCTCACCATGACGGCCCGCGCGTCGTCGGCGGCCAGCACGCCGCAGGGCTTGGGCAGGCGGGTCAGCCATCGCACCAGGTCCTTGCGCAACGCATGCCAGGCCGCGGTGTCCGGCACGCCGCGGGGCACCCGGTCGAGCACCGCGCAAGGCCGGTCCGCCAGGGCGCCGCGGAACCCGCGCAGCCGCAGGGCCGAGTAATGCTCGCCGCCCGGATCGCCGGCGAACCCGAACCGGCTCAGCCCGGTCGCCAGCAGGTGCTCGGCCGCCAGACGCCCGATCTCCTCGTTGTCCGGCCAGACCGAAGGCATGGGGTTGTCGCCAAGGCCGGCGCTGAGGTTCACGATCGGCGTCTTGTGCTGTAAGCGCGCGAATCGCTGGGCGACCTCGCGGCTGCCGGCGAACATCAGCCACGCGTCGGCCTGGTCCTGGCTCTCGGCGACCACGGGGCGCAGGCCAGGCAGGTCCGACGTGATCACCTGGAAGTTCAGCGAGGTGCGTGCGGCCAGGATGCCGTCCACCATGCTTCGCATGCCCGCCGAGGCGGGATTGAACAGCAGCACCAGTCGAATGGGTTCTCGCTTTGCCATCGTGGACTCCCAAGCCAGCGTCATCCTATCAGGTCTGGCCGGATTTGCGTACGGAATGAGCAGATTTGCGCAGCCACGCCCCTTGGGGCCGCGGGTTAGACTGATGGGAACGGCAAGTGCCCCTGACCTATGGGAGAACGGGAATGGTGATGTTGCGCAAAGAGCGTCCGACGACCGCGGGCATACTGGCGGCCGGAGTTGTATTGACGGCGGCGGTCGCGTGGGCGGAGGTCCGCCAGGAGGTCTGCGGCGACTGGGAGTACCAATACCGGACCATGGGCACGCCGTACTCCGATCGCGACCCGAAGGACTGGAACAAGCAGGTCCGGGGCTTGCGCCTTCTGGAGAACGACCGCAATGCCCCGACCGAAGAGCCGTACCTGCTCGACCGCCAGGCGGCGTTCTGGCCCTCCGACCGCGACCAGTGCGACGTGGTGGCCCGCAGGACCGCGGCGCTGCTGAAACACCTGTCGGCCGCCAACCCCGCGGGCCGGCCGTGGCAGGGCTTCTCGGATCGCCTGGCGAAGCTGGCAGCCCGGCGGGCCGAGACCAAGCCCGACCGCGAGGGCGCCGACGCCGTCCGCAAGGCACTGTACCTGGACCTGTGCGCCCTGCGACGGGAGATCGTCCTGGCCAACCCGCTGTTGGACTTCGACAGCGTCCTGTTCAACGAGATCAGCGACTCCGGCGAGATGCTCTGCCGGCCGACCGATACGCCTCAGAACGCCAACCCGATGGTCTATCCCGGCGGCGGGCTATACGTGACGAAGGGCTGGAAAGGCGCCCAGCCGCGGGTGGTGGATCTCGTCGCCAAGGCCACGCCCGAGAACGGCCCGTACAAGGGCCGCAGCCTCTCCGGCGGCTGCTTCCACTCGCCGGGCCTGTCCTACGACGGCAAGACGGTGTACTTCTCGTGGGCCGACCCGAACGCCACGCCGGACCGGGGGCGCAACCAGGGCCTCGGGCGCTACTCGCACATCTTCCGCATCGGCATCGACGGCGCCGGCCTGCGCCAGCTCACGTTCGGGCCGTACAACGACTTCGACTGCTGCGAGTTGCCCGACGGGCGGTTGGTGTTCATGTCCACTCGCCGCGAGGGGTACGACCGATGCATCTGTTTCCGGCCGGCGTGCTTCCTGCACTCGATGAAGGCCGACGGGTCGGACATCATCTGCCTGTCGTTCTTTGAGACGCACGAGTGGGAGTGCAGCGTCGACAACGATGGGATGGTCGTCTACAGCCGCTGGGACTACGTGGACCGGCATGTGCACTCGTCGCACGCGTTCTGGCGGTGCTTCCCCGATGGACGGGACTCGCGCGCCCCGCACGGCAACTACTACTTCCCCATCTTCGATCCGCGCAAACCGCTGCCGGACTATGCCGGCCCGGTCAACCTACGCGATGCCGGCAACCGCAGAAGCGGCCCGAGTTGGATGGGCACGCCGGTCACGGAACTGTCCATCCGCGCCATCCCCGGCACTCAAGGCAAGTACGTCGCCACGGCCGCCGGGCACCACAACCCCAGCCACGGGGCGCTCATCGTCATCGACCTGAACAAGCCGGACGACTACCGGCACGGGCAGATCTCCCGCATCACGCAAAACCCGTACGCACTGGACGGCGACCAGCCTCACACAAGTTGCCTGTGGTCGTCGCCCTGGCCGCTGAGCGAGGACTTCTACCTGGCCAACTACCTCGACCGCCTCTATGTGCTGGATCGCTTCGGCAACCGCGAACTGATCTACCACATGGCGAAGGCCAGGGAACTGAACGCCACGAAGAATCCGGGCCTGAACTCCGCGAACCAGGGCCGGGCGAAGAATAGCCAGCCGCCGCTGGAGCGGCTGGACGTCTGGGAGTTCGACGGTCAGAGCACGCGTTGGCGGCCGGTCTGGCCGAGGCCGGTGCAGGCGCGGCCGATGCCGCGAATCATTCCGACCCAGACTTTCCAGAGCGAGGACCGGCGCGGCGCGCCCGGCCACAAGCCTGCCACGCTGTCGGTGATGAACGTCTACAACGCGGACGTGCCGCTGCCGAAGGACAAGAAGATCAAGTGGCTGCGCCTGGTGCAGATCCTGGCCACCTCTTCGGGCCAATACAAGGGCGTCAGCCCCGGCAACCAGGGCGCCACCGTCTCGCGCCTGCCTCTGGGCATCGTGCCCGTCGAGGAAGACGGCAGCGTCTACTGCGAGGCGCCCATCAACCGCGGGCTGTACTTTCAGCTTCTGAACGAGGACGGCCTGGCCGTGCAGTCGATGCGCTCGCTGACGTACGTGCATCCGGGCGAGCGGATGACGTGCGTGGGCTGTCACGAGCCCTACGACGCCGCGCCCAAGCCGCCCACGCAAGAGCCCTTGGCGATGCGGCGCGGGCCGTCGAAGATTCAGCCGGAGTTCCCCGAGGGCGTCGTCCCGCCGGATTACCAGAAGCAGATCGTGCCGATCTTCGAGCAGGTCTGCGTCGCCTGCCACACGAAGCAGGGAAAAGGCCCGGCGACAGTGGCGGATCTCAGTCTCGGCGGGCTGAGCGAGAAGAAGACGGATGGTTCGAAGGGCCGCAGCCGGCCCGCCTGGGTTCAGTGGGGCTGGACGGCCAATAGCGGACGCGGCTTCGCCCGCACCACGCCCGGGCTGGTGGGCGCCATGGGCAGCCTGCTGTGGCCGCACGTGCAGAAGAACCCCAAGGCGTTCACCGACGAGCAGCGCAAGCGGCTGGCGTGGTGGATGGACCTGTCCTGCCCCCTCCAGGGCGGCTACGGGAACTACTACACCGAGCCGATCAACGGCGTCCGCTGGCCGATCCACCAGGACATCGATCCGGCCAACCCATTGGGCATCGAACACGTCGGGGCGCCGGTGCGGAGCGCGGGCGAGATCGCCGAGGACGCCGCCAAGGCCTCGGGCGCGAAGAAGGCTGCTTTGCTGGAGACGCTGGCGCGGCAAGGGCCGCACAAGCACCTCGACCTTTATGTGGCCGCCCTGAGCGACCCGAACGAAGCAGTCCGCCGCTGCGCGATGCGCGTGGTGGCCGATGTTGGCGACGTCGCCGTGTTGCCGGCGATGGCCGGCGCCATGGCACGGGCGACGAGCCACGACGAAGCGGCCGATTGGGAGAAGCCGCTCGACAGCATCCGCGGGCGGGTGGCCGACAAGCGGGCGTGCGTGGCCGCCTTCGTGGCCGCGCTGCCCAAGGCGACGGCGCCCGGCAAGTGTGCGCTGCTCCGCATGCTCGGCGAGGTGGGCGGCGACGAGGCCATCGCCGCCGCGCGAAGGGCGCTGGGCGAGACCAAGAGCGGCCCCGAGAACATCGCCCTGCGGGCGAAGGCGGCCGCTTCCAGCGAACTGAAACCCGCCACGGCCGCCCGGTTCGCCATCGACGGGCACATCCCGAACAAGGGCGGCGGCGCTGACGACAACGCCGCCTGGGCCGCCAACGGCAAGGAGGCCCTCCCCACTTCCTTCACGCTGGAGTGGGACCAGGCCGTCCAGATTGCCGAGGTCGTTTACCACGGCCGCACTGCTTGGTCCGCCGATGAGTGCTGGAAGGACTGCGAGCTGTACCTTGACGATGCCACCACGCCGGCCGCGAAGGTGCAGTTTGCCGCCGCGTACGGCCCGCAGAGCGTTCGGCTGGCCAAGCCGGCAACAGCCCGCAAGCTGACTCTGAAGTTCTTGTCATCCCACGGCGGCGCCAACCCCGGCGCGTCGGAGGTCAAGGTGTACAGCGGCCTCGTCCCCGACTTGGGCGCATTGGAGGTTCGCGCCGTGGCTGAGGCCGTTCTGGCGCAGATGCAGGCGAAGGGATCTTCCGTTCCCGCCGCGGCAGGCATCGGGCCCAACCGGATGAGAGAAGAGGCCGTCCGCCCCGCCGCGGGCGCTTCCCGCCAGCTCATGCTCACCACGCCTCAGTGGGGCGGTTCCGCCAAGTTCAGCTATGAAGTGTACGACCTTGACGGGGACTTTGTGCGTACGCACCGGGTGGCCGCACAGGGCATCGGCGAGATTGTCGGCATTGCAGTCTTCCCGGAGACGCAGCGCCTCTACATCAGCGGACAGAAGGGTCTGCTGTGCTACGACTGCCCTACCCATAGGCTGCTGTGGCGGGTGCCGGTGGAGGGAGGTCAAGCCGACTGGAACGACGCCCTGACGCTGAGCGCCGACGGCAAGCTCCTATACACGTTCCGCCACTGGTCCAAAGGTCTGACCGTATACCGTGCCGAAGACGGCGCACGGCAGCGGGTGATCCTGGCGGACGACACGGGCGTGTGGGGCAAGTACGCGCAGGTCAGCCATGACGGCCAGGACCTGCATGTCCTGGGCAAGGATGTCTTGATCGTCGATGTCCAGACCGAAGCCGTCCGCGCAAGGTTCACTCCGGCAGGCAGGCCGGCGCACTTCATGCTGTCTCCCGATGGTTGCCGCTACGTGTATGCGACGGGCGCCAGACGCAGTCTTGCGGCAAATGACGCCAAGACGGGCGCCCTGGTGTACGAGATCGCGACGCCGAGCGACAAGGAACCCGTTGAGGCGCAGAAGGCCCCGCTGACCGGGTTCGCGTTGAGCCCTACCGGGCTGGCGGCCTGGGCGAGCGACGCCGCCAACGGCGTGCTGCACCGTTTCGACCTGGCCGCTCAGCCTCCGCGCCATACGCATCGAGTTGCGGTTGATCCGCCCCCCGGCCCGAAGAGCACGCAGCTGATGTTCAGCGTGGACGGCCGGTTCCTGATCACCGGCGCCGGCGCCGTAGTATCGCCGGCGGACGGCAAGCCTCTGGGCCGCCTGCGCGACGAGGACGGCAACCCGCGTGAGGCCGCCAACATGGTCACCCTCGAGATCGACGCCGGCACGCGGCGGATTCTTCGCGCGAGCCAACCGTGCGCGCCCCTCTGGCCGGGAAAGGCCGTGAGGAATGCGGGAACCCCGCGAACTCGTACGTCACTTGCGGAAACCACGACAGTGACAAGGGCGACCCCATGAAAGCATCCCCAAGCCTCGTCACGCCGGTCCTTCTTGCCTGTCTGGTCAGCACGAGCGCGGCGGCCGTGTCGGATGACGTAAAGGCCGACTGGCGGCGGCAGCACCAGATGATGCTCGATGGGGAGGGCAAACTGCTGCCGACCGAGGTTCCGCTGCGGACGGTCGCCGCGCACGCGCAGGCGACGCAGCCGCTGCCGGGCGATCGTGCGCCGGCGGATGTCGTGCTGCGTCGAACCGGCGCTCTGCTGGAGGACTTGGGCGCCCGCGGCGCCGGGGGGCTTGATGCACTGGCCGCCGAGTGGAAGGCGCTCCATCGCGAGGCGGCCGGCGGCGATGGACGGGACTACGCGCTGTACGAGCGCGCCTGCTCGCTGCGCCGGCGGGTGGTGTTCGCCAACCCCTTGCTGAACATGGACCGGATCGTCTTCGTTACCGGCAAGTACCACGGCAACCTTTCCAACCACCATGCCCCCAGCGGGCCGGGCCAACTCCTCGTCCTACAGGCTCCTTTCGGCTCTCAGCCGACCGTCGTCGAGCCGCTGGCCGGCGTGAAGGCCGAGAACGGCCGCAACAAGGGGCTCGATGTTCGGGGCGGCTGCTTCGCCGATCCGGAGGTCTCCTGGGACGGCAGGACGCTGTACTTCGCCTGGGCGAAGAAGGGCAGCCGCGTGCGCGGCGGGCCGGTCCAGCAGTGCTACTCGCCTGAGAACACCTACAAGATCTTCCGCGCCGAACTCGGGGCCGACGGCAAGGCGACCAGCCTTCATCAGCTCACCGACGGCGCGTGGAACGACAGCGATCCCGCCGAGTTGCCGAATGGCCGCATCGTCTTCTGCTCGGGCCGGCGCGGCACGACCATCCGCTGCAACTGGGACGGCGGCTACCCGACGAACAACACGCTCTTCTCGATGGAGCCGGACGGCAGCGACCAGGTCTGCCTGAGTCGGCACGAGACGGGCGAGTGGGACCCGAGCGTGGACAACGACGGCATGCTGGTCTACAGCCGCTGGGACTACATGGACCGCACGGCGCACTGGTCGCACAACTTCTGGATCTGCTACCCGGACGGGCGCGACCCTCGAGCCCCGCACGGCAACTACCCGCCGGGCCTCAACGGCGGGCCGGGCGAGGCCAAGTGGCCGGACTGCATCCCGACGGCGGAACTGGGCATTCGTGCCGTGCCGGGGCGGAGCGGGATCTATGTGGCCAACACCGGCGAACGCTACGTGCGGAACGGAACGCTGATCCTGATTGACCTGTCGGCGCCGGACGACCGCCGCCTCAGCCAGGTCCGC
>CAYWTX010000405.1:0-4680 GCA_964461295.1 uncultured Planctomycetaceae bacterium | reverse complement strand
TTTGTGAAAGAATCGCAGAAGCGGCCTTGTGCCTCTTCGGCCGGAAGGGGCGATCGGGATTTGGGCGGGGGCGTAAGCCCCAGGTGGACAAAGAACTAAGCGCAGAGCCCCGAAGGGGCGACAGACAGCGTCCATCGCGGGCAGACCTGCGAGTTTCAGTTCTTTCACAAGCTCTGATAGGAACTGAAGCCCGTTCCCTTCTCCCGGAAGAAATCTTCAGAATAGGCCTGCTTCGTGTGCCCGCCGCGCTATACTGACAATGTGAGGAAGTGCATGCGTAAGCATGTGTTTCAAGTCGGATGACTGGATGAAGGGCAGGCCTTTCTTGGGCAGGCCCGTTGACGAGTAAGCCGACGTGGATTGGCACTTATTGGGTGCCCAACCGCGTTGGCTTTTTTTTCGGACACGCCCTCCGGCCTTGGCCAGGCCAGGGACCGGGGGAATGTCGAGTTCGGCAATCGCGAGATGTCTGACGTCAGAGATGGTTCGTTGCGGCTCGCTACCGCGAAGGCCGGCTGGAGTCCGGAGCCGCCGCTCTTCCTGAGAAGGCGGATGGTTGGTAGTTCGGAATCCGCACCTTGTCGGTGCGGAGCATACCCGCCTTGTTGGCGGAGCGATGCACGGTTTGGAGTGGTGGACGTTCAGACTGTTAGAGGAACACGAACATGTCAAAGCGTAGCATATTTTTGGGATTGGGACTGCTTGTGCTGGTTGTGGGTGCAGCCGGGCTGACCGGCTGCTCCTGCTTCGGCGGCGGATCGGGGGCCATCGCCGCCGAGCCGCGGCAAGAGGCCATCGAGATAGCCGCAGCGCCAAAGCCCTGCGACGTCGACCTCGTTGGCACTCGCGGGCCTGATGGGACCATCGGACCTGCAGGCGAGCAAGGTGCGATCGGCGCGACGGGCGCCCTGGGCGGCGTTCTGGTCGGCCCGCGCGGTGCGGAAGGTCCCGCCGGCCCCGCCGGAACTCAAGGGGCGACCGGAGCGATGGGCCCCGCAGGCGCCATCGTGGCTGGTGGCGCCGGCGCGACCGGCCCTGCCGGTCTCTCAGGCGTGCAGGGCGCGGCCGGTTCGACGGGCGCTCTAGGCGCCAGCGCCGAAGGGCTTGCCGGCCCGACTGGTCCTGCGGGTCCCGCGGGTCCGCAGGGCGATACCGGACCGACGGGCGCCAAAGGCGCGACGTTGGTCGGTCCCACCGGCCCCGTTGGCCATGCCGGTCCGACGGGCGTGCAGGGCGCTACCGGAAGCACCGGCGCTAAGGGCGCCACCGCCGCTGGCATCGCCGGGCCAATGGGTCCCGCCGGCACGGCGGGCGTGAAGGGCGCAACCGGATCGACCGGCGCCACCGGCGTGGTCGGCGTCGTTCCGTGCTGGGTGACGTACAGGGTCTTCAGCTTCGATTCCGGCAGGTCCGAAATCCGCAGTTTCGATACGAGCATGGTGGCGGACATGGCGGCCTACCTGAAGAAGAACCCGTCCCTCCAGATCGGGATCGACGACGGCACGGACTCGAATGCTCAACTGGGCATCCTTCGTGTCAATGCCGTTCGTGATGCCCTGATCCGGGCCGGAGTGCGAGCGGACAGGATCCAGCTCGGCGCGTTCGGCGAGGCCAAGAACCGACAGAGCGGCCGAGTCGAAGTGCTGCTCAAGACCATCAACTGATGGCGTCCCTGACGCCTGTTCCAGGCCGGCTTGTTCGTGCTGTCGGAGGCCTCCTTCGCGTGCGTTCACCGCGGAGGAGACTCTCCGGCGGCCAGGATCGATCGGCCGAACGGATCCCATAGGCGTGCCCGCTCCGATTTGCGGGCGGAGAGTGCCGGATCGAACGAGATCCGGCACTTTTCGTTGGTGGATTGGGATTGACTTCCTGTTCCTAGGTGATTATCCTACAAACCAGTAGGTGGAGTCTCTATGGCTGTACGCTGTAGGTTGTTGCCATGGAAGCGTTGATGGCCCCCGAAGTCGGATGACTAGACAATGGGCAGCCCCTTGGGGGAGGCCCGTTGGCGAGTAAGCCGACGCTGGAAGGTGCCTGTGCGTTCGTGCCTCGCAGCGATCGTGGTGGCGGCCGGCCTGATCCTGGGAGGCTGCTCGCCTGATTTGCAGATGGGGGGAGTCGGTGTCACGCCTGCTCGCGACGCGGCCCGCTGTGTCGCCCTTGCCTCCGGAATAGGCCTGAAGCTCCAAGTCCACGAGACGGATCGGTTCCTTGTGCTGTCCTCGGCGGACGACGCCTCCGTGACCGTGACCGGGCGGTTCCTGGACCAGGTGTATCTCCGGTTTTACGAGCAGTTCAGCCAGGCCGGCTTTGCGCCCAAGCCTCCGCCGGACAAGTTGGTCTGGGTGTGCATCAACTCCTACGGCGCCCTGGAGGCCTACGGGCGGGCGGCGGACGGCGCGGAAGTGTCATGGATGGACGCTTACTACTCGCACCGCACCAACCGTGTGGCGGCGGCCATGGGGGTCGGTCGCCCGGTGGCCCAGGCAAGAAGCCGGTCCTCGGGCTCCTCCGGCAAGATCGCCGCCTTCGGCGATCCGGGCGGCGTGCAGGGCGCCTCCGGCGGCCTTGGCATCCGGACCATCGCCCACGAGTTGACCCACCAGTTGGCCTTCAACAGCGGACTGCAAAGGCGCGGCGCGACGTATCCGTTCTGGCTCACTGAGGGACTGGCCACGAATTTCGAGGCCGATTCCTCCGACTCGGTCGGCCTGGGGCGGGAAGACAGCCGCCACCGGCAGCGACTGGCCGAGACTAAAGCCGGCGGCAGGTTGATCCCGCTGGAGCGGTTCCTGGGAATGACGGAATGGTCCGCCGGCCAGGGGTCGGCCACGCGCGACGCCTACGCGCAATCGTGGGGTTTCTTCCACTATCTGCTGGAAAGCCATCCTGTCGCTCTCAAGAGGTACATGGCCGAATTGTCACCCGTGTGGCTCCCGCAGCAGAACAGCCAATCTCTGCGCCGGCGGTTCATCGCCGTTTTCGGCCCCGTCAAGCCGCTGGAAGAGGACTTCCTGCGGTTCATCGACCGGCCGCACGCTGCCGCTCGCGGCACTCGCTAACCCCCTGGTCCGGTCCGTATCACTGTCGGGGGACGTTGTCCGGCTACTTGCCGCCGGACGGGGCAGGCTCCCTCCCGCCGCCCGTTCCCCTCCAAGGTGGGTCGTGTACGCACCTGTCGCCCGCACCGCCGATGCGCACCGGCGCCAGGCGCAGGCGGCTACCCCGGCTGGCCAATGTAAAGTGGTATGGATCGGGTTCGGTATCTGGTACGAAAATAGAACGACACCGACAGGCACAATCGCTGTAAGTCGTTGTATTTTCATACTCTGTGGGTGAGCCAGAAAAGGGCTCATGAGACACTGTCCCCGACATTCTGTCCTATCCGGATACGCCCTTGGGGTCCTTCAGAAGCTTCAGGCGGTACTGTTCGAGGTGATTGCTCAATTTCGTCGCCCCGGCGCCGTTGGGGTGGTCCATGTCGCCGAAGTCCTCCGGGGCAAGCAGTCCGTGGTGGCCCATCTTGTTCAGGTCGTAGAAGAAGAAGAGCCCGTCGTGTTTGCGCTCCAGGGCGCGCATCTTCTCGATCTGTTCCTGGTAGTCCGGGGCGGTGACGCCGTCCTTGTCCTTGACGTCCACCTTGGTCGTCTCGGGGTGGTAGGGCCCGATGAAGGCCAGGACCTTCACCTTGCGGTCGGTCAGGATCCTCAACATCGACCTGAACAGCTCCCACCGCTCCTGGGAGAACCTGTAGACGCCCTTCTGCTGCTGGGCGGCGCGGATCTGGCCCATGGGGTCGGTCCAGGTGACGGCGGCGCTGGGATGCCAACCCCACGGCCGCTGCTTCCACCGCCCGGCGAGATCGGCGCTTGCCTGGATGTCCTCCACAGTCGCCGGGCGGTGCTGGATCGCCCTGCGGATGTTCTCCGGACGCGAGCGGTCGTACAGGTAGCCCGGGCTGCGGATGAACTGGCAGTATTTCAACCCGTGGGTCGGCCAGGCTCCGTTGACGTAGCGCGGGTTCCAGGCTATCAGCACCCACTCCAGCTTCGGGAGGTGGACGAGGTAGTCCTCGACAAGCACCTTGTGCATGTCCAGCCCGGCCCGTTCCTGGCAGAGGTTGAGCGCAACCGGCGTGACGCGGTTCTCGTCGGCGTAGTGCAGTTCGGCGCGGTTGCCGACGGCGGCCTGGCAGTCGCCCAGGATCACCAGGTTGAGCTGGTCCTTCAGAGCAAACAGCAGCGGCATCTTCCCTGAAAGCTCCACGCTGTAGTTCCACCGCCCGCCGCCGGTCAGGCCGGTCATGACGTTCTGGCCGACGTCGTGGAACATCGGCGATTCGTGGTCGTCGATCGTGTTGCTCTGCTGGACCTCGTGCAGTCCCTTCAAGTCGGCGAAGGGGCGGAGCCTCAGCGTGGCTCGCTGGCCGATCCCGGCCTGCGAAGCGACTTGCAGGATGTTGTTTCGGATGACCCAGTGCGTGACGAGGATCGTGTCCGCGGCAAGGCTGCCCTTGATCACGCGCAGGACGTGATAGCGGTAGACCGCCAGGGCCTCGCGATAGACAACGACCTCCTTCAGTTGGGGGGTGCGGGACTTCTCCAGGAGCTGCACCTCGGCGATCACCGTCGGTTCGAGCCGTTCGACAACGGCGGGGCGAGTTGCGGCGGGCGGACCGGC
>CAYWTX010000404.1:0-13212 GCA_964461295.1 uncultured Planctomycetaceae bacterium | reverse complement strand
GCTCGGCTTCTGCCGCCACGAGATCCACACCGAGTTTGGCCACGGCCTGCCCGATTCGCTCATCGTCTCCGACGTGCAGCAGATCAAGGACATGGGCTGCAACTTCATCCGCGGCAGCCACTACCCGCAGGACGAACGGTTCCTCGACCTCTGCGACGAGAAAGGCATCTGCGTCTGGGTCGAGAACATCGCCTGGCAGCCGAAGGTCGAGCACCTCACCGACCCGAAATTCATGGCCGCCTCCCTGCTGCAAGTCGACGAGATGGTGGCCGTGTCGCGCAACCACCCCAGCGTGATCCTGTGGGGCGTGTTCAACGAGGGCTTCAGCAACCAGGACGCCGCCGTCGACGCGTACGCGACGGCGCTAGGCCGCCTGCGCGAGTTGGACGCCACGCGGCCGGTCACGTACGCCACGTGCCGGTTCTTCGAGGACAAGTGCTATCATCTGGCCGACGTGATCAGCATCAACTGCTACCCCGGTTGGTACGTGCAGGAAATCGAGAACCTGCCGGATTTCATCGACAGCATCCTGGCGCACCTGGACAAACAGGGCCAGGGAGATAAGCCCGTGCTCATCTCGGAGATCGGCGGGGCCGCGATGTACGGCTTCCGCGACTGGAACGAAACGCGATGGAGCGAGCAGTACCAGGCTCGCCTGCTGGATGCGGCCATCACCTACATGTTCAAGGACCGCCCGGGGCGCTTCGCGGGCATCAGCATCTGGCAGTACAGCGACATCCGCACAAGCGACAAGCCCCCGCAAGCCATGGGCCGCGCGCGGTCGTTCAACAACAAGGGCGTCATGGACGAGTACCGCCGCCCGAAGATGGCCTACGACGCGGTGAAGAAGCTGTTCCACGAACTGCGCGGAAAATAATTCGCTGAGTCCGCTTGAACCCGCTTGAGCCCGCTTGAGCCCGCTCGATCCCTTTTGAGCCCGCTCGAACCCGCTTGAGCCCGCGCGATCCCGCTCGAACCCGCTCGATCCCGCTCGAACCCGCTTGATCCCGCTTGAGCCCGCTCGAACCCACTCGAACCCGCTCGAACCCGCTCGAACCCGCTTGAGCCCGCGCGATCCCTCTTGAGGCCTGCCCGCTTCAGCGGGCAGGTCCCCGGTGTTCCCGCTCGCGTGCGCCCCATGCCCTACACCCCCAGCGCCCGCGCCCGCTGCGCGAAGCGGGCCTTGTCCTTCTCGTGGATCTTCCGCACGGCCGCAACGAACTCCTCCGCCATCTTGCCAAACTCGCGCCGGTTCGCCGCGTCCACCGCCCGCCGCAGGCACTCCGGCACGCCCGATGCGCCGTGCAACGCCCCATGCAACCCGCACGCCATGCCCGCGATCGAGTCGCAGTCGCGCCCGTAGAACACCCCCGCCCGCAGCGTCTTGTTCCAGTCGCCGCCGCCGTACTTCAGCGCCGCAAACGCAACCGGGGCCTCCTCGATCGTATGCAGCCGCGACGGATGTCCGATGTCGCTGACGCCCGTCATCGCCAGCGGCTTGTCATCCGGCACGTGCCGCGTCCGCTGGTCGAACGGCTCGAAAGCCCCTCGCACATTCGCGATCCAGTCCTCCATGCTGTCGGCCGGGTCGGTCGCGTCCAGCACGGCCGCGATGGCGTCCTCCGTGGCGTCGCGGGCGAGGCCCAGCGCGGCCGCGAGGGCCCCGTCCATCGTGGCGCCCTCGCCGAACGCGGCCGCGAACGCGGCGGCCAGCACCGCGGCCGCCTCCACCGCGAAAGATTCGTTGTGCGCGCAGCCCACCGCCGCCGCTTCCTGGTACGCCGCCGCCGGGTCGCCCGCGTTCACCGCCCCGGCAGGCATGATCCACATCGCCACGCCGCAGTTGACGCAGTTGCCCACTCCGGCCGAACGAGGGTCCACATTCGCCGTCCGCAGGCGGATGAACGGGTACTTCTCCGGCCACCACAGCCGCTCGATGAGCGGCATCGCCCGCTGCCGTTCGGGGATCCAGTTCGTCGCGTCTTCCAGTTGAGGCAGGATCAGGTCCGCGTAGCCGTAGGCGTCCATGTGGTCGCCGCGCTGCGCGTACGCCCGCAGGAACGCCTCGATCATCAGCGTATCGTCGGTGATGCGCCCGTCGCCTTTGCCCGTGGCGCCGTCGCCGCCGTGCGTGGGCGGCAGGAACGTGGCGAGGTCGTGGCCGCCGAACCGGGCGGAGATCCGCTGCGGCGTCCAGCCCTCCACCGGCGCCCCCATGGCGTCGCCGATGGCCCCGCCATACACCGCCCCGCATACTTTCGATCCGAAATCCATCAAGGTTCTTCCTACAAGAAAAACTACGGCGCCCGCGCGTCCTTGCGCGGGCACCCGTCCTGGAAAGGCTCCGGCCGGGTCCCTCCGGCTCGGCCATTGGCTCACCTATGCGATCTGCTCGGACAGCAGGCCGACCAGTTCCTTGGCCGGCATCGACCTGGTTCCCGCCGGCGTCAGCCAACTCAGTTCGTCGCCGGCGCCCAGCGCACGCTCCATCCGCTGGACCGCCAGAACGGCCGAGGAGTGGTTCTTCCCCATGAACCTTCCGATCTCGGGATAGCTCATCCGCGTGTGCCGGCGGGCCAGGAACATCGCGATCGTCCGCGCCAGCGACACCGTCCGCGTCCGCCGCGACGAATGGATGTCCGCGGGGGTGATCCCGAAATACGCGGCCACCACCGCCTCGATGTCGCTCAGCGTCACGGCGCTGTCGGCCCGCGCCAGGTGGTCGGCCAGGGTCTGGTCGGCCATCGCCACCGTGATGGGCCCTTCCTCCAGCGCCGCCAGGGCCGCCAGCTTGATCAGCGCGCCCTCCAGTTCCCGCACCGAACCCCGCAGCCGCGCCGCGATGTACTCCAGCACCTCCCCCCGCACGGTCAGGCGCATCGCCTTCGCCCGCCGCGAGAGGATCGCCAGCCGGGTGGCCTGGTCGGGCGGCTCGACCTTGACGACCATCCCCGCGATGAACCGGTTCACCAGCGACTCGTTCAGTTCGCCCACCAGCCGCGGGTGCGCGTCCGACGCCATCACCACCTGCCTCCCTGCCGACTGGATCGAGTTGAACGTGTGCAGGAATTCGTCTTGCGTGGCTCGCTTGGCGGCCAGGAAGTGCACGTCGTCGATCGCCAGCAGATCCAGCCGCCGGTACAGCAGGCGGAACTCCTCCACCTTGCGGTTCCGCAACGCCGTGATGAACTCGTTGGTGAACTGCTCGGCCGTGACGTACCGGCACGCCAGCGGCCGGCCGTTGCGCGTCACCTTTGCGGCCGCGCCGCAGACGCCCTGGAGCAGGTGGGTCTTGCCGACGCCGCACGACCCGTGGATGAACAGCGGGTTGAAAGGGGGCGCGGCCGCCCCCACCACCGACGCCGCGGCCGAGTACGCCAGCTTGTTGCTCTCGCCGACGACGAACTCCTCCAGGCGGTATCGTAGCGTTGAAGACGGCACGGCCTGCCTGGGGCGGCTCCGCCCGGCCGCGTCCCGTTCCACCATCTCGGCCTGCTTGTCGAGATGGGCCGGGCGCACCATCCCGCTAAGGTCCGGGTCGATGGTGACGACGACCGGGCGCTTCCGGCCGGTGCACTGCTCGGCCGCTTTCCCGATGGCGGCCTGGTAGTGCGTCTCGATCCAGTTGCCGACGAACGAATTCGGCACGGCCACGCTGATCAACTCCTCTTCGGCGGCGATTCGCACGCCGTGGCGGAACCAGGCATTGAACCGCTGCGGGCCGATCTGCTCCTGCAGGTCGCACAGGATGCCTTGTACGACCGGGCCGTCGGCGCGCAGAGATTCCTCGGTCATGCTCATGGTCGATCCCTCGTTGTGGTTCACACAACACCGGAGGGCCCGGCTCCCTGCCGGCCCTTGGCAGCACAGAAAGGAGAAAACCCCAAAACGAACCGCGCTCCTCTTGCCGCTGTGCAGCATCTAAACCCGGCCGCGTCACCCAGGCAACGGAAAACCGGGCCGACAATCTGTCCACACCTCGCCAAGGCACGGGCCTTCGGCTACTTGGGATGCGAAAAAAAACTTCCTTCACACGTTATGCACAAGCACCGCTGCCCATCGCCAATCGGCAATCGGCAATCCCCTTGGCCCCTACGGGGCCAGGAGGAACGCCACCCGCCGGTCTATCTCGCGATAACCCTCGTCCGCATAGAGCGTTGCCGCGCCCGTGTTGGCCGCGTCGACTGCCACCGTCAGCGCCTCCCGCCCCTGCCGGCACGCCATCGCCGCCGCCCGCCGGAGCATCCGCCTGCCCAGCCCCCGCCGGCGAAACTCCGCCGCCACCCCCATGTACGCCACCTCGATGCACCCGCTCGACGCGGCCGATTCGCACAGCAGGATGCAGCCCGCCGGCCGGCCTTGCACCGTGGCGATCCACCACCACTCGCTGTGATGCGGGCCCAACCCCTTGTGCCCGGCGATCGTCTGCTCGATGGTCCGCAGGCCGTACAGCCGCGGGCAGTCAATCGAATCCTCATACGTCAACAGGAGTAGTCTTGCCAGTTCGGCCTCGCCGCACTCCCCCACGTGCGTCCAGCCCACGCCGGCGTCCTCGCCCCGGCCGTCCCCGCGCGTCACCTCGCGCCGCAGGTACACCAGTTCGGCCAGGCGCTCGAACCCAGCCGCGGCCAGCACCTCCATCGGCGCCTTGCGCCACGGGGCCGCCAGCGACTGCACGAACGCCAGATCCCCCGCCAGGGCCTGCCGCGCCGCGCCCGCGACCGCCGCCACCAGCCATTCCCGCCGCACGCCCCGCACCTCCGGCTGGGTGAAGAAGATCATCCCCGTGCCGCCCGGTCCGGGCAGCACGGCCGCCGCGGCCGCCGCACGTCCCGACGACAGGGCCCACCACGCGATGACCGGCCCCGCCGCGGCACGCGCCGTCGCCTCCATCGCCTCCACCCGCATCTCCGATGCGATGTCGGCGCCTTCGCCCGCGGCCACCACGCGCAGCGCCCGCCGCACGTCCTCCGCACCCACGGGCACGATTTCCACCGATCCGCCCATCGCCCGACATCCTACCGCACCGCCCCGGCCAACCAAAAGCCCCAACGCCGGCACAGCCCCGTTGACTTGTGGAATCCCTTCCCGTACGTTGTACGCCATCGGCGGCCGAAGACCACCGGCCGCCGGCATCCAGGAGCACCGTGATGAAACGACGTATGACGGGGTTAATGGCAGCAGTATTGGCCGCCGGGCCGGCTTGCTTCGCCTGGGCGGCGCCGGAAGCCGAAGCCCCCAAGCCCACTGCACGGACCGACGCGAACGCCCCCAAGGCCGAAGCGAGCGCCCCCACGGCGAAGCCGGCCTTCCTCGGCGTTGCCAAGCCGCGGGTGGTCCCGCAGACCTGGCAGTTCGAGTTCGAGTCGGATCCCCTCGCCCCCATCGAGGTCCAGATCGGCTTGGAGAAGAAGCCCCGCCTCTACTGGTATCTCCGCTACACCGTCACAAACAGGGGCGACTCCGACCAGGTCTTCGTGCCCGAGCTCATCCTCTACACCGACACCGGCCAGGTCCTGCGCGCCGGCCAGCAAACCCCCAGCGATGTCTTCAATGCCCTGCAGAAACTCTACAGGGACCCGATGATGAAACGTCAGACGGCCGTGACGCGCAAGCTGCTCAGCGGCGACGACAACGCCCACAGCAGCGTGGCGATGTGGCCGGACTTCGACCCCAACGCCGGAACGGTGGACATCTTCATCGGCGGGCTGAGCGGCGAGGTGCTCTCGGTGCCGCTGCCCACGCCGGTGACAATGACGGAGACCAACTGGAAGGGCGAGAAGCAGACGGTCACGCGAACCAAGGCCCTGCTGAGCAAGACCCTCCACCTGCGGTTCGAGGTGCCCGGCGAAGCCGGCGCCCGCGCCCGCGTGAAGCCCAACCTCGTGCTGAAGGAATGGGTGCTGCGGTGAGGGGCGCGCCGGGACGAGCGTCCCGCACGACGCGTGAGACGCCCGTCGCGTGATCCGGAGAGGCAATGTCCGTCCGCGCCGCGGCCCCGCCGACGCCTGGCGGCGCGGCGCCGGTCGGCGAACTGTGAAAATCCCGCCTCCCGGCGGGTTGACAACCCTTGGGGGAATCGGTATAGTCCTGAACTCGGAATTGGTTTGTGTTCCCCGATACGCAAGAGATTCGACGGAGAGTGCGTCTATGGCACATAAAAAGGGACAAGGTTCATCCCGGAACGGACGCGACAGCAACGCCCAGCGACTGGGCGTGAAGGTTTTCGGCGGGCAGACGATCCCCTGCGGCGGCATCATCGTTCGCCAGCGGGGCACGCCGTTCAAGCCCGGCGCCAACGTCGCCCGTGGCCGTGACGATACACTGTTCGCCCTCCGCGACGGCAAGGTTTCCTTCCGGGGGCGGTTCGTGGATGTCGTCTGACGCCCGGACAAGCCGGACAACCAGCGGCCGCCCGCCCCTGCCACGTGACAATCCGAGGATGGCCCCCCGCGGCGCCATCCTCTCTTTTTTCGATGCCGCCCCCCGGGTGGACAACGGCGCCGGCTCGTGTCGAGCCGGTTGCCTGCCAGCCGTGATGGGACTCGTCAGGTCGAAATGAACCAGGAACACGCGGTCAACAAGGGGATGTTCGTCGACGAGGTCGAGATCCTCGCCATCGCCGGCAACGGCGGGCCCGGGTGTATCGCCTTCCGCCGCGAGAAGTTCGTCCCGAAGGGCGGGCCCTCCGGCGGCGACGGCGGCAACGGCGGCAGCGTCCACCTCCAGGCCGACGACTCCTTCACAACCCTCCAGCACCTCGCCGGCAAGCATCACTGGCGGGCCGAGAACGGCCGCCCGGGCGAGGGCAAGCTCTGCCACGGCAAGAGCGGCGAGGACATCATCGTCGGCGTGCCGCCAGGCACCCTCGTCTTCGACGCCGACCTCAACGTCATGCTCAAGGACCTCGTCAAGCCCGGCGACACCGTCTGCGCGGCCTCAGGCGGGCGCGGCGGGCGCGGCAACGACCACTTCAAGACCTCGGTCAACCAGGCCCCGCGCACGGCCGAACCCGGCGTGCCGGGCCGCCAACGCCGGCTGCGGCTGGAACTCAAACTCATCGCCGACGTCGGGCTGGTCGGCAAGCCCAACGCCGGCAAGAGCACGCTGCTGTCCCGGCTGAGCAAGGCCCGCCCGAAGATCGCCGCCTATCCGTTCACGACCCTGCACCCCTGCCTTGGGATCGTCGAAGTGGGCGGCTGGAAGCGGTTCGTGATGGCCGACCTGCCCGGGCTGATCGAGGGCGCCCACCGGGGCGCCGGCCTGGGCGACGCGTTCCTCAAGCACGTGGAACGTACGCGCATCCTCGTGCACATGCTCGACGCCTGCCCGCTGGCGGGCGACCCCGTGGCCGACTACCATGCCATCCGGCACGAGCTCAGCGCATACTCCCCGACGCTGGCCGCCAAACCCGAGATCATCGTCGCCAACAAGATGGACCTGACCGACGCGCAGGAGCATCTCCACACGTTGCAGCGCGAGATCGGCCGCGAAGTCATCGGCATCAGCGCCGTGACCGGCGCGGGGCTGGAGAAGCTCACCGAACGAATCTGGCGGACTTTGCAGGAACTGGAAGAATAGCGGCCAGCTTCCATCTGCCAGCTTCCAGCGTCCAGAAGGCGGGAAGCGGGCGGCTGGCGGCTGGAAGCGGGCGGCTGGCGGCGGGCGGCGGGAAGCGGGCGGCGGGAAGCGGGAAGCCTATGACGGACGAAATCGTGATCCCCAGCGTTCTGGCCTGCGATGTGGGCAACAGCGCCGTGCACTTCGCCCACGTCCAGGGAGACAACGTGACCGAGCCTCAAGTCGTGCCCATCGGCGAGCTGTCGCGACTGGGCGACGCCCTGGCCGAACTGTGGCGGACCATGCCGGCGCCCAGGAAGATTGTCGCCGGAAGCGTCAACCCCTCGGCCCTCAAGGCCCTCGAGGCCGCCGCCTCCGAGGCCACGGGCCAGGCCGTGCTCGTCATCGGCCGCGACCTGCCCATGCCGATGGAGACCGACATCGAGAACCCCGGCGCCGTGGGCGTGGACCGCATCTGCGCGGCCCTGGCCGCCTACGACCGCCTCGGCCATGCGTGCGTCGTCGCCGACTTCGGCACGGCCGTCACCATCGACTGCGTCAGCGAAGACGGCGTCTTCCTCGGCGGGGCGATCCTGCCGGGGCTGAACATGTCGGCCGACTGCCTGCACAAGGCCACCGCCCAGTTGCCGCGAGTCGAATTGAGGCGCCCGACGTGGGTGTTCGGGCGGAACACGAACGAAGCGATCCTCACCGGCATCATGGCCTCGGCGCGCGGGGCGCTGCGCGAGCTGGTCGAGAACTACGCCACCGAACTGGGCCATTGGCCGCTGGTAATCCTCACCGGCGGCGACGCGTCGCTGGTGTGCGAGCGTCCGGCCGATAGCGAACTCGTCCAGGCCGTCGTGCCCGACCTGGTGATCCGCGGCGTGGCCATGGCGTACTACAACACGCTGGCGGGCTAGGTTCGGCACGCGGCGTTTCACGATGGACGAGACCGCCACAACCGCCGTTCTCCAGACTCCCCCGGGACGAGGGGGCATCGCGGTCATCCTGCTTTCCGGCCCGCGGACCCGTGACATTCTGTCCCACGCCTTCCGCCCTTGCTCCCCAGGCGCCGCCCATCGGCCTGCCTCGCGGCGCTTCTCCTCCGGCGGCCCGCTCCAACTCGGACACCTGTTCGACGAGTGCGGCGAGATCGATCAAGCCGTTGTCTCCCTCCGCGCCGCCGCCGCCGAGATCAACATCCACGGCGGCCCAGCCGTCGCCAGGGCCGTCCTGCACCGCCTCGCCCAGTTGGGGGCCGACGTCGTGCCCGCTCCCGCGGCCGCGCCCGATTGCTTCTCCCTCGCCCACCCGCTGCACGACAACCCCGCCATCGGGGGCGAACTGCTCGAGGCCCTCCCGCGGGCCAGGAGCCTGCTCGCCGCCTCGGCCCTGGCCCGTCAATGGTCCGGAGGCATCAGTGCGCTCGCACGCCAGGCCATCGACCGCATCAGTGACCCCACGCTTTCGCGGCAGCCGGCGCCGGCGAAGCCTTCCGCCCAGTCGGAGCCGGCCGCGGCTGCCTCCCCCAAGGGCGCACCACCCGAAGCGTTCGCCGCCGCCCTCCGCCTGGCCGCTTCACGCCTGCCCACGATGCTTCGCGTGCTGCACCCAGCCGAGGTCGTCCTCGCCGGCCCGCCCAACGCCGGCAAGAGCACCCTCGCCAACACCCTCGTCGGCCGCGAAGTCAGCATCGTCCACGAGACGCCCGGAACCACACGCGACTGGGTGCGCGAACTGGCCCTGCTCAACGGCCTGCCCGTCTGGCTGACGGACACCGCCGGGCTGTGGCAGGCCACCGGCGACGTCGACGCCGAGGCCGTACGCCGCGCACGCCATCGCATCCAGCAGGCCGACGTCGTCGTCCTGTTGGGCGCCGGCCGGCCCGGCGAGGTCCCGCCGTGGCTGGACCTGTCCTCGCCGCGCGGGCCTAGGCTGCTCCACGTCGCCGCCAAGTGCGACCTGCACCCGCCCTTCGCCGGTGTCGCCCCGGCCGTCTCGGCCGTCACCGGCGACGGCCTGGACGCCCTCGCCGCGGCCGTCCTGGCCGCCCTGGGCCTGGCCGACTTCGACCCCGCCGCGGCCGCCGCGTTCACCGGCCGCCAGGCCGACCTGCTCGCCGCCGCCGCCGACGCCCTCAATCGCGGCGACCTTGCCGCCTCGCTCGATGCCCTCCAACGGTTGCTCGCGTAGTCGCGGCCCCCGCGCCCGCGCATGGCCAACGCCGCAATTGACACGGTGCGGCCGGACTGTGTAGCTTCCTAACATGCTTATAGTCAAGAATACCGTCGATACAGCCAAACTCAACTCTTCGGCCATTCTGCCTTACGAACTTCGGTCGCTCGATTTTCAGATGGCGATGCAGGACGTCTACGACTTCTTCTTCGACGTGAACAAGTTGCTCACAAGCAAGGGGCTGCAACGCCTGGATGACATGCTTCGGCCGGCGATCATGTCAGGCGTCCTCTCGGACATGATCTCCGCCAGTCTGGCGAAGCATTCGCGAGTGCTGCGAGAGAACCAGTACTTCAATGGACACCCCGACCTGATCGTGCAGGGGGTCTATGCGGACGACGCGGCGAAGGCTGGAACGGAAGGCGTGGAGATAAAGACGACGAGGAACGCCGGTGGGGCGGTGGACATGCACGGCGCGAGGAACCAGTGGTTGTGCGTCTTCGTGTACGAAGTTGACAAGGAAACCGAACCGGCGGCAGATCGTCGGCCGATGGCGTTCACCGAGGTCTACATCGGGCGCGTCACCATCGCTGATTTCCGCAAGAATGCCAGGGGCGAGTTGGGCACAAAGACTGCGACTCTACATAAGGAGGGGATCCGCAAGTTCCGCGAGAACTGGGTCTACCGGCTCTAGCCGCTGCCGTTGGCACGATGCCCCACCAGCTTCGGAATTGCTTCGCACGCCATGCGGAAGAAGCTCGCGTCGCTCTCCACGCCAATGCTCACGTAACCCATAGCTTCGGCGGCCGCCAATGTCGAGCCAGAACCGGCAAAGGGATCAAGAACGACTCCCTTGCCGAGCGGCAGCACCGCACGCACCACCTGACGCAGGAATGCCTGGGGCTTGAGGCTGGGGTGCGGCGCAAGTTGCCGTTCCGCTTTACGGGTGGGAGCCGACGCGATCACGTCGCCGAACGGCCTGTCCTGGCTGGGGCGTCGGAATCCCCCCGTGCCCCACTTGCGCAGGTTGTCCTGCGCCCTGCCCGAGAAGGGCTTGCGGAAAACAACCCACGGCTCCCACATGGACCGCGGCATGACACTCACCTCGGAGAACTCTTCATGCGCCGCCTTCGGCCTGTCGCCGCCTCGCATCGTCATGGTCAGGCGGATGATCTCGCCCCGCCGCTCAAGTCCAGCATCGGCCAGAGAAGCCGAGACGATGTGCGACAGCAACGGGTTTGAGGCGACGATCACGTGTGCGCCAGGCGCCAGTTTGGGCAGAAGGGCTTGTGCCCAAACGAAGAAGAAGTTTCGCACATCCTCCAACTGATCGGGTGTCAGCGTCGTGAACCGCGGCAACGGCGAACGTTGATGACCGTCGAAGGATGGGGGGATGCGCCAGACGCCTCCCTTACGAGTACGCAACTTGGCAAGTTGCCCGGGCGTGTACTCATGCACCCCATACGGCGGATCGGTCACCACGGCATGGATGGTGTTGTTTCCCTGCCGCCCGATCCACTCAAAACAGTCTCCATGGAATAGGGTGGCCTTGCCATAGGAGAAGGGTTCTTCCCGATCAGGCGAAGCGTCGCGCTGCACCGCCTCTGCTGCCTCGACGTGCTCGCCTCGCGGCGCGTACAAGCCCCTTCCCTCTCGCGCGAAGAGCGTCGGAGTATTGAGGCGCAGGTAGGAACGAATGCTGGAGGAAGGCGTCGGCCCGACAACCTGGTTCACGCGGGCGTCAATCTCTCTCACCGAAAGCGGACCCGACGTGGTTGACAGGATCTGCAGAATGGCGTCTCGAATGCGTCCTGGAGGATACCGGCTCTCTTGCTGTCTCATGACCGCCTATGCTAGACGTCCAGACGTCTTTGTGTCAATGAGTTTCCGAGAAACACGGACACGAAGAACTTGGCCGCTTCCAGACCATCACCGACCGCGTGGGAACACGATCCTCAAGCAAGCAGGCAAGGCCGACCTGGTGCTCGGCGTTCCCCGCAGGCTGACTCTTGTGCCGGGCGGGCCGAAGATGGACAATTCCGCCTTGTAGCGCGGCCAGACGCCGCGAGCGATCCCTGGCAAGAAGAGGAAACCATGAAGGCATTGATTTTCTTCGGCGGATGGGCGGGCCACGAACCCGACAAGGTGGCGGACGTGCTGGCCAAGGCCCTGCGGGGCAACGGCGCGGAGGTCCAACTCTCCAATACGCTGGACTGCCTCAACCAGCTCGACCCGCTCACGCAGATCGACCTCATCGTCCCCTGCTGGACCATGGGCAAGCTCGCCGGCGAGCAGGGCAAGAACCTCGTCGCGGCCGTACGCGACCACGGCGTGGGCATCGCCGGCGTGCACGGGGGCATGGGCGACGCCTTCCGCGAGCACAGCGAGTACCAGTTCATGGTCGGCGGGCAGTTCGTCGCCCACCCCGGCGGGCAGATTGACTACCGCGTGCACATCATCGACCACGTGGACCCGATCACGGCCGACATGCAGCACTTCAACGTGCGCAGCGAGCAGTACTACATGCACGTGGACCCGTCCAATCACGTGCTGGCGACGACGGCGGTCGAGTTCAACGGCGCGACCATGCCCGTTGCGTGGAAGCGCTCGTTCGGCAAGGGCCGCGTGTTCTACAGCGCGCTGGGCCACGTGGCCGGCGAGTTCGAGAACGCCCCCGTCCTGACGCTGATCACCCGCGGCATGCTCTGGGCGGCGGAAGGCAAGAAGCGGTAACGCGAAGTCCGGAACCCGGAACCGCAAGCGACAAGCGGCAGACGGCGGCATGCTTGTCGGTGCGATCCACCAGACCCATGCAGGGACACGCGCGATCGGGAGACACGCAATGAACAACTCGCTTGGCGTCTGTGTTCCTTTGTGTTCATCCTTGTTGCTGCTGCTTTCCGGACTCGCCACCGCGAAGGAGACCCGCCCCGTGACCACGACGCAACCCGCCCCCGAAGGCAAGGACTTCGAAGCGCTCGACGCCCGCTTCCGCGCTGTCATTCGCAGCGACTCGGCCGTCGTCGCGATCGCAAAGGGCCTCAAGTTCACCGAAGGCCCCGTCTGGGTTCCCGACCGCGCCGAACTCGTCTTCAGCGACATCCCGGCCGGCACGCTCTACCAGTGGGCCGAGGGCAAGGACCTGGCCGTGTTCCGCAAGCCCAGCCACAACGCCAACGGCAACACGCTGGACATGCAAGGCCGGCTGATCACCTGCGAGCACGGCAGCCGCACCGTCACGCGAACGGACGCCGACGGCAAGGTCGCCACCATCGCCTCCACGTACAAGGGCGGGCGGCTCAACAGCCCCAACGACGCCGCCGTCAAGAGCGACGGCACGATCTGGTTCACCGACCCGCCGTACGGCCTGCCCAGGAACGCCAGGAAAGAGCAGGCGAAGAACTACGTCTTCCGCCTGGACCCCAACGCCGCCGAGCCGGCCGCCGTGGCCGACGATTTCGACATGCCCAACGG
>CAYWTX010000403.1:0-8256 GCA_964461295.1 uncultured Planctomycetaceae bacterium | reverse complement strand
TCGCATCGGACGGGGCGGGGGTGCTAGGGTCGCCATGGGAGGAGATCGTGCGGCTGCGCCCCCTTGGCAGCGGTTCTAGACCGGTTCGGCCGGGGGAGCGGAAGGCGCAGCGCGGCCTGGGGTCGGCGGGCGTCGCCGACGTCGCGGCCCGCCCCCAAACGGCACGCGCCGGCCGCAAGTGACTCCCCGGCCGCAACGGCACGCCCCGGCCGCACGCGGCCGCGATGTGCCGCCGGCGGTCCCGGGCGCCCCGGGCGACGGCCAGGTTGACGCCGGTCCCCATGGTGGGCATTATCCGCGACGGCGGCGGGTCTGTCAAATGCGTATGTTCCGCCCCGGCCGTTCGGCGCGGCCGGTGGCCGTTTGCCGTTGGCCCACCGAGAGCGCGGTCACGGTGTGTCCTTTCTCCGTCGCTCCGACACACATGGACATCGGGGGTCGCTACCCCTTACCGTCCCTTGCTCTCAGAAACTAGGGCGCGTCCCTAGTGTCCCCTTCGGCCTGAAGGGCTGACATATGACACCCCTTCAGGTTGAGGAAACGCCGCAAGAACGGTCGTGGACCCCGTTCGCGCCCCGCCGTTCGGCGCGGCCACGGCCGCTTGCCGTCGGCCGACCCACAGCCCCCATCACGGCGCGTCCTTGCCGTGTCCATCCGAGACACATGGCCCGATGAGGATCCCACCATCTTCTGTCCCCTGCTCTCAGAAACTAGGGCGCGTCCCTAGTTTCCCAGTTTCCCGCAGGCCGTTGGTTCCGCATATGACAGCTATGACAATGCTGGATGTTCTTCTTCTCACGCTCGCACCTCACTTCCCGGCATCAGGTAACACTCTCCACCACTGGCTCCCCCTTCGAATGGATGCCCTGCAAGGGCCAGATGAAATCCAGCATCCCCCAATCTATGCCTGGCGTTTCGGCAAGGGTGGGTGGCCCGGACAGACTTTGGCCCTTCGACGCTGACGACTGCGTTGTAGGCCTGGTTGTGGGTTGCTGCACCAGTGAACGCTTGTACGTAATGCCCTTCGCCGTCTTCGTAAATGAGACTTTTTCCGAGACTGTAGCATGAGTGGTGCTGCCTTTCCGGTCTAGTCTTCGGCAAACGCCGAGAAATGGGCGTGCTTTGCCGCTTCCTGGGCGTGTTTGCATGATGTGTGGGCGAACCACGCCGTCTGTGTCCATAGCGAACTTACATAACCGCTTATTGTGCAAGTGGTTGACTGGCTTCGCTACACCGGCCCTGCTACAGTCTCCAGAAAGTGTCGGTACTTGAGAAGTAGTGATCTTCGTTCCCTGCTCCTTCCGACATAGCCTTCGGCCTGCGATCCCTCTCCCGCCCCGACTCCGAAGTTCGGCGTTCGACGTTCGCCGTTCCCCATTGCCTATTTCCCCGCCTTGCCGAACTTCTCCTTGAACCACGCGTCGCGCTTCGGGCGGAAGCTCCTGTCGTCCTGATCGGCGTCCAGGTGGTACACGAGCCCGTCGCCCAGCGTGAACTTCTGCGTGGTCCACATCGGCTTGTCATTGGCGGGGATCGCCGCCATCGCCCTCACCGCAAGCCGAATCGAGCGATCCTCGCGGATCGTCCATCCGTCTGTACGTTTGAACGCCATCTTCAAGTGCTGGCCGAGCGCCGTTTCGGGATGCTCGCCGTCGAGTTTGGCGGGCAGCTTGATGCTGGGGAACTTCGCGGGGGCATTCACGATCTCCTGCATGACGCCCGAGCAGACCGCCCGCCGCACGCCCGCCAAAGCGTCCTTGCCCCACTTGTCGTAGTAGAACGCGGCCATGGAGATGTGCAGAGCGTACCGGCGCGCCGGCGGCGTGCCGTAGTACAGCATCGCCATCTCGCCCCGCGCGCCCATGTACTTCTGCATCTGCGCCTTGTCGTCGTCCGACATCGCCGCCAGCGTCGGCAGCGGGATCGTCGGCCAGATCTGTGCGTTGGCCAGGTGCCCCCACACCTCGATGCAGTTCACGTCGCCCCTGGTGTATCCGTACAACCCCACGTCGCCGCTGTCCATGTCGCGTTGCGCCCACGAAATCGTCAGCGTCGTGCCCTGCGGCCCGGTCTGCATCTGCATGCCGCCCTTGCCGGCCGGGTCGTAGATCGCCGAGAACTGCTTGCCCCAGATCGACGGATGGATCAGCACCTTGCCCTTGGCGGCCTTGCACGCGTTCCACCACACCGGGCGGCACTCCGCCACGGCCTCGCGGACGTACTTCACGTCGGCCAGTTGCTCGGTCGAGAGCCCCGTGGCCGATCTCAGCAACTTGTCGAGGCTGGCCCACTCCCCCATCATGTAGGCCTGGGTGATCTGCTGGTGGAGTTCGGCTCCCTTGGCGGGAGCCGATGCGGGCACCGCGCCCGGCGTCGCGGCGGCGGCAGCCAGGGCGCTCAAGAGCACTACCAGGGCAGGTGCGCAGCAATGCCTCATGGCGTTTCTCCATTTCACCGATTCGCCAGCCCACCGGTCAACCGGTTCGCCGATCCATCATCCCACGGCGTCACCGCCACGTCCACCATTCCCCGCGCGCACGTCGTATACGTGATGGCCTTGCCGTCGGGCGAGAAGTGCGGGTGCGGGTCGAGGTGGTAGCTCCGCCAATCGCTTGCGTCCGCGATCTGCGGCAGGCCCGCGTCCGAACAGATCACCGTCTCGCGCCCGGTCCGGCGGTCCATCGCCAGCACGCGGCACGGCCGCTCCTTGGATCGCCTGTACGGGTTCTCGTCGGCCACCAGGTACCGCATCGAGCGGTCGCACTGAGCGTGGCATAGGTCGCCGTGCGGCCAGATGAGTTCGCGGCGGCGAGGCGAGAGGTACACGTCCGTCTCGTGGATGCCGTCGTTGTAGTCCACCCACTGGATCTTGCCGTCGGCGGTCCAGCACTCGTGGCAACTCATGCAGTTGTGGCTGAACCACAGATCTCCGTGCAGCGGCTCGAATCGCGTGCCTCGGGTGTCCATCAGCCACATGCGGATGTCGATGTTCCCCTTCTCGCCGCTGACCTCGTCGTGCCAGGGGCCTTGGCAGATCATGAACAGCTCGGGGTCGGTGGGCGAGAACACCGCATGGTGGTAGCAGCGGAAGAACGACCTCAGCGCCGTGACCTTCCCCGTCGCCGGCTCGCCCAGGCACACCACCCACCGGTTGCCGATGTGCGTGTCCAGCACGAAGTACTTCCCGTCGGCCGAAAGCGTCAGGTCCACCACCAGCGTGTTCAGCCGGCGGTTGGCAACCAGTTCGGCCGGCAGGCGAAGCACCGGCGTGACCTCGCCGCCGACGCTCACGCGATAGACGCCGTCCTCGATCGGCACGTACGCCGCGTCGCCCTCCGGCAGCACGAGCGGGTTGCCTCCGCCCGTCGTCGCCGGCAGAAGCTCGATGCGCGGCTGGTCGGGGTCGAGGCACACGGCCGCGAGGCACCCGCACCGGGCGGGGGGCCACTGCGCCCGGAACCATAGCCATCGCCCGTCGGCGGAGGTGCTGGGCGTGGCGAAGTACAGCCCCTTCTGGAACGGCGCGACTCGCCGGTCAAGGATGAAGCTTTCGACGCCGGAACGGGGATCGACCCAACGGACGAAGTACGGATGTCTGGCAAGGTCGAACATGGAGGACAAGCTAGTCCCGCAGCCGATGCAGGTCAACGGAATCCCGTCGGCAGGAGCCACGCTCGCCCGTTCACTTCCTCGCCACGGCGGCGGGTTCGGCGGCGGCGACGGCCGCGGCCGCGAGCACCTTCGCCCGCAGATCGCGCCACGCTTTCTCGTCGGCGGATTTCCATTGAGCCTGGCACTGGCCCCAGCCGCCGGCCTGCTCGGCCAGCGGCGCCAGCAGCACGCGGCTTTCGCCCGCGTTCGCCTTGTTCACCAGGGCCCAGTACGGCTGGGCGGACATGCCCGCGTGGCACTTGTCGCAGGATGTGCGAACGTGGTCTCGCAAGGCGGTCTCGGCCTCCGGCTTGTGGGCTGCCTTCTCCGGGCGATCCCTGCCCGTATAGTCGCCCGTGTACTGGGCGTTGAGGTCCATCCACTGCATGAGCCGCTGGATGCTGGCGGAGTCAAGCTTCACTCGCTGCTTGCCGGCGGCGTCGGGATGCCCGGCCAGCAACAACCCGGCCAGCTTGCCCTGACGCGCCCCGTAGTCCAGGCCGTCCATCGGCTTGCTGTAGTGCGTCTCGCCGTTGCGTGGGGCGATGCGCACCAGCCCGCCCCTGGTGAGCCCCTCGAACCCGCTGCTGAATCCGCCGCGTACGTCGCCCATCAGGTTCAGGCCGGTCCTGCCGGGACTCGCGGCGCCCGCGGCCGCCTTCCCCCTCAAGTCGGCAATCGCCTTGCCCTTGGCCGCGCCGACGGCGCCGGCGGGCGCCGCGCCGTCCTCCAGGCCATGGCAGCCGATGCAGTAGCGGTCGAGCACCGGCTGAACGGTCTTGGCAAAGCTGAACCCGTCGTTCTGCGCCGGCCCGGGCGGCGGGGTGATCTTCCGCACGGCAAATGCGTGCGTCGCCCGCGGCGAGGCGTTGGTGGCGTCGGGCTCGTGGCACCCGACGCAACTCATCTTCTCGCCCGGCTGGAGGTAGACCTGGCTGCGCATCGAGAACAGCGACATGTGGTTGGCGTCCAGCGCCTGGAACAGCAACGTCTTGTTGGCCGGAGCCTGGAACGCCACCGACCCGTCCGGCTCGATGGGCACCGTGCCGATCACCCATTTGACGATCTCGTTGGCGGCCTTGCCGCGTGAGGCGGCCCCGGCCGTCGGCTGCTCGTTGATGCCGACGACGCGGAGGAACTTCGCCGAGCCGGGCGGGATCTCGCCGCGGCCGGTGCGGTAGACGTTCTGCACGAAGAAGGTTCCCTCCGGCCCGGCGTTGGGCGGCAGCGCCGAGGCGAGCACCGGCGGGCACGGGCGGGGCGCCAGCGGCATGGGGCTGAACGTGGAGATGTTCGGATCGCGGTGGATCAGTTCTCGCCCGCCCAGCGTGTCCAGCAGGTACAGGCCGAACGCCTCCCGCCGCTGCACGCGCCCTTGCCCCGCCAGGGGGTAGGGCGAGAACGACGCCAGGTGCAGTTCCTCGCTCAACGCCCAGGGGGTCGCCCACGAACACACCATGGTGCCGCCGTTGGTCGGGTTCCACGGACGCTCTTCGGGGTACCCCGCCTCCGGCGTCAGGTCGGTGATCGGCTCAAAGCCGTCCAGCCCCTTGCGGTTGTCGATGACCATCAGCTTGCCGTTGGTGAAGGAGTGGTGGGCCCCAGCCGTGGAGACGATCTTGTGGCTGCCGGGGATCGCCCGAGCCTCGAGGATCATGTTCGGCACCGGCGTGTTGTTTCCGTAGTAGTGTGCGGTCGCCGTGCCGTCCGGGTGGGTGGTCCACAGGCTCTGGAACAGGCAGTCGTGGCGGTTGATGTAGTCCCATCGGCTGAAGACGACCGTGCCGTCATTGAGCACACTGGGGTCCCATTCATTCGCCTCGCCCCATGAGATGCGCCGGATGTTGTTGCCGTCCCTGTCGCAGCGGTAGAGCACGTAGCTGGGGGTGTAGCGTCCGCCGTGGCAGCGCCCAAACCCCTGGTTCCGCGTCGAGAGGAACAGGATGTCGCCATCGGGCAGGTACACCGGATCCCAATCCTCGATGTACACGGTCGTGCGGCCGTCCTGGCCTTGAAGCTTGTCGCGGCCGGGCACGCCGGTGAGCTGGCGGACGAAGGAGCCGTCGACGGCGGCTTCGTACAGGTAGAACCATCGCTTGGCACGGTCCTCTTCGGTGTGCGGGCAGAAGCCGAACACGACGCGCTTGGCGTCGTACGACAGCTCCGGATGGTGCACCGCGCCGGGAGGCAGCTTGCCCTCGGGCAGCATCGCGCGCGCGGCCGGGCGGTCGCCGCGCCAGTTCTCGACGACCGTCAGCCCCGGCCCGGCCACGCTGTGGCGGCCGAGATACTGGTCGCACATGTGGCTGTAGCCGGGCGGGCCGACCTTGGTGACGATGATGTCGTTGAACTGCCCCAGCAGCGGGTGGGCCAGCAGGATGCGGCGGCGCAGCTTGCGGGCCTCGAGGTAGATCGCCTGCCAGTCGGCGCCGTCCGCCGCGGCGGCGATCTTCTTCTCCAGTGAGGCCAGGTCGGCGCCGAAGGGCGCCACACTCCTGGCGTCGGCCCGCGCGACCATCGCGGCCGTGCGATGCGCGAGGTCCAGGGCCTTCCTGGCGGCCACGTCGTACCCCTTGGCGATTTCGGCGCGGTCCCAGTACCGCCAATCGCTTTCGACGGTGCAGTCCTTGGGCGCGTCGGCCGACTCGATGCTGGCGCCGCCGCGACGCGGCTTGGCGGCGGGGACGGGCGCCTTGCCCGGCATGGTGGGCGGCGCGACCTTGGGCATGGGCTTGTCCTTGAGCAGGTCGTTGACGAGGCGGTCAATCGCGTCCTGGGCCATCGCCGCCCATGGAGCAAGCAACACTCCCGCCGCCAGCGCCATCATCATAAGCAGTCGCCGCATCGTATCGCTCCTTCGAAGCTTCCCGCATCCAGCCCATCACGGAATCCAGGCACTATCTGGAACACATCGGGACAGGCGGGGTACTGCGGCAACACCAACTGCCCCGAGGCGGTATAATCGACCCAATGCCGCGGACGCCTGCCAACGCCGATGACTCGCCATCGTCCCACCGCCGGCGCCGCCGGTACTCCGGCACGCACCCCAAGCGGTTCGACGAACGCTACAAGGAACTCGATCCGCTCGCGTTCCCCGACATGCGCGAGCACATCCGCGCACAGGGGCGCACCCCGGCCGGGACGCACGTGCCCATCATGGTCGCCGAGGTCATCGAGCATCTCGACCCGCGCCCGGGCCAGACCGTCGCCGACTGCACGTTGGGCTACGGCGGGCATGCCGAATCGCTGCTGCGCCGCATCGCGCCCGACGGGCGGTTGGTCGGCTTCGACGTCGACGGCGAGCAACTCGAGCGGACGCGGCAGCGACTGGCTGCGCTGGAACTGGGGGCAACCCTTTTGCCGCACCGGATGAACTTCGCCGGGATCGCCAAGGCGATGGCACGGGAGGGCGTGGAGGGCTTCGACGTCGTCTTTGCCGACCTGGGCGTCTCCAGCATGCAACTGGACGACCCCGCGCGCGGGTTCAGCTACAAGCACGACGGCCCGCTCGACATGCGGATGGACAGCCGCATCACCCGCTCGGCCGCCGACCTGCTTGCCGGCATCGACGAGGCCGACCTGTCCGCCGCGCTGACCGACCTGGCCGACGAGGAGGAAGCCGCCGTAATCGCCGCGGCCATCGTGCGGCGCCGGCGCCAGCGACCGATCACGACGACGCTCGACCTGGTCCAGGCCGTGCTCGATGCCCGGGGCCTTACACACCGCGACTGGAAGCGCCTTAAGGCCGACGACGCCTCGGCCACCCACCCGGCCGCCAAGACGTTCCAGGCGCTGCGGATCCTGGTCAACGACGAACTGGGCAGCCTGAAGGCGCTGCTGCGCCTGGCGCCGTGGTGCCTGCGGCCGCTCGGGCGGATCGGCATCCTGACGTTCCACAGCGGCGAGGACCGGCTGATCAAGCACGCCTTCCGCGACGGCGCGCGCGACGGCACGTACGAAGCCGCGGCCGACGAACCCCTCCGCCCCTCGCCCGCCGAGACGGCGTCCAACCCCCGCAGCCGGGCGGCGAAGTTCCGCTGGGCGCGCAGGGCGAGCGGATGATCGCCGGCGTCGGCGCGTAGGGATCCGGATGCCCCGGCCACGCCGGGCCGGGGCTTGGAGCAGCGACGACCGCGCGGGTGCCCAAGCTCTGGCCCATCGGCATTTCGCATTTGTCCCCATCTGGAACAACGCCCCGCGGTGCGGTAAGCTTCCACCCATGGTAGTCACCATCGACGGTCCCGCGGGAAGCGGCAAGAGCACCGCCGCCAGGCAACTGGCCAAGGCGATGGGCATCGCGTTCCTCGACACCGGCGCGACCTACCGCGCCGTCACGCTCAAAGCCCTGCGGCTGGGCGTCGATCTTGGCGACGAGGCCGCACTGGCCAACATCGCCGCCTCGGCCGACATCGCCCTCGTGCCCGACGGCGAGCGCCTTGTTGTACTGCTGGACGGCCAGGACGTGACGGCCGAGATCCGCTCGGAAGCGGTGTCGCAGAACGCCAGCCGCGTCGCGACGGCGCAGTCGGTGCGGGCGGTGCTGGTGGAACTGCAGCGGCGGATCGGGCGGCATCTCGGCAGCTTCGTCACCGAGGGGCGCGATCA
>CAYWTX010000402.1:0-6974 GCA_964461295.1 uncultured Planctomycetaceae bacterium | reverse complement strand
TGGAAATGGCTGGAGGAACCGTATGCGTATCCGGCGTCGGAGCCGCTGGAATATGCGTTGCCACTTTTTGCGAATATCCTGGACAGCAAAACGGGGGAACCTGAAACGGCGGCGGCGAAGGACGGGCCGAAAGCCAGTCGCAGGAAGGCCTGAGGCCGTCCAAAACCCAGCAATCCGAGGAGAATCACTCCAGAAAAGCCAGGCAGGACACTACGCCGCGATTATCTTGGACAGCAGTGTTATGAAATAAACAGGTGCTGTCTTCAAGAAGTCAAGAATTACTGCCCATAGAACAGAATCCTTGAACTGCTGGTTGCCAGGTCCATTTGGGGGCAATTCGGCAACAACATGTTCAAAAGCCTTCTGCAACTGTGACGGGGATAGAGAAGCTCTTATGAGTAATTCAGATAGTTCCTTGAATCTAGTTTGTACCTTCTCTTCTATCTCTTCTCTTGTTGGTTCTTTACTTACGACTACCGGATGCCAGAAAGTATCGAGGATTCGGGAGGTATCTCTGTGTTTTCCGAAAGCGTCTAAGCAACACTTGACCGCGTTCCGTAGTGTTTCTTTTTCGACTATCTCCGGCAGCACAACTCTGCCGCCTTCTGTCTTCAAGGAATGAAAAAGCGATTGTGACAGGGGATTCGAAAGCAAATGAGTCCCGTAAATGAGTACATTGGTATCAAGAACCACAAGGAAGCGAGGAGTCTTATACTTTTCCGTCACTACCATTTGCATTGGCAACCTCCCGTGAATGGCAACCTGTTCCGGCAACTGGGGCTAACGTGTTCCGGGACACCGCAGGTTACAATAGTACGATGAGGCGCGGCGATGAGCAAGTCTTTTTCTGTTCCCCTCGCGCGGGAGTTTCGGGGACGGGAGCCCGGGAAGAACCAATTATTGACGTTCGCAAAAGTGATGTAAGTACACTCTATTTGAACGGTGATGGCAGTTGGGACGCCAGAATGAACGACCGAAGCTTGTCTTGGGAGCGGCAGACCCGCCGCTTGTTGGCATGAAGACTGCTTCGGATATCCCGTTTATGCAGCGGCAGGCTGTTGGCCGTGTGCCGTTTGAACTCGTTCCATACCTGCTCGGCCGGATTGGGATAACTAGGGACGGGGATAACTAGGGACAGGGGATAACTAGGGACGCGCCCTAGTTTCGGCGACGGCGAGGCTGCCCCAGTTGCGACCGGGGCCGGCGAGACCCGGCCGGGGGGCGGGAGTTGACCGGAGCGGGCGGGCGGTGGCGGTCCATTGTCAAGGGGCGGGTAAAACCGGCCAGCGCGGGGCAGGTCAGAACCTGCCACTCCTCGTCCCAATCTGCGAAATCTGCGAAATCTGCGGATACCCGCTGTCGGCCCGCCGGGCCTCTTTGGTTGGCGTCGCCCGCAATCCCCGCCCTCACGGGCGGGGCTACCCGCTATCGGCCCTACGGGCCTCTTGGGTTGGCGTTACCCGCAATCCCCGCCCTCACGGGCGGGGCTACCTCCCCGCCCTCACGGGCGGGGCTACCCGCTGGCGGCCCTACGGGCCTCTTGGGCCCGCGTTGCCCGCAATCCCCGCCCTCACGGGCGGGGCTATCCGCTGTCGGCCCGCCGGGCCTCTTGGGCCGCGTTGCCCGCAATCCCCGCTCGTCGGTTGAACGAAGCGCGAAGAACCCCCTACCTCGGCGAGCGCCCGGACGCTACCATTCGCCCTCCCTATACTTCCTTCTGAGGTCCCTCGATGGCGAAGAAGTGGACAGGCGATGAACTTCTGGAGTTGGTTCGCGGCTTCCAGCCGGCGTGCGCGATCGTGGCCGGGGCCGAGCTGAATATCTTCACGGTGCTCGACGGCCGGCGGCTGACGGCGCACGACCTGGCCGCACATTTGCAGGCCGACGTGCGCGCGATGGTGATGCTTCTGGACGCCCTGACGGCGTTGGAGCTGTTGCAGAAATCGGGCTTCCGCTACTCGCTGGCGCCGGGGGTGGCCGACCTGCTCGCCCGCGGCGAGGGCGACAGCGTGCTGGCGATGACGCGGCACATGGGCAACTGCCTGCGCCACTGGGCCCAGCTCGCCGAGGTGGTCAAGACCGGCCGGAAGGCCGAGCGAAAGCCCAGCATCCGCGGGGCGGCGGAAGACCTGGCCGCGTTCATCGAGGCGATGGACGACGTGAGCCGCAAGGCCGCCCCGGCGCTGGTGCAAATCATCGGCCCGCCGGAGTTCACGCACCTGCTGGACCTCGGCGGCGGGCCCGGCACGTGGACCATCGCGCTGCTGCGAGCCCAGCCCAACGCCCAGGCCACCCTCCTGGACCTGCCCGACGTGATCCCCATCGCCCGCGCCCACGTCCAGGCCGCCGGCCTGGCCGGGCGAGTCACGTTCGCCCCAGGCGACATGAGCGGCGATCAGCCGCTGCCCGCCGGGGCCGACCTGGCGTGGGTCAGCGCCATCGTCCACATGAACAGCCGCGAGGAGAACCGCTCGCTGTTCAGGAAGGTGTATGCGGCGCTGGCCGGCGGCGGGCGAATCATGATCCGCGACGTGGTGATGGACACGCTGCACGTCAGCCCGCCCCAGGGCGCCCTGTTCGCCATCAACATGCTGGTCAACACGCCCGGCGGCGGCACGTACACGTTCAAGGAACTCTCCGAAGACCTGAAAACTGCGGGGTTCACCAAGACCCGCCTGCACCACGCCGGCAGGGGCATGGACTCGGTCATCGAGGCGACCAAGCCGGCCGAGGGATGAGCGCAACCAGCGGGCGGCCGGAGCGAAGCACGACGGCTCGACGGGCTCGGCTTCTCAACCGCCGCCTCCCGAGGTACCATGCCGGAATCATGACAGAACCCAAGGGCGAGGACCGTTGCCCGCGCAGTTTGTGGGACCACTACCGTCGGCTGTGGTTCTACAACTTTCATCGCTTCGAAGGCGACAATGCACGGCAGATGCGCGACTACTTCGCCCGCGTCGCCATCGGGGAGATCGAGCAGTTCCTTCCCTTGGCCGGCTGCAAGGTTCTCGACGTCGGCGGCGCTCGCGGCGAGTTCTGCGCCGCCCTGCACCGCTTCCGCGGCTGCGACGCCACCAACCTTGAGATCGCCGCGTGCGACTTCCTCTGGGACCGGAACGTGATCGCGTCAGCGGACGCGATTCCCTTTGCCGATTCGACCTTCGACGCGGTTGTTTGCCGGGGCGTGATCGAGCATATCCCGCCCGAGCGGCAACTGCCGAGCCTGCGGGAGATCCGTCGCGTGCTCAAGCCAGGCGGCGTGGCGTACCTGGTGATCCCGCCGTGGTACAACCCGCACGCCGGCCACAGGCTCAAGCCCTTTCACGCGCTGCCGTTCCCGGTGGCGAAGTTCCTGCGCCAGGCGATCTTTCGGAAGAAGGTAGCCGGCAACAACCGGGCCCAACTGGGGCTCCACCCCGTCACGTTCGCCCGGATGCGCCGGCTGGTCGCCGGCGCGGGCCTGTCGTTGCTGGCGACGCGCGACACCCACTTCCGCCTGCACTTCCTGACGGCCCTGCCGATCGTCCGCGAGCTGTTCGTGCCCGCGGTGGCGTTCCTGGCAACGAAGCGCCTCCGGCCGGCCCCGCGCGGCCGGGCGGAGGCCGACGACACGTCAACGGCCGCGTAGCGGGCATGGCGCGCGTCAAGGGCAGGCGAGCCCGGGTGCGGCTGCGCGATGCCGTCGCCGTCAGGGGCCCTGCCTCGCCCTTCGTCGCCGCTGGAGGATTTCGGCGAACCGCTGGAGCATCCAGTCGGTGGTGTCCACGCACTCCGCCAGCATGGCGTCGCGACGCCGCCGCCACTGGCGCTTGAGGTCCGGGCGCGACAGCCAGTCGTCCAGGGTCCGGCAGAGGTCGTCGAACCGCTCGGGGCGCACGCCGACGGTCAGGCCGTAGCGGTGCTCGAGTTCCTCCAGGTAGCTCAGGCGGCCGACGAACGTGTTGCAGCGCAGGGCGGGCGTGCCGAGCACGGCCGCCTCGGCTACCATGGTCTGGCTGTCGCCGACGACGATGTGCGCTTCGGCCATGGCGTCCAGCACGCGGTCGGGCGGGGTGGGCAGGGGGCGGGCGCCCAGTTCGGCGTACTGCCCGCCGGCCTCGGCGCTGACGAACACCGGCCCGTGCCGCGACAATCGGCGGACGATCGCCGCGGCCTGCTCGCCGCCCAGCCCGCGGTGGCCGGCGTCGTGGTGGGCCCGCAGCGCCACCAGCCGGACGAGGAAGAACTTTTCGTCGGGTCCGACGCCGAGCGCCGCTCGGATGGAGGGGTCGGGGCGGTAGCGCCGCGGGTGCAGGTAGGCCAGCTCCTGGCAGCCGGGGTACGTCAGGTGCTTGCTGCCGTAGTTCTCCGGCGCCAGGCAGCGCGGCGTGGCCACGTGATGGGCCGTGCCGTACGCCAGCAGCGAGAACAGCGGTATCACGGCCGCGTCGTCCTCCTCGAAGACGATGGACGTCGCCCCGGTCAGCCGTGAGGCCAGGCCGATGCTGATCGACGTGCCCACCATCAGGTCGAACGGCCTGGGGCGCGACAGGGACAGCGACAGGCGCAGGGCGCGTCCGGCGGCGGCGGCCAGGTTCGCCATCGACTGCCCGGCGCGCGGCACGGGGTGGAAGGCGGTGCCCGACGCGCGCAGCAGGTCGTGGAGGCAGTCCTTCTGGTGGGCGAGCACGGCCAGTTCGGCGCCGGCGGCCTTGAGGTCCGCCATGGCGTTGCGGAACAGGTGCCAGTGGGCCGGATGGCCCAGGTCGAACAGGATTCTCGGCGCTGCGGACACGGGTTCTCGATTCTGGATTCTGGGATCGTCGGCTTGTGTCTTGCCGCCAGGACGCAAGCGGTCGAAGAGACGCTCTCACTCAGATGACCTTCCGTCGCCTCAGGACGACCAGGCTGATGCTGCCGGTGACCAGGAAGAACGCCATCGTGAAGACCCGCTCGATGCCGGCGGCCAGCACTCCGGCGGCGAATCCTTCGCCGGTGAACGCGGCCACCATGCCCACGGCCGCCTCGCGGATGCCCAGCCCCGCGGGCGTGATGTTCACCAGCGTCAGGAACGTCGCGATGATCGCGAACACCCCGCTGCCGATGAACGAGACATCCACGTTCAGCACGCGGAAGCAGATCCAGAACCGCGCGGCGGCCGAGACGAGCATCAGCAAGGTGGTGGCGGTGAGGACGAGCAGGCTGCCGCGCCGCCGGCGGATGACCTGCAAGCCGACGAGAAAACTGCGGATGGAGCGGGCAAGCCACCCGCCGCCTGGGCCGGCCGCGGCGACGGGGATGTAGAAGCTCGCCGCACAGGCGGCGAGCACGCCGCCGAACGCCGCCATCAGGACCCACCGTTGCGCCAGGCCCAGCGCCGACGGCAGGGCGAGCACGACCAGGCCCAGCAGCCCGCCGGCCAGGAACGTCGCCAGCACCTGCCCCGCCGTCAGCGCCAGGAAGTGGGCGTACAGCAGCCCCGAGTTGCGCTTCAGGATGACGGCCTTGAGGACCGTGCCGGCGCTCATGGGCAGGTGGTTGAGCAGCGAGCAGCCGGTGGTCAGGGCCAGCGAGTCGCCGAAAGGCAGTCGGCCGGCAAGGCTGTCGATCAGGTAGAACAGTTGCCAGGCGCGGATGAGGGTGCTGGCGACGATCAGGGCGGTGACGGCGGCGGCCTGGGCGAGGCCCATCCGCACCGCCAGCCCGAAGTCGCCGCCGTGGGCAACGAAGTAGTGGACGAGATAGCCGACGACCGCCAGTTCCAGCACGGCCTGGACCGCGCGGAACAGCCCGGAGCGCTGAGGGACAGGAGCGATGTCCTCGTCGGCGGGCAAATCACTCGCTCCCCGGCACGTCGGCGCCGAGGCCCTTGCGCCGGGTCTTGCGCCGGCGAGGGACCTTGGCCCGGGCGCACAGGCGGCGGTTCATCTGCATGTCGAACCACATGCCGAAGAGAACGAAATTGGCCGCGCTGACGCTGCAAAACACCCACAGCAGGGCGTTCATCTGCGGAATCCGCCCCGTGAGACACCACAGCGCCACCATCCGCAGGAACGCGAGCAGTCCGATCAGCCCCAGCGCCACGCCGCCGGAATAGAACAGCACCAGCGGGTGAAAGTCCTGAATCACGTACCGCCGCCACATCCGCCAGAAAAACCGCAACCCGATCAGCAACCCGATCGCCGGAATCACCTTCCACAGCCGCATCTTCGACTGCTCGCCGACGTTGTACATCGGCCGCAGCGGAACGTCCGCCACGCGGGCGCCAGCCACGTTCAACCGAACCAGCATGTCGTTGGGGTAGCCGTACCGCGGGTACAGGCCGTCCAGTTCCAGCCGCCGCAGCGCCCGCAGGCCGATGGCCGTGAAACCCGTCTGCGAGTCGGCCACGTGCCAGTACCCGCTGGCGATCTTGGTGAGCATCGAGAGGAACGCGTTGCCCAGGTAGCGCTTCCAGGGCATCATCGCCCACGCCCGGCGGTAGAACAGGCGATTGGCCTTGGCGTAGTCCGCCCGCCCGCTGGCCACCGTGTCCACCAGCAGCCGAAGCTGGCGGGGGTCCATCTGCCCGTCGCCGTCCATGACGGCCGTGATGTCCATGCGGCGGCGAAGCGACTGGCGGAATCCCGCGGCGATGGCGGCCCCGGGCCCGCCGTTGTGCGGAAGCTGCACCAGTACGATCCGCCCTTCCTCCGCGGCGGCGAGGCGACGGCGGATCACCTCCGCCGTGTCGTCCGTGCTGGCGTCGTCGACGGCGATGATGCAGTCGACGTAGGCCGGCATGGTCCCCAGCACCTTGTCGATCTGCGTGCCCTCGTTGTAGCACGGCACGATGACGGCGACTGTCTTGCCCTTGTACATGCTGCTCTACCGATAGCCGGTTTGCCCCGCCGATGCAAGGCAAACGCGCCGCGCCGCGGCGGAGACGGACGAAGTGGAAGACCCCTTCCGCATGGGGCGCCGGCGCGAAGCTCAACCTCATGGGCGCCGGGATC
>CAYWTX010000401.1:0-2399 GCA_964461295.1 uncultured Planctomycetaceae bacterium | reverse complement strand
GTCGTTCGCCGACATGGCCACGAGTTCGCGTTGCTTCGGATCTGCGAACCGGAAGGTCTGGCGTTCCAACTCGGTGCCACGGGGCGAGACGTTGAGGGGATCGGGGCTCCTGGAACAGACTACCAGCCACTCCCCCGACTTCATCACCCTGCGCCCATAGTCGTCCCGCGCCACACCCAGGTCGAGCCAGACGTGAACATGGGCGTCACCCGCTGAATAGGTCCGCCGACCCTCGTCCTCCATGTCGTTGACGTTGATGCCCGAACGCGAGCCCTTGTCCAAGCCGGCCTCAGACTCAAGGCGCAGGTCTTCCGATCCCAAGGCCCGCGAGCCCTTGCTGTACACGCCCGAGGCCGCCGCGATGGCGACGCCGCCGGCGGCCAGGAGGCCCACGCTGATCAAGGTGTCTTTGGTGCTCATTGGACTGGCTCCAGGCCGATCACATCGGGGGATGGCGAAGGTTGTCGAGGAAGAAGCCGCGCGCGAGCGGCGAGTTTGGAGCAGGAAGACCGTTCTGCTCACGCCACGCCTCGGTGGCCAAGTTCACAAGCTCAAGCGTCTCGTCCCCGTGTGGAGCGAGGGTCGCGATGCTGACTCCGTACTTCTTGGCCAGCCAGCGCACCACCGACCCTGAGGCACGCGAACCCTTGCCGTGACCACCATCATCGACGCGCCCGTCCGGCTCGACGAAGGCCACGAGATCGTAGCCTTCCTCGCGAACCTCGACCGTTTGCCCGATGCGTTTGGCGATCTTCTTGGCCGACTTCACCGCGCTGCTGTACGGCTGGAAGACGCCCGAGACATGGATCGTGCTGTCGTTGTCACCGCCATAGGCGAGCGTGTAGCGCATGCCTCGAATGGCGCGCGAGCCCTTGCCGTACATGCCCGAGGCCGCCGCGATGGCGACGCCACCGGCGGCCAGGAGGCCCACGCTGATCAGGGTGTCTTTCATGAACCCGCCTTGGCGCGAAGGGTGTGGTAGGGGGCTTGCCCGGTTTCCGTTTCGAGCCAAGCGCTTCGTGTGGCGCGATAGCCTGGGCCTAAGACGGCGACATGGACCCAACGGTTGGTGCCGACGCCCATGGGACCATCGAGGCCCGTGCCGCGCGACTCCGCGATCACTTGCCGCAAGCCGGGGATGCTAGCTGCACGGATCTGGCACGCCAGTTCAAGCGGCGACACGCCGTCCGCCTGCACGTCCGCCGCCTGGCCCACGGCGTGCTGGCTGCCCGAAGATCTGGGCCGATAGCCGCTCGTGATCCGAAGCGGTCGACCCACCAAGGCCCGCACCTGCTCCAGCTTTTCGGCCAGCACAACCAAGGACGCCGCGTGCGCGTCCGTCAACAGCGGGGCGCGCTCCGCCCAACGGGCGTCCCGCTCGCTCCCAGGCTCCGTCTGCGCGACCAGTTCCACCGCCAAGAAGTGCGGAGACAGGCGCAGGCGGGGGTTGGCTCGAATGGCTTCAGCGGAGATCATCGCTCACGCTCCGTGTTGGTCAGGTTGTCCTGGGTGTTCTGCCGCATCTCGGCGTCAGCCTTGCCCCAGACGTAGAGCGACCACGCGGACATGGCTGCCGCGACCGCTCCCAGCCCCGTCGCGAGCGCGGGGCGCTCTTGGCGAAGGCTCCACGCAGCATACCCCACCAGCGGGCCCCCGACGAGCCCTGCTGCGAGGCGGAGGGGTTGGATCGCGGCTTTCTCGGTGTCGTAGGCGACGCACAGGTAGGGGCGCGTCTCCTGTTGTTGGGTGTGGGCGACAGCGCCTGAGGCGGGCAGGGTGGCGCTCGTGACGCCGGGGTAGCGGCTGCCTCGCAGGATGGGCCGGATGGTCCCACACATGAAGCGGGGGCCGGCGCCGCCGTTGGGCTTGGGCGTGTCGGAGAAGTTGTCGCCGTCTTGGTGAATGACGAAGGTGCGACCCAGAAGCTCGGTGACGGTCAGCCCAGGGATCGTGTAGTAGCGGGTGTTCTTCTGCGTCCCGCTGGACCGGAAGCGGGGCATGTCGCCAGCGTGCCCCCCGCCGCCTGGCCCGAGGTGGGCGCGGGTCGCCTGGGGGTCGTAGTGTGGACCGGCGGCCCCAGCCGGGATCACCGCCTTGTCCGACTCCGACCAGCCAGGCCCGCACGAGGCACCCTCGTGAACATGCATGCCGTGCCTGCCTTCAGGCAGCCCCTTGGCCGAGACGCGCAGGCGCAGGCCGCGCTCGCCATCGTACATCGTGGCGCACCCGATCTGCTCAGCGGTGCCCGTCTTCGTGACGCGCAGGAGGGCGGCCTTGGCTTGCATCAGCGCCCCTGCGCGTAGTTGACAAACGCGCCCATCAGGGCAAGCAGCGCCGCGTTCTCGAAGAACTCCGCCGGCTTCTCACGTCGACTCAGGTTCTGGACGGCCACGGCCGTC